>JAHZJJ010000036.1 GCA_022600975.1 Gammaproteobacteria bacterium
AGATTAAGGGTTTGCTATTGGCAAAAACATAGAGCATTTAATGCTCACTAAAATTTCTTTTTTTAGCGTTTACACATCCTTACCTTGTGTCAATACTTCGGAGAGCCAGGGCCGCGGGACGCTATTTTATCGCGAGTCTAGGGTAGCCCTGAGTTACCAATAATCATCTTATGGGGCTGTATTCCCTGGAATCATTGGGCTAAAACTGTCCGAAGTATTACTTGTGTACAGAGATTAGCATACGGGTGCTTTAAATTTCCCTCCAAACGGCCCTGTAATGATCAGCTTCCCGCATTTATTTTTCCTGTGGGGTTTTCTACCTGGATTGTATCTCCAAGGTTTGCATCTCCCATGCCTACATTTCCAGGGTTTGTTTTTCCAGTAGGCTTTTCTACCTGGCCTGTATCTCCGAGGTTTGCATCTCCCATGTCTACATTTCCAGGGTTTGTTTTTATGTCCAACTTTCTCGTAGTAACCCTTTTCGTAGGAAGGATCAAAATGTAAACTTGCATTCGCTGCCATTGCTGTATTACTTATTAAAAATAACAGTGCTACAGTCAAACAAAAGGATACAAGGGGGTTTTTATACATCTTAATTACTCTATTGTCTTGCCTAAATTCATATGTTAAATCTAGCTATAAACATATAGGAAAGCTTATAAGAAAGTCTATAAAGTTAACATAACTTTACACTGCCTTTAATGTATAGGAATTTCAAAGAGCTTTGCGTAAAGTACTGGGAAGAAATTCATTTTAGGTTGTATAATTTGCTTTTTTTGTCGCAATAGAGGTAATCCGTAGTAATAAAACCTATTTTTAACAAGTCTCCTTATCCCCCCTGTGTTATTTAGAAATGCCGAGTTTTGCACCCATGAGAAGTATGAAAAAGTTAAAGATCCAGAGTTTAATCGTCAGCCTGCTGGCGTTGATCTCCGGCTGCGCCGTTGTTTCCGAAAACGAGTGTCGGAGTGGCAATTGGTATGAGCGCGGTGTCCTTGATGGCACCAGGGGCGATCGTCAAGATACGCTGTATAAGATAGCGCAGGAGTGCCAAAAATACGGTGAACGAGTGGACTCGGAAAGTTGGCAGCGGGGTTACAACAGGGGCCTTGAGAGCTTTTGTACCCCAGAAAACGGCTTTCAACTAGGGCGCACCGGAAATATTTATAAAGGAGCCTGCACTGGCCCCACGGCCAGCTTGTTTGTGGAGCAATACGAGCTTGGGCGGGCAATCTATGACACTGAAATGGCACACTCTTCGCTAAAAAGACGCTTTGAAAAAGTCAGCGAGAAACTCCAAAATATGCGCAGAGAGTTGAGATCTGGAAACCTGGATAAGAAGCAAAAGCGCACTTTGCGTAACCGTCGCCAAAAATTTATGCGCGAATTATACGAGATCAATTTGAAGATCGCCAAACTCGGTTTTGAACCTCTATATATCGATGATTACAGGTGAGGAATACACTTGACACACTGACTATTTATTAAGCACCTCTGGTGTAGCAACGGCTACAGGGCTCTCCGCCATGGTAGAGGGCCCTGTGAACCACGATAAAGTGACTCGTTTCTTATCAGAACAGGACTACAAATCGGTAGTGGGTCAGATGTGTGCATTTTCATGGATATCTATCCCAAATTCGCTAGCGTCCATAATTGGTGAAAGCACACATTTGACCCACCACCAACGACCTTGTCCCGGCTGCTCAAAACGGCATAGGCGCAAGGCTGATTGCCTTGGTTATCCTATTACTTTAAAATGGCCCGCCAAAGTGGAGTAAGTGAAATTGAAAAGCGCTCCGGGCAAAGGTTAAACCTCTCACAAATACGGGGCTTGAATAACTCGCAGCGGGGCAATATTCTCCCCCTGGGGATTTTTTGAGAATGACTTAATTAGCACTAGGAGCCTGCAGTATTCGCTGAAAGTCTATGTAGTCATGAGTGTTGGATAACTTTACCCATTCGCTCGGTGAACCTTTGATAATAAGCCCACGCCTACTGCTGTCGGACATCCACTGGCACCATTGAGCTTTAACTGAGAAATTTAGAACCGCCGTTTATCAACCCTTATATTACTGTCAGCCCTGATTTCAGTCTCAAAATAACGGACTTATCTCACCGTCGAGAAATCTCCTATACAACTTCCATTGAAGTCAATAAATGAGCGTGCTTTATCCGCCCGCCAGCAAATGACAGTAAGTATGCAAACCGGAGCCGCAGCCTACCATGCCACTGAATCTCGACCTCCATCAACTATTTAGTCAAAATGCCCTCGAAAGAGGTCGTCACTACTTTAACAGTGGTCATGTCCAGTTAGTTGAAATCAATGAAGATGCCGATGAGATATACGGCAAAGTCAAAGGTAGTGGCCGGAAATCCTACGAAGTCGATATTCAGTTTGTCTTGCCCGGCGAAGATGACGACAGTCTAGAAGGCTATTGCTCCTGCCCTATGGAGTACAATTGTAAGCATGTCTTTGCAGTACTGCTGGAAGCTGAGCGTCGATACGGGACTGCTAAAATCAACGACCTCACCGGCTTAGAGGGAGCTGAAAGCTTTCTTGACCTGGAGGAAGCTTTTAACACCCTCAATGAAGCAGTCCCTGACTCCTTTCAGGGTTTTATACAACTGATGCAACAAATGGGGGGTAGCGTTGAAAATCTGGGTATAGCAGCTGCAAAAACAAAGTCTGCTGCATCTATTTTCCAAACATCAGCGCAGCAGAACAAACCGTCTCTTAGAGAACATACAGACTGGCTCAACCGATTAAAAAAGTCAGCCAAAAAGCCTACCCAGCAGCTCACTGTGGTGCAACAAAGCAATCTATCCATAGTTTACCTACCGACCTTCAGAAAAAACGGCGAGATTATAGTGAGCCTTCACAATTGTCGACACCTGAAAAAAGGCGGGCTTGGCAAACCTTCCACTAAAATCAATCTGGATTTGTTTTCCTACAACTATTTTCAGAACACGCCTAATTGGCCTAAAAGGTTTGGCGAGCAGGATAAAAAAATCGTCAAACTGGCTTATATGGAAAGCCTGATTGTCGAGCATAACCATAGCATACTGCTTAAAGGTGAAGTGGGCACAACACTGCTGGAGCAAATGATAAACACTGGCCGTTTACTTCTTGACGGCGACAGCAAGGTCACCATTCAGCAAGGTGAACCTGTGCAACCCGAAGTGCGCTGGCTGATCAATAAAGACGGCCACCAATCACCGGCGCTTTTTAATAATAGCCAAAAAGATCACCGGTTAAACCTGGTTGCCACAGCGCCACCTTACTACCTGAGAGTCTCTCAGAAGTCAGCAATCTGTGGGCCGTTAATCAATGCCCCAGACACCGAAATCCTCAGTACTTTATTGCAGGCACCGCCGCTGGACAACAAAAGTATTGCAAAAACACAGCAAGTGCTGTCAAGTATTTTGCCAGCAGCTGTCGCAAAGACGGTAAGGCAACCTGAGGCCGTCACTATTCAGAAAGTGACCCCAACCCCCGTCTTAGCCCTTAGCTGTATTCCCTGGAATCATAAACAAATCTTCCGCAAAGACAGTGCGCTGTTCGACACACCTGATAAGATACAAACCCTGGCAAAAGCCAATTTGTTGTTTGATTATAAAGGCCAACGGGTAGACCACAGTGATAATGCTAACACACTGCCCACGAAGCCAGGCGAAGCTCTTATCCCACGGCATAATTCCATAGAAACGCAAGCCATTTATACACTGTTTTCTCACCTGCAACCAGCTAAAAACTTGCCTGAAGCTACAGGCATTGAAGGGCTGAACCCTTTTGATTTACTTATATCCCAGCCGTATGCCGACAATTACCAATCTCAGTGGATGAGTTTTATCAACGATGAGCTACCCGAGCTGGAAGAAGAAGGTTGGATCATTGAAATAGCTGATGACTTCCCATTCCAGTTTGCGGCAATTCAAGAAAACGACTGGTATGCCGAACTAGAAGAGTCTGAAGATAACTCGTGGCTCACCATGAAGCTTGGCATTACCGTTGATGGTGAGTCAATCGACCTACTGCCGGTGATTGCACGCCAGCTAAATCGCTTACCCTCTATCGAAAACCTTAAAAAACTGAAAAAAGGCAGCCTTGTCCCTGTTGCCTTGCCGGGCGGTAAATTCATTAATTTACCCGCTGAGCGTTTGACCCTAATAGCATCCACCCTGCTGGAATTGTTCGGTGACAAGCCACTGAATGACTATCGCATCGAAAACCACCATGCTCAACTGTGGGATGAATTACAAAGCCAGCTGGGTTTGCCCTGGGCTGGTGGAGAAAAACTCAAAGAACTCGCCAACAAGTTAAAACGCTTTAAGCGGCTCAAATCTGTCAAACCTGCTAAAGCACTGCAGGCAAAGCTACGCCCTTATCAGAAACAGGGCCTATCGTGGTTACAGTTTTTAAGGGAGTATGGGCTAAACGGTGTTCTGGCTGATGATATGGGGCTGGGTAAAACTCTGCAAACTCTCTCTCACCTGCAACTGGAGAAACAACGCCTGGGTGATGACCTCCTACCAAGCTTGGTTGTGTGTCCCACCAGTCTGCTACACAACTGGCGTCAAGAAGCCAAACGGTTTACCCCCGATCTTAACGTGCATATCTATCACGGCGCAAAGCGTGACCTTGCCGTATTCCCACAGACTCATTTAATACTGACCACTTATGGCATTATCCAACGTGACTTTGATCAGCTGATTACACAAAGTTTTCATTTGTTGGTTTTGGACGAGGCACAAGCGGTTAAAAACCCGGGCGCAAAAGCAGCAAAAGCCATACGCCATATTCCGGCGAGCCACAAGCTGTGTTTGACAGGCACGCCGATGGAAAATCACCTAGGCGAACTCTGGTCACTGTACGACTTTTTAATGCCCGGCTTTTTAGGGGCCAGTCGAGAGTTCAGCCGTTTCTATCGTACGCCAATTGAAAAACACGGGAAAAAAGATCCGGCCAAACGTCTGCAAAAACGCATAGCACCGTTTATGCTTCGCCGTACTAAGGATTTAGTAGCAAAAGAGCTCCCGCCAAAAACCGAGATAGTCCGCACCACAGAGCTAGAGGGTAAACAGCGTGACTTGTACGAAACCATACGTGCGAGCATGGAGATAAAGGTTAAAAAAGAAATCGAGAAAAAAGGGCTCGCACGTTCACAGATTTATATTCTCGATGCCTTGCTAAAAATGCGCCAGGCCTGCTGCGACCCGTCTCTGGTGAAAGTAAAGCAAGCCAAATCAGTATCGGAATCTGCCAAGCTCGATTTGCTGATGAGTCTGGTCCAACCCATGGTGGAAGAAGGCCGCAAGATTCTTATTTTCTCACAGTTCACCTCCATGCTGATGCTGATACAAGGACGCCTTAAGCAGGCCAAGATCGATTGGGTTAAACTGACAGGCCAAACCAGTAACCGCACCAAACCCATTGACGCCTTTCAGCAAGGCAATGTGCCCGTGTTTTTAATCAGCCTTAAAGCCGGGGGCACCGGGCTTAACCTCACCGCCGCGGATACCGTGATTCATTATGACCCTTGGTGGAACCCGGCAGTCGAAGATCAGGCCAGCGACAGAGCGCACCGGATTGGCCAGGACAAGCCAGTATTTGTCTATAAATTAGTGACTGAGCGCACGGTAGAAGAAAAAATCCAGGAGCTTAAAAAGAAAAAACGAGCCATTGCCGATGCCATTTACGGTGACAATGCCGCCAAGAAAAAGCTGTCTATTACTGCCGATGATCTGGATACACTGTTTGAACCGTTGGCCGCCAATGCATAACCCAACCCACACTGGAGGAGAGGGCTTTAGGCACCACGCAATAACGTACTAAGGGAAGCGGAAGTGTAGAAGATACCAGCAATACTCCATTCAAAAGATTTGGGGAGCCACAACGACAGTGGCTCCCTTACTAAAAGTGATGTTGATGAATTCCTGGTTACCACTTCCCTAAAACCATAGCTGGATCACGCAAGTCTGCACAAGTTTTTAATACATGTGATAAATTTTTAGGTTAACAATTTCCCTCTGCAAATTTGGGCCAGGAATTTCCGCGATTCTTCGGGTTTATAGAGGTGCCCTAAAGTCTGTACTCTTGAACCTAGAAACCGCAGTTGGACGCGCAAAAGCTGTGTGAGTTATTGGTGTGCATGGAAAATTCTTCTAACACCCGGCGTGTATGCGCCCCCAAGCTCGCAGCGCTCGTGGCAGTACGGAATTTAACAGGCGGCTTAACTTCTAGAGACTCACGTTTTAATGATAACTCCCAACCGGTGCTATTAGTTGATATAGGCCGCGCCGTTAACGGCTCAATAGGCGCGCTCATATCGATACAATGCTTAACCACCCCTTGCAAAGAAATATCAAGCAAACAACCCTGATGAGCATGCCAAAATGCCGAGACGGCCAATGCGGCATGCATGCCGGTAAGAGGATCGGCTATGGCATCTCCACAAAAGATCATACCGTCGCCCCGCCTATAAAATAGTTCACTAAGACCTGCCGATACACCGGCATCATCGCCAAACGCAATCCACCGGGCGTTAGGTTCTTGTTGGCCATATCCGGTAATACGTAGCCAGATCTGGCCTGGCTTTTGAGCTACCATTTGTTGTGCATGAATACCCATTTGTGCAAGCGCGCGCGGGCGTGACGATTCTAGTACGATATCTCCCTGTGCCAACAAGGCTTTTAGCTGTGCCTGCCCCCTATGGGTGTGCAGTGGCAATACAACACTCTCTTTGCCGCTATTCATTAAATCAAAAAATTCCGCAGCGCCCTGTCTGGCGCCATCCGGCCGCGTACTACTTTCCACTTTGATAACACGAGCGCCTAACTGTTTTAACAAATGCCCACATAATGGCCCTGCCCAAAGGCTGGAAAGGTCGAATACAACGGGGCTCTTTTTAGGATCACAAGAGAAGCGCTCTGTCTTTTGAGAATATGAATGAATGGTGCACCATTTATTAGCTCCATCAGCAGCTGCTTTTTCAGTTGCCTCTGGTGAACTTCTGGAAACCGCCAGGCCCAACAACCTGGCTCGCTCTAGCAACCAAGCACTGGGATAGCTCAACAATATATGGCCCAATACCTGCCATGCCTTTACTCTATGCTCTAGCGCAAAAAAAGTGGGGGGAAATTCTTTTTCGAGCCATGCGGGCATCATCTCCCAGTCGTAATCCCGAGGCAGATTGACTGCCAGCCAATCGTCGGCTGTTTTCAGCAAGCGGCAACTGCCGCCCGGTGCAACAGAGCCGTTGCGTTGCAATTGATTAATCGCAGCCCGTTCGGTAAGTAAATGTCCTGCTGCCAAAGGTTCAAATACTGTCCGCTGACTTATGGCATTGAGTGCCAGCAATACACCCTGCGCGCAGCTCGGCAATGGAACCGAACTCATAACTGGCGGGCCAGCTGGTTGCCCGGTTAATGCCATCAACCCGGAGTCTGCCCAGGCTTGATAAGGGTCATAGTAGGCGCCAGAAAGTCTATTGACCTCAACGCCAAGACTATTGAGTAATACAGCAGCATACTCAATCGCAGGGCCAAAACCGGAGAGTGTTAATTTCACATTTTCCAGCGGACGCAATGCTATAGACTTTTGTTTGAACTTTTTAATAGGGCTACCGTTGCTATTATCGTTGATTTTAAATGTCGCCCTGGTGGCAAGTTTCTCAATACTACAAGAATATCAAGTCATTTGATACTCATCGCTTTGCCAAAAATCAGGAATTCCAGGGTTTGTTTTATCAATCAAGCGATTTAGGAAATTGCGAATATCGGCGACTTCTGCTGGAGAAAAATCGTCCAATATTTCTTCTTCTATTGCCTTTGATTTTGCCAACTGGCAAATATATAATTCACGGCCCTTGAATGTTAAACAAAATTGATCTCCAGTTTCAGCCTCGGTAATAAGCCCACGGTTTTGTAAGTTTGTCAGCATTTCCTTACTTGGAACATAGCCAGTATGTTCCATACGCGCATGTAGCCCTTGAATAGATAAACTGCCTCCCATGCCAAATAAGATTAGTGCCAAATACTCATCTGTGCACATATTTTCTTTACGCAATGTTTTTTGTATCTTGTAAGTAGCTTGATAGTGTGCGCGCGCTAATAAATATAAAAAAAATTGATTAGAGAAAGTACCCGCTTGAACATTTACAGCATCTCCGGGCATTTCATCGCTTTCTTTTGCCTTGGCTAGGGCATATTTACCGCCGTGAAAAACTAAAGGCGCCGTATCATCTTGATCGTACTCAAATACTTCACCCACAAAAATAATATGATCACCACCTTCATATTGATGCGTGGTTTTACACTGAAATCGTGCTGCGTATTTTGACAGTAAAGGCGTATTAGCATGCCCCTTAGTCCACTCAATGCCATCGAATTTATCCAATCCTTTTGAGGCAAACCTGCAAGAAATAGCTTGTTGTGATGCGGCCAAAACATGAACACAAAAATAATCTGAGCGCTTAAATACTGGCAAAGACAGTGCATCCTTCGCCAGCGACCAAAGCACTAACGGTGGGTCAAGAGAAACCGAGTTAAAACTAGAAACCGTAACCCCCACTGGTTCACCATTTTCGTCAATCGATGTAATAACCGTTACTCCGGTTGCAAAACTACCTAATGCCTGACGAAAACTAGATGGGTCAAATAGACTCATATCTAAGTTCTCATTTATAAATAAATTTTTATTGGGTCAATAGCTTTAACTATAAAATACCCCACAACTGACTAAGAGCAAGGCATCATTGGGCTCCGTAACCCAGCAAACCAACCACCATCAGCAACAAATTCCGAACCTGTTGAATAGCTAGCTTCATCTGTTGCAAGAAAAAGTGTTATCTGAGCAATTTCGTGAGGTTGACCAACGCGAGGGATCGGGTGATAAAAATAAAAATCCTTATTCATTTCCTCTTCCGAGTTACGCCCTTTGCCGCCCATTTCAGTGTAAACTCCACCGGGGTGGACACTGTTTACACGAATACCATACTGACCAAGCTCAATGGCTGCCGTTTTGGTTAAACCTCGCACTCCCCACTTGCTTGATGAGTAAGCGCATACTCCAGCTTGGGAATGCAAGCCATCAATAGATGAGATATTGATGATAGAACCACCCCCGGAAACCTTCATTGGCTCTATGGCACTTCGAATCCCCATGAAAGCTCCTAATAAATTAACTTCTATAACCTGCATGAAATCTTTTGGTGTTGTCTCTGTAATAGCTGCCATATGCAAAATAGCCGCGTTATTGACCAAAATATTGTACTCCCCAATGGTTTGAGCCAATGCAACGGATTTTTCCCAATCTGCTTCTTTACTGATATCCATATGCTGGAAAATGACAGCCTCTCCAAGCTCATCGGCGAGAGCCGCACCTGCCTCGTCATCAATATCAGTAATAACAACTTTAGCGCCATTCTCAACAAACAGGCGAACTGTCGCTTCGCCCATACCATTTGCACCACCAGTAACAATAGCGGTTTTGCCTTCTAGTCTTTTCATAAGGTTGTTTCATTATTAGGTTATATAAAATTTAACTTTACACCAATCAGGTAGGCAAAAATTCTCCACCATTGACATCTAGAATTGCACCATTAACTGCTGAAGCATAATCAGAGCTTAAAAATAATGCCGCTTTAGCACATTCATCATCAGTAGGAATGCGTCCGATGGGGATTTTTTTTGCAACTTCATCGATGAGTGATTGCTCACTAACATCGTTTTGTTGAGATGTGTGGCTAATATAGCTTTGCACTGGCACACCCCACATCCACCCCATATGCGCTGAGTTAGCACGTATTCCGTACTGCCCCAGCTCCAGTGCTAAGAATTTAGTTGCAGACCCCAATGCCGCTTTCGATGCAGAGTAACCACATTCACCAACAAAAGGTTTGCGCACAGACATTGTATTAACCATAACAATTGCACCATTTTTTTGTGCTTTCATTTGTGGAATAACGGCTTGTGTCATTTGCATCGTACCTATCAGATTGGTATTAATGACCTGTTTCCAACTATTTAGATCTGCATTTTCTATAGACTCAAAATTACCATGCATAAATGCGCTATTAAATAATATATCTATATTCCCAAAATTCTTAATAGCCTCAGAAACCAACTGTTCACACTGATTTTTATCGGTAATATCCGTTGCCAATTTTAATACCTGACATGGGTTATCTAGCGCATTTACAGCTTCTTCAGCCAAGTCAATTTTAGTTTGTGTGCGCGCTGCTAATATAACCGCTTTTGCCCCTTCTTTTGCAGCCTGTACTGCAAGCTTTATACCAAGGCCGGGGCCAATGCCTGAAACAATAACAATCTTATTTTTTATCAGCATAATAATTTACCTTATATAGTTAACATAAGCATCACAATAAAACTGGTATTGCTGTTTCAACCTACTCTCTTTAAAACCAAATGTTTCTGCTGAATATTGATGTATAGGCCTTTTATTTCGATCATTCAGCTGTAAAAATAGTTTTGCAGAGGATAATCCTTCTTTGCTCAATTCAAATCCACAAAATTGATATACCTTTTTTAAAACGTCTAAAGGTCTTTTAATCATTTCTGTATAAGCCACATCTAATACATTTGTATATGGAGTTGTTGTATAAAAATTTAAACTATGCTTTAAACCTTTAATCCATTTTTTATTCCATGAGTCAGCAACCACCATAGGATCAACCTCATCACTAGATAATTTAAATAGAAAGTAAGTGAAACTGGTAATAGAAGGTATCGTTACCAATGGGTTGCGATGAGTTTGAATGATTTGTGCGCCAGGAAAAGTATCAAACAAGGTATCAATACAATGCAAGTGATGCGGTGTTTTCAATATCCACCGCCTCCCCTTCTTACCTCGCTGCCGCTTTTGCCATTGTATAAACTTCAGCAATTTTTTTAAATACGCATACCCTATCCGCTGATCTTGCTGTTCTTGCCATTGGGCAAAACTCGGAATATTAACCAATGCTTGGCTATTGGTACTACACAGTGATTGCTCGAGCAGCAAAATTTCCTCATCCGCTGCTTCAGCATCCAAAGGATGTACAGATGCCAACTGGGGCACAGCATTAAGCATTGTGGCAACCTCTGTTTTAGCTGCTTCAATACGTGGTGTTGGATCAACGGCCCCCTCGTTAACGAAAGGGGCAGGAAAACGGTTTTCCCAATAAGCAGCAGATAAAAATTGAGGATCATTCGCGATAAGCCGCTGTAACAGTGTTGAGCCCGTACGCGGAAGCCCCGTAATTACAAGAGGTGGGGCAACTATCTCATAATCAATTTCTGGGTATCGACGATAATAGTCTTCAACCTGCATTCGGCTGGTAAGAATGTCTATTAGGCGTTGTGTGTGAGTATAAATGCCTGCTTTGTTTAAACGTGCTTCATAACGCAGTGCATTACATAAACAATTTAAAAATGGTAGAAACTCCTTCTTTCCAAAGTCTCTAAGACCAGTTTTTTTTTGTGCAGTTGCAATCAGGCTAGCTGGTTTCAAGCTATCAATATTCATAACAGCTAATCTAAATCCTGATACTTAACCACCCGACATTGCGGCGTCACCAAAGCTTGTGCTCCCACACAACGAAAGCACATGGTGCCAATATTGTGCGATGCAGTTTGCAGCCAATTTTTACGTTGTGGGTTTTGGTGAGCAAGAAACAAAGTGACACTGCCATCATCGTTATAGTGTGCATTGTGCTTGTTGATGCAAATATTATGGTATCGATAATCTAAAGACTCCATCCAATAATTGTTTATTTGCATATTCCATGTATCACAATCGGGAACCTTGTCAACATGGATTATCATAACTTCATCGTCTTTTAATTCCCAATAACCATGATAATAATCAATATTGGGGTCGCCGCCGACTGAAAGGGTAACTTCTGGGTTCATTAATGGCAAAGTATTTGGTTGTGGCTTCCAACTCTGCGCCCAATCTGCAAATAAATTCGCTGTTTTTTCAACAAAATTTGCGGATTTCAACAATTTCTCTCGCATCTTTTTTGGTGTTAGCGGATGCGGCTTACCAGCTACATCTAAACGTTCTATTTGCACTATTGCCGGTATTTCTTTTTTTCGATCATGGAAGGTTTGTCGAACAATCAAGCTAGTACAATCTTTATTGATAAGTAAATGGTTGCCAATCTCAGCTTGAGCACTAATTATTAACTCAAAATCACCATTATCTTCAATTTGTAAACCATTGGTATCTATAAATCCGGCCGACAATAAGGTTCCATCTTTTTCATAGCCCCCAGCCTGGCAACCAAAACTCAAATAATGTACCGTTCCTCGATTACCATACACACGATAACGAAGGGTGCCATTTATCGGCGCACGCATGTATAGGTTATCCGGGTTATCCGCACCAATTTTTGCAGTTTCATGGGAAGGCGTGCAAAAACCTGGAAAATCGGTATCAGAAAATTCTAGGTGCATTTCCAAGCCAATTCGCAACAAGCGGCTCAAATAACGATACCCTTCGCTGTTACTCAGCGAATCAGCTGCCGCCTCCTTGCGTATTATCTGTTTACCGGCACGCTTTAAAGTATCGCAAAACTCTTCCCAAGCCAGGTAATTCAATGTATTTTCTTTGAAAGTTGTCATTATTTTGCTTGATCCATCAAATGTAAATATGCCGGTGGCTCGCCACCACCATCTACTTCAAGTGCTGCACCACTGATATACCCAGAACTTTCCGATGCTAAAAATATACAGGCATTGGCAATATCACCCACACATGCCATACGCCGTAATGGTAGGGAATTTTCAATCTGCTCTATGCCATCTGGTCCGCCGTAGTGATCCTTTGCCGCTTCGGTATCAATCAAACCAGCAATAATCGCGTTAACCCGAACCTGGTCAACTCCCCATTCTTGTGCCAACGATCGGCTGACATTGATCAAGCCTGCCTTTGCCGCACCATAGGCCGCTGTTTTTGGCGATCCTCTCACACCCGATACACTGGCAATATTAAGGATACAGCCACCAAGATCATTCTGAGCTAAATAAAAAAAAGCCTGCTGCGACAACACAATGGGCGCGATCAAATTTAAAGAAATAATGGCGTTTGTAAAAGCTGCTGATGC
>JAHZJJ010000037.1 GCA_022600975.1 Gammaproteobacteria bacterium
CCCTGGTATACGTTGCAAGGCCTCGCTCACATTTGCGTCCGGCAGCTCGCCGATGGCCTCGGAAGTCTGTACGGCGACGATTTTGTCCGCATTGCGCTGATGATCAATATCATTGCTGGCATTGGCTGCCTGAGCCGTTACCTCAACAGTTTCCAAGCGTCCTCTAGTTTGCTCAATCTCGGCCGCCACATGGGCACTGATGACTGCCAGCACCAGCGTCATCACTGTGCCACAGAGTGCATTCTGAAAGCGTCCGAACTTCACCCCTAAAGTTCCAGCCATCTCGCCAACCTTGTCTGATTGTTATTCGTTACTTCAGGTTGGCAAAGCCTAGTCAATCCGTATGAAGGCCTTATGACATTGCTGGTAGCTTGTTATATTGCAAAACCCTACCGAATACACTGCCTATGGGCAGCAACGAGTAATACCATATCTACCAATAGTTGGCTCGCCCGCTCAGACAATGTAACCTTTGCCGCCACAGCTACCTGTAGAGCAACCTTCACCCTGGATAGCAAAGCATCCTTTTTCGGTACAGCCGTATAGCTGCAGTTTCGATAACCTAAGGCACTGCGGGCTGGCCAGCATCCACTCCTGCCACTGTGGTATCAGGGATGGCTATTCAGTATGAAGACGAGGTTGGGGGTTGGCAGCTGACAGGTATACTGTGCGCTCTATGTAGCATTTTTAGTATTTTGACCGCTAGTAACAAGAGATTGAAACAATGGCGTTAATCCGTCTGGATAATGCACAGCTTGCCTATGGTGATGTGCCCCTGCTTGATCATGTAAGCTTTGCTATAGAGCAACATGATAAAATCGCATTGATTGGCAGAAATGGAGCGGGTAAATCCAGTCTAATGCGTGTTCTTTCCGCTACAGAGAAACTTGATAGCGGTGATATCAATGTCAATAGCAATCTATCCATAACCTACCTACCTCAGGATCTACCCCCTGCGGATGCAACCACAGCATTTGACTATATCGCAGGGGGCCTTGCTGAATTGGGCGCACTACTTAAACGCTTCGAGACGTTAACCCACAAAGATCTAGACACTGTCGGCTTGCGCGAGCTGCAAACCGTTCAAGAGGCTATTGATCACGAAAATGGCTGGGATTTACAAAGCCGTATTCACGGCGCACTCACTGACCTTGGCCTATCACAAGATACAACTATGGCGAGCCTGTCCGGTGGCTGGCGTAAAAGATTATCCATTGTACGCGCACTCACTTCTGAGCCCGATCTTCTACTATTGGATGAACCCACCAACCATTTGGATATTCCCGCTATTGATTGGTTGCAACAGTTGCTATCTCGCACAAGCAATGCGGTTGTTTTAATCAGCCATGATCGTCGCTTTTTAAGTGCAGTTTCCAACCGTATTTTGTGGCTTGAACGTGGCAGAATGTTGAACTTCCCAGGCAATTACGCTGCTTTTCTGGCAGGCCGAGAGAAATTTCTTGCCGAAGAACAACGCCAAAATGCCTTGTTTGACAAACGGCTAGCCGAAGAGGAAAAATGGATTCGCCAGGGCATAAAAGCCAGGCGGACCCGCAATGAAGGCCGCGTACGTGCGCTAAAAAATATGCGCAATGAACGTCAGGCGCGGATTAATGTTGGCGGAAACGTTAGCATGCATATTGATGATAATTTGCGTTCAGGAAAGCTTGTTGCAGAATTTAAAGATGTCAGTTATAGCTACAATGAAAAAATAGTAGTTAGCGATGTAAATCTTCGTATTCAGCGTGGAGATCGCATAGGTATTATTGGTAGCAATGGCGCAGGCAAGAGTACTCTCATAAAACTGCTGCTGGGTGAATTAACCCCAGATAAAGGTAGTATTCGCACCGGAACCAAACAACAAGTAGCTTACTTCGATCAAAGCAGAGCAACCTTAAACGACAACCAAACCGTATCTGATAGCCTGTCTGAAGGTCGAGACTTCATAGAAATCAATGGCCAGAGAAAGCATGTTATTAGTTATTTGGGTGATTTTTTATTTTCTCCCCAGCGGGTACGCTCGCCAATAAGCACGCTATCCGGTGGTGAAAGAAATAGACTTTTGCTGGCACAACTATTTTCAAAACCGGCAAATATATTAATTCTGGATGAGCCAACCAATGATTTAGATATTGAAACACTCGAACTTTTAGAGGAGTTAATCGACGGATTTAAAGGAACAGTTCTCATTATTTCTCATGATAGAGAATTTGTTGACCAAATAGTAACCGGAACGCTATTTATTGACGACAGTGGAAAAGTATACGACTATGTCGGCGGCTTTGATGATTTAATTCGCCAACACGGGAAGCTATGGGATGACAAGGGAACGCCTAACAAGTTTAAGCCAGAACTAGCAACTGCGGCCAATCCAGCTACTCAACCACCTAAAAATGATCCTCTAAACCCACCTAGATCCACTAAGCTTAGCTTCAAAATACAACGCGAATTAGATCAATTGCCAACTGTGATTGAAAATTCTGAAGCAGAAATTGTGCGCATTGAAGATGAAATGTCTCAACCAAATTTCTTTAATCAACCACACGATAAAGTAAAAGAACTAACAACAAAATTGGCCGACCTACAACGTCAGCTTGAAGGCTACTATAGCCGATGGGAGGAAATAGAATCACTTGGTAAATAAAGCGGAGGATCACCCAATCTGATTGCACAAAATTTATACAAAATGGTGCAGCCGGCAACTACCTACAAAGCAAAGTATTGCTGAATTCCAAGCAATACATTTGTAGTGGCAACAGACGCCAATATCAAGCCCATCACCCTGCTGATTGTGCTAGCACCCGCTGTGCCGAGCCAACGATAGAGCCAATTGGCCGTCAACAATATCAACAGCACTATGCCCAAAACCGCCAACATTGCCAGGGTGGTTTGTGCGATTTGTAGTTTATTGAAACGATAATTGTCCGTGAGTACCACTGCTGCCAACATGGCACCGGGAGAGGCAATAGAGGGAATCGCAAGCGGGAAAATAGCTGTTTCCTTGCCACTGCGCACCGACTCCATATCTTGTTCCGGCTTGCCTTCACCAAAAATCATGGTCAGTGCAAATAAAAACAACACTATACCACCAGCCACCTGAAATGCCGAAAGTGGCACACCAATGGCTTCCAGAACATATTGCCCCACCAAGATAAAAATCAACAATACCACAGCAGCCACCGCTACCGCCGTCAGCGCAATGTTACGCCGCTGCCAATCTGCATGGCGACTAGTAACTGCAATAAAAACCGGGAGGGTTCCCACTGGATCAATTACAGCAAAGAAAAACACAAAACTATTGATCCACTCGCCCAAGCAACCTCCCGGAGACCGTGTTAATATCGGCCTATTCACTGATTGAAACGTTTAACTATAGAAATATTATAAGAGTCTAGCGCATGTCCAATAACTCGCCTGCAGCAAGGCGCATTGCCAAAACTATTCTCAATGGGTTTGACGCCTATTTTGCTGACTTTCAAAATATTACTCTGAAGGCAAAGGTGTGCTTTGAAACCGCAGACTGGCCCGCAGGACATATTGCCAACAAAGAACGTATTGAGCTTTACAAACAAAAGATCCTTCAAGTATTAAATCTGGTACAAGCTGTTACCAGTAGAGATATTTGTGAATTAAATATTTGGAGAGAAGCCAAGCTCACTTATACTAACTTACTCATAAACCACAAGAACTATGAAATAGCCGAGACTTTTTTTAACTCAATTTTTTGCACTCAATTTGAACATCAACATATTCACGATAGTTATATTTTCGTCAAAGTATCACACCCTTTAGATGATAAGCCATTAAAAAATTATAGCATCTACAGCCATTATAACGGCAGTAACGAATTGAAAATCATTATTGAAAATATTCTAAAGGACTACGAATTCTCTATACCCTGGGAAAATCGGCAACGCGATATAGACAATATTTGCACAACCCTAAGAGCAGGCCCTTTGGCAAAATTAAGCGATGAACAAGCACTTAGAGTTGATATGTTAGAGTCTATATTTTATCGCAATAAAGCTGCCTACCTAGTGGGAAGGATAATGTTTGATGATGTGGTAATGCCGCTTATTTTTCCTTGCCTTAACAATGAAAGTGGTGGCATTTACATAGATACGATTATCTACGAAAATGATTCAGCAAGTATTATTTTTAGTTTTACGCGCTCGTACTTTATGGTAGATGCTCCGGTTCCTTCGCACTTTGTGCGCTTCCTTTCCACTATTATGCCGCAAAAGGATCTATCTGAACTCTATAATTCAATCGGCTTCACCAAACATGGTAAAACTGAATTTTATAGACATATATTAAAGCATATGAAAGCAAGCAAAGATAAATTTATATTAGCGCCAGGCATCAAAGGTATGGTGATGTGTGTATTTACTCTACCGTCTTACCCATTTGTCTTTAAAGTGATAAAGGACACCTTTAGCAACCCAAAAACTGTGACCGAAAAAATCGTGCGAGATAAGTATCGGTTTGTATCCCGCTCAGATAGAGTCGGACGCATGGCAGATACTCAGGAATATGCCAATTTTATTTTTTACCGAAACAGATTTAGTAAAAAATTACTTAATGAACTGAAAAAACTAGCACCATCAAAATTAATTATTAATAATAAATGGATTATTATTCGCCATCTGTATGTCGAAAGACGCATGGAACCACTAAATTTATATCTCAATCACAGTGATGAACAACAAACTATAGAGGCCGTTGAAGAGTATGGAAATGCCATAAAACAGCTGGCTGCTGCTAACATCTTTCCCGGCGATATGTTATTAAAAAATTTTGGGGTAACCCGCCACGGCCGAGTGGTCTTTTATGATTATGATGAACTCTGCCCCCTCACTGAATGCAACTTCCGAAAAATACCCAAAGCCACACTGCCCGAGCAAGAGTTGAGTGACAGCCCTTGGTATCGGGTAGCAGAAAATGATGTTTTTCCGGAAGAATTTCGACTTTTCTTCAGCGGCAATCCAACTGCACGCAATGCCTTCGAAAAGCAACACAATGACCTATACGATTACCGTTACTGGCAGCACTTGCAAGAGCACATTCGCAATGGCCGAGTGGAAGATGCTTTCCCATACCGACGCAAATGGCGCTTTCAACGCTCTTCTCTAGATTTCTGCAATCACGACGAGTCACCTTATGAATAAAATGGTTAGCAATATTTTTTGATACTCTCAGCCCTCTCCCTGCTTCTAGTTTATCGCTAAAATATAGTGATAATTGATGACAAGTTACTGAAGCTTGCGGGTGAAAGCTACCTACTTTATATCGCCTGGAAAATTGTAACTTCCCGCTCAATATCTAATAACGGGCAGATGAAAAAACCATTATCACTTATAAGAACGGCCGCCTTTCAGTGGGTCACTCCTAAAGCCTGGGTAATGGCGCTAACCACAATGGCTATCTACGTCAATATTGAGTAACCCCTTTATTCGCTTATTGTAGTGAGCGTCGTTTTAACTGCTATCAGTCTACCCAGTGCCACACTCTGGACGGCATTTGGAGTCGCATTCCGTAGGTTCCTGTCAAATCCCGTGCGGATTAAGTGGTTTAATATAACTAGGGCATTCTACTAGCGCTGACGTTATGGCCCTTTATTCAATAAAGCAGTGTATCATTGAAATACTTGGTGCAGGCACCTATGCCGACAGAAGCTATAAGCTACATACCCGTGTATAAATACCACCATGGAGGTTGCAAATGACAAAACCCGTGTGGGCTGTCGGCCTGATGACCGGAACTGTATTAGACGGAATGATTGATATAGCCATTATTAAAAGTGATGGCGAAGCTATTCAAGAATTTGGCCCCTGGGGGCTGGTTCCATATCCAGAAAATGTTAAATCTATGCTGCCCAAAGCGGTGCAAGCAGCTCTTTCATGGGATTTTCAAGGTGCTGAGCCCAATATCTTTAAAGACGCTGAAGCCGCCTTAACACAAGCCCAGGCAGATGCAGTGAATCAATTTCTGACCGCTAACGGGCTCACACCCACTCAAATTGCGGTTGTGGGCTTTCATGGTCAAACTGTTTTACACCGGGCACCGGTCAATGGTCAACGCGGCTATACGCGTCAATTGGGTGATGGCCAACTTATGGCGAACCTAATTGGCACCAATGTGGTATGTGATTTTCGCAGTGCAGATATGAGTGCCGGTGGCCAAGGCGCGCCCCTATCTGCAATTTATCATCAGGCCCTATTGAAAAAAATAAAAGCTGCTACGGATACTGCCGTTTTGAACCTTGGCGGAGTGGCGAATATTTCCTGGTGGGATGGCGCCAATATTATCGCGTTTGACACCGGCCCCGCGAATGGGCCAATCAATGATTGGGTACTGCGCCATAATAAGGGTCAAATGGATACTGATGGAACCATTTCAGCCGCCGGCAAAGTGAACGAAAAATACCTCTCGCAACTATTTAGCCACCCCTATCTAAGTGCAGCTTATCCAAAATCACTAGACCGGTACGATTTTACAGCAACAATGGTTGATGGCCTTGGGCTGGAAGATGGGGCGGCAACCCTCGCAGCTTTTATTGCAGGCAGTGTCGACAAAGCACTTGATCTATTGCCCCAAAAACCGACTCAGCTGATTGTCAGTGGCGGTGGCAGAAAAAATCCTACAATTATGCGCGAATTGGCATTGAGGACAGGGGCAAAACCAGTCTCTGCTGAAAGTGCTGGTTTTCGCGGTGATGCGCTGGAGGCAGAAACGTTTGCCTATTTAGCTATTCGCTCTATGCGCAAGCTTCCTATCAGCTTTCCATTGACGACAGGTGTAAAAACCCCAATAAGTGGCGGCGTACTTCATACAAAATCAAAAGCAGGTTAATCGCTGCTGGCAACACCCTTAAAGGTTGCTTGGCTACCTAAAAATCTTATTGATATAAGCAGGGAGGTGTGTAATGTGGCAAGATAAACGCGTATGGATCACTGGTGCATCCAGTGGTATTGGCGAAGCATTGGCAAAAGCTTTGGCGCAAAAAAAAGCAAACTTAGTACTAAGTGCCCGCAACCGAGAAGCGCTAAAAGCTCTGAAAGAGCGCTTACCCCGCAGTACACAACATCAGATGGTACCACTCGACCTTAGCCAAAGTGAGCAATTACTGACAACCCTCCCATCCATACTACAAGAGCTCGGCAAGATTGATGTGGTCATTAATAACGGCGGTGTTTCTCAGCGCGGTTTATTCGTTGATACAACTTTCAGCGCCTATCGCCAACTCATGGAAGTTAATTACTTTGGTACTATCGCCATAATCAAAGCCGTGCTGCCGCAAATGATGGCAAACCGTCAAGGAACAATCGTGGCAATCAGCTCGGTGGCCGGGAAAGTTGGTTCAAAGTATCGCAGTGGCTATTCAGCGTCAAAATTTGCAGTTGTCGGTTTTATGGATTGCCTGCGCGCTGAGCTCGCTGATAGTGGCGTTCATTGCTTAACCATTTGTCCGGGCTCAATTAAAACCAAAATTGCCCACAATTCTCTCAATGAACAGGGCGTAGCACAAAATAAGCCTGAGCACTCGATTGAAAATGGCATGGATGTCGATCAGTGTGCTCGTTTAATTATACGTGCAATAGAAAAGCGCAAGGATGAAATAGTGATCGGAAAAGGTCTGAGCTACTGGGCTCCAACCATTAAACGGTTTTTCCCGAGCCTGTTTAATCGCATCACCGCAAAAGTGCATTACCGATAAGCTTAGCCACAATAGCTCAGTTTTTTACGATTCCCCCGGTTTTAATACGCAAAAAGCTAAACAATTAATAAGCATCACTTGTTTGGTCTTCCTATAGAGAAATACTGTGCGAGTAGAAAGTTTCAACTACTCACACAGCTCTCCAGTGGATGATCTAATCGTTTACACCCAACAAAAACGTCACAAACAATTATTCCACCGTAACCGACTTAGCCAGGTTGCGGGGCTGGTCTATATCGGTACCTTTTATCAACGCAACATGATAACTTAATAGCTGCAAGGGCACGGCATATAAAATTGGCGATAAACTTTCCGGCACATTGGGGACTTCCACTACAGTTATTCCCGGCTCATTTTTGAATCCGGCTTCGGGGCCAGCGAACACAAATAGCTCACCGCCACGAGCACGCACCTCCTCCAGATTAGATTTCAACTTTGCC
>JAHZJJ010000038.1 GCA_022600975.1 Gammaproteobacteria bacterium
ATGATGTGGTTCTTCTTTGATGATTGATGTTTTTTATCTTCCGCGAGGGCTTCAATGGTACGAGAACTCGCGGATTACATGCTGCCATTGAGCGTATTTTTTATACGTTTCTTTTTTTCTTGCGCCGGTTGTTATGCTGAGCGCTAGGACAGCACCTGCCACCTTAATTGGTTTTTTTGAAGAGTGCAAACAAAGTGAAGGGATTTGGCGCCGAAAAAAAAGAATAGGTTGGACGGCAACAGATTTTGGAGGCTTTTGTGAGGAGTGGAGTAGACTTTACCTCTTATTAGCGGCCGCTGGGAGTTAAATGGCTTTACTTATTTGGTCATCTTTCGCTCAATATATTTAACTGCGGCTTCTAGGTTTAACGAAGACCCCATGTATACCTTCTTCAAACTACAACCGTATTTTCTGGCTTTCCATCGCGTTCAAAGAAACGGGCTTTGCAGGCTGGAAATTGATTGCAGCCAAACCAGTTGAAAGTTTTCTTTGTTTTTTTAGACTTTGATGCGCGCTTGATTAATCTACCTTTTTTACATTCTGGGCAGGTGTGGTTGCTGCTGTCGCTAGCAGTGGCTTGGGGTTGTGGGGCAAAATCTGGTTTGCCAGCTTTATCCGCAAAGCTGGCGTTACACTCAGGGTGGCGCCGGCAGGCCCAAAAATATCCCTTTTTTCCTTTAATGCGGCGCAGCGTGCTCTGGTTGCAGCTGGAGCAGTTAAAGCCCTGTAGTTTGATATTGAGGCCTTTTTCTTTTACTTCTGCTACCTGGGCGCTAACGGTGCTCACTAAGCCTTCAAGAAAGGTTCGCAACGGAATTTTTCCCTGCTCGATATCTTTTTGTTGTTGATGCCAAAGGGCAGTTAAATCTGGCGCGGTGGCTATGGGGGGTAAAATAGCACAAAATTCTCGCCCGAGTTTTGTGCAGACCAAGTGCTTGCCCTGTTCGGCGATAAAGCCTCGCTGTTTTAGTTTAACAATAAAGCTATCGCGGGTAGCTGGGGTGCCGATGCCTCCGGATTCACCTTCTTTGCCCTTGTCTTTATCCCGTAAAAGCTTGGCGATTTTTGGGTTTTTTACATACTTGGCCACACGTTTGAGGTCTTTTAACAGCGATGCTTCGGTATAGGGTTGAGGGGGGATGGTCTCTTTCTTTTCACTTTCACAAGCGGTGCAGTGGCCCTGTGCCGAATTGTGGAGCTGGGATAGGCTCGCGCTTGTGACATCGGTATTTTCAAGCTTTGCTATTTCCTGGTTGCCCTTATCATTTTTGTATAAGGTACTCCAACCGGGTTTGATGACCTGAGTATTGGTAGTGCGAAACCTGTGGCCGGCTACGTCGATATTCACCATAGTGACCTTAGAATGCTTGAGCGGCCAGAACTGGGCGATATAGGCGCGGCAAATCAACAGGTAAATTTTGCGTTGGTGATCGTTCAGGGTGTTTAAACCACTGCTGTTTTGAGTGGGTACAATAGCGTGGTGGGCTGTTACCTTGGCATTATTAAACGCGCGGCTTTTATACTCGGTATCCGCTTTGGCAATAAACGGTGCAAACAGTGGTGCATTGGTGGCCACGGCCGTTAGTACGTCTGTGGCATCGCGATGATTTTCGTCGTTGAGATAGCGACAATCACTGCGGTTGTAGGTGATCAGTTTTTTTTCTCGCAGCTGCTGGGTTATCTGCAGGGTTAAATCGGCTTTAATAGAAAATTTTCTTGAGGCATCTACCTGTAGTTCCAGCAGGTCGTAGGGTAGCGGTGCTGGATCGTATTTATCTTTAGTTTCTGCTTTGACCACGCTTGCCGGCTGGCCGCGGCAGGCGTCGGCAATTTGCCGAGCGTAGTCTGCCGATTCAATGCGCCCTTTATCATCGAGGGGAGCGTCGGCAGGGGGGCAAAAAAGTGCTGGGAAATGTATGTTTGTAACCGTGAACTGGCCTTTTACCGTGTAATAGAAGGCTTTTTTGTGGGCGGCAATGGCGCTGTCTCGGGCGGCAATTAAGCCAAGAATAGGCGTTTGCACTCGGCCAACGCTCAATAGGCCGTCGTGGCCGCGTTCGCGCCCCTTCAAGGTGTAAAGGCGTGTCAGGTTGAAACCGTAGAGTTGGTCGCCAACGGCACGTGCCAGAGCTGCTTGATAGAGGCCATAGAAATCGCGATTGTCGCGCAGGTTATGCAGTGCGCGCTGTACCAGTTTTTCATTGTTATCGTTGATTAAAATGCGTTTGACTGGCTTTTTATTGCCGCAATACGTCAGAATTTCGTCTATCAGTAGCTGGCCTTCGGCATCGGCATCGCCAGCATTGACAATTATATGTGCCCGTTTGATGAGTGCTTGAATAATGCCAAATTGCTTTGCGCGCCCTTCGATCACGCGGTATTTCCACGGAATATTGATGATCGGCAGGCTCGCCAGGGTCCATTTTTTGTGGGCTTGGTTATAGTCTTCCGGTGAGCACAATGCGAGCATATGGCCGGCGCACCAAGTGATGAGGTCATCGCCACAGGCGTAGTGGCCGGTTTTTTTTACAGCTCGGCCCAAAGCGTTGGCAATGGCTAGAGCAACTTCGTGTTTTTCGGCAATAAACAAGCGCATTTTCGTCATCCCTTTACTAGCGGCAGCGCATGATAGGTTAGCTGATTTAAGCCCTGTATTCAGTCGGCACCATGGCAGTTTGCCGTTTAATCTAGTTTGAAAAATTGCGCGCGGTAGTGCTTGAGTTCGGCAATGGAATCACGTACATCGTCTAGTGCTAGGTGATTGCTGTTCTTTTTTACCGCGGCCAAGATCTCTGGGCGCCAGCGCCGGGCCAGCTCTTTAATTGTGCTTACATCCAGGTTGCGGTAGTGAAAATAGCTTTCTAGTTGCGGCATATATTTGACCAGAAAGCGGCGGTCCTGGCCGATGGAGTTGCCACACATAGGGGAGGCGCTCTCCGGTACCCACTGGCGCAGAAAGTCGATGGTTTGTTGTTCTGCCATTGACTCGCTGATGCGCGACTTGCGCACCCGGGCTACTAACCCAGAGCCGCCGTGCTGCTGAGTATTCCATTGATCCATGGTGTTGAGCAGAGTATCACTCTGATGCACGGCAATTACTGGGCCCTCTGCTAGCGTGTTCAGCAGCGGGTCGGTGATGACGGTGGCGATTTCAATAATGCGCTCTTTTTCGGGGTCGAGGCCGGTCATTTCCAGGTCGATCCAAACCAAGTTATGGCGATTCAAAATAATGCTCCTGCTGGCAGCTGTGACTAGGGTAGCAGTGTATCTTAACTGCTGGAGTTTGCAGTTGTTTGGTGCAATATTGGTAAATTTCGCGCAAAAGTGATTTCCCACACGTTTATTTGGTTACAGCGGCAGGTTGGTGAGGCATCACTATAATCCTCATCAATTCCCTGCCACAGTAGCGGGGTTTACGATAGCATGTTCTATCAATACAAGATGTCTCTAACGGAGGGCTTGAAGTGTTTTATAAGCGCTTGCCCTTTTGTGAGATGAAATACAGATGCCGCTGTGGTGGGCTGAAGGTAAATGGGTAAACGTAAATTGAACCGACGCCAGCAATGGCGTATTGAAAAACTCCAACAGGAGCGTGAAGCCCGTGCGCGCAAGCGCGGTGAAGTTGTAGACGAGGCCCTTGAAGCGGGTGATCTCGGTGCCGAACAATTGGGCTTGGTGATTGCCAATTACGGCACTCAGGTGTTGGTTGAGGGCGAAGCTACAGGGTTGCGTCAGCGCTGTTTTGTGCGCGCCAATATCGCCACGCTAGTGGCTGGGGATCGCGTCGCTTGGCGTTCGGCAATGGATGTGGCCACTGACGTTTGCGGCGTGGTGACGGCGCGACTGTCGCGGCACTCTAAGTTGCAGCGCCCGGATCGCTACGGTGATCTAAAAACCGTGGCGGCCAATATTGACCGCATAGTGATTGTTATTGCGCCCTACCCAAAGCCTTTTGCCAGCGTTCTCGACCGCTATTTAGTGGCCGCTGAAGCCAGCGGTATTGCCCCGCTGTTATTGCTCAACAAAATCGATTTGCTCGATTCTGAGTTGGAGCCAGCTCTGGAAGCTTTGTTGGCACCTTATCGCCAACTGGGCTATCCAATTATGCGCCTTTCAACCCGCACCGGCGCAGGTCTGCCACAACTTTTAGCGCTGCTGGCAGAGGGTACCAGCGTTTTTGTGGGGCAATCTGGGGTCGGCAAATCGTCGTTGGTTAATAGTCTGTTACCTGGAGTTGATGTGCGTACCGGCGTGCTTTCGGGTAGTGCGCAAAAGGGTGCGCACACCACCACGGCGGCCGAACTTTTTCATCTGCCTGGGGGTGGATATCTGATAGACTCCCCCGGTATTCGCGAGTTTGGTCTTTGGCATATGAGCGAGGCCGCACTGCTGGCGGGATTTATTGAGTTTCGGCCGTTTATTGGCCACTGTCGTTTTCGTGATTGCAAACACCAGCATGAACCTGGCTGTGCCATTGACAGCGCATTGAAGCGCGGTGATATCAGTAAGCAACGCATGGAAAGTTTTGTGCATTTGCGCAATAGTCTTGCGCTTAAGTAAGCCATAGCTAAAAACACTTTGCGGAATAAGGAGATCGAAATTTGAAACATGAACTACCACTGGTTATCGAGCCAGAACAGTTGGCTGCGCAACTTGAACACGAAGATGTGCGCGTAATCGATTTGAGCCCAGCACAGGATTACCGTAACGGGCACATTCCTGGCGCCATTGCATTGTCGTCTCAATTGCTGTTAGCGGGTATTCCACCCGCGCCGGGTAAACTGCCATCGGCGGCACAGCTTGAGGAAGTTTTTGGCGATCTGGGGCTCAAGCCTGAACAGCATATTGTTGCCTGTGATAATGAGGGAGGTGGCTGGGCCGGGCGTTTGTTATGGACCTTGGAAGTGATCGGCCACAAAAAATACAGTTATTTAAATGGCGGCATGCGCGCTTGGCGCGGTGCTGGATTGCCACTGTCGACCGAAGTGAGCGCGTCGGAGCCAAGTGAGATTGAAATTTCTATTGATAGTGCATCCTCAATAACCGTGGAGGAATTGCAGCAGCGGTTGGGAGATGACAAGCTGCTGGTGTGGGATGCGCGCTCGCCCGCTGAATACTACGGTGAACGGGTTTTGGCAATGAAAGGGGGGCATATCCCCGGCGCGGTGAATTGTGATTGGTTGCGCTTAATGGACCCGGCGCGGGAGCTGCGTATCCGCAGTGATGCGCGGGAATTTCTCGCCAACCTGGGGATTGATGGCAGCCGTGAAATAGTCACTCACTGCCAGGCTCATCATCGCTCGGCGTTTACCTGGCTGGTGGGGAAATCGCTGGGTTTTTCGATTCGCGCCTACCCTGGCTCCTGGAGCGAATGGGGCAATTTGCCGGATACACCAGTCGAAAGATAAAGCCTGGCTGGTGCAGCCTGTGAGCGTACTGCTGTTCCTTTTAAAGGTGGTGAAGAACTTTTAAAGCCTTCCCCATAGGTTATTTGAGTGGTTTTTTTGTTGATACATTTGTTATCTATTGATCAGTGAATTAGTTAGTTAAATTTCATGCAGACCAAATTATTTATCGCGTTGCAATATCTGGTGCCGCAACGCGCGCTGTCCCGTCTTGTTGGCCGGTTGGCGAAAAGCCGTATCCCTGTGTTAAAAAATCTGTTTATACGCTGGTTTGTGCAGCGCTATCAAGTCAATATGGCCGAGGCCGAACAAACAGAATGTACGGCTTATCAGAGTTTTAATGATTTTTTTACTCGTGCCTTAAAGGCCGGCGCGAGGCCGATAGTTGCCGGGGAGAAATTGCTCAGTGGCCCTGCCGATGGGGCTATCAGTCAGCTGGGTGCTATTTATAATGGGCGTATTTTTCAGGCCAAAGGGCAGGAGTACAGCCTGCTGGAACTGGTGGGTGGTGATCAAGCAGTTGCGGCACCCTTTGCCGACGGCAACTTTGCCACTGTTTATCTCTCACCCAAAGACTATCACCGGGTTCATATGCCGATTGCTGGGCGTTTGATGCGCACAGTCTACGTGCCTGGAGACCTATTCTCAGTCAACACTGCTACCGCGGCAAAAGTGCCGCGCCTGTTTGCCCGCAACGAGCGTTTAGTGTGTATTTTTGACACGGCTGCCGGACCAATGGCGATGATTTTGGTAGGAGCAATGATTGTTGCTGGTATTGAAACTGTGTGGGCTGGGCAGGTAACTCCGCCCAGCAGAAAAATTTTTACGCAAAACTATGCTGTGCAACAGCCCCCACAGCTGCAAAAGGGTGAAGAGATGGGGCGCTTTAAACTTGGTTCTACGGTAATTATGCTATTCGGTGCCGATCGTGTGCGCTGGTTGGAATCCCTCAGCGCAGAAACGCCTGTGCGTATGGGTGAGCAGTTTGGAGAGGTTTTGTAGTCTGGGTCTGCGGATTTTTGAGGCGTTACCCTCGGGCGACCCAGCTGCCGAAAGTAATCTATTTTAACGCTAGCAGTTCTCCAACAGATGGATGAGGCAGTACTGCTGGCAAGCGCTGTGGTTGCGATCACAGGGAGCGAAGCTTGGACGCTGTCAGCAGTGGGAGTGCAAAGGCCGATGCGCCGCGCTGGCGGATTACTGTTGGCATCAGCGTACTTTTATGGCTCTACGCTCTGTCGTTGGGCGCTGTGGCGCTGCTGCCAAAACTGCCGCAATTCGATCATTTTTTGTATTTCAGTGCAGCCTGCCTGTCATTTTATTTACTGTGTTTTTTATTCGTCAAACGCTTCTTTCTCAATGGCAGGGGTATTTTAATTGCGTTTTGCTACCCCCTGCTGGCTATAAGCCTGGGCTTTGGGTGGGGTTTGTGGAGCAACCATCAAGCACTGGCAAAACGCCTGCCACTCACCAGCCACGGCATGGATTTTCCGTTGCAGGTAGAAGTGATTTCACTACCCGGAGTGCGCCCAGGCACTTTTTTATCACACACGGCAGAGCCTCAGCAGACGTTTAATCTGCGCTTTACGGCGCGAGTTATCCGGTCTGATTTTCCCCCTTTGCAACAGCAAAAACTGAATCTGACCTGGTACCAGGCCAACGCAGAGCAAAAAGCAGCTTTAGCTGCGGGCAGCCAATGGCAAATGACACTCCGGCTAAAGCGCCCGCGGGGCAACGCTAACCCCCATACCTTGGATTACGAAGCTTGGCTATTACAGCAAGGGGTTTATGCCAGCGGATATGTACGCCCCAAGGTTGCGCCGCGGTTAATCAGGGCGGCTTCGCCGGGATTGTTATCACTGCGGCAGTATTTGCGGGAGCTTATTGATGGCGCCAAGCTACATAATCCGCACTTGGTCAGCGCCTTGTTGCTGGGGGATAAAAGCGGTGTGGATAAGCAAATTACCAGCTTATTGCGCACTACGGGTACCGCACATTTATTGGCTATTTCCGGTTTGCATGTGGGGATGGTGGCCACTTTTATGTTGCTGTTGGGGCAGTTGTTGAGCCGTCTAATGGGATTGTGGGCGCTGTGGCCGGTACGGAACCCGCTGTTGCTGCCGGGCGTCTGCGCCTTGCTCGGGGCTCTTACCTATACGCTGATCGCCGGAGCACCGCTGTCTGCTCAACGGGCATTGGTGATGTCTGCAACCTTGCTGTTGGCGTGGATCTGGCGACGGCGGCTGGGCGCGGGCCTGGCCTATGTATTGGCACTGGCGGTGGTGCTCAGTGTGCAGCCGCTGGCTTTGCACAACCCTGGCTTTTGGCTTTCTTTTGCTGCGGTGGCCGCGTTGTTGCTCCGTTTTAATGGGCGCAGCAGCGTTTTTTGGCATCGCCAGTTTGGCAGTGCCGCTGATTCTGGCCACACTGGCCCAGTGTTCACCGGGCTGGATTGGCTTGTCACCATGGTGCGCAGTCAGTGGGTGGTAGTACTGGCGTTATTTCTGCCGTCCTTGATATTTTTTTCTGGGTTTAGCCTTGGGGGGTTGTTGCTAAACCTGATTGCTATTCCGTGGCTGGGTTTTATCCTGCTGCCAACGTTACTGCTGGGTATGGTGTGTTTACTGGTGGGCTGGCAGCCTTGGTTACTGGCGTTTGCAGACTGGCAATTGAGTGGGTTAATACACTTTTTGGCGGCAGGAGAAAGTTTCTTACCCAGCTGGCAGTTGATGACACCACCGGGGCCGGTGGTTTTGTTGCTGACCACCATCAGCGTTGTGATTCTGTTACTACCGAGGGGATTGCCAGGTCGGAGCCTGGGTTGGAGTTTATTGGCGCCGTTAATGATTGCTGCGGGTGTTTTGCCCTTGCAGCTGCCAGCGCAACTGAAATTGAGTGTGCTGGATGTGGGGCAAGGATTGGCGTTGATTGTGCAGACGCCAAAGCAACGCTTGCTTTACGACACTGGGCCGGATTCACCCTCTGGCTGGAGCAGCGGGAGTCAGATAATTGCGCCCTATTTGCTTGGCCAGGGGGTGCGCCAGCTGGATACGGTGATTGTTAGCCACGGTGATCGCGATCACGCGGGAGGCTTGCTGGGTTTGGCGGAATTACTGGGGCTGAAGCAACTCTATGCTCCGGGCCAGTTGGCGCAAAAGCTGCGGCAGCAATTGCATATTCCTACGGCCCCTTGTGATGCACCAGGATTGGTTGAGCTGGGAGATTTGCGCCTCAGTTGGTTATGGCCACCACAGCATGCTGAGATAAAACTGTCTGGTGAAGAAAACGACCACAGCTGTGTTGCACTGGTACAGTGGCGGCATCTGCGATTGTTATTGAGTGGCGATATCTCGCGTACGGTTGAACAGCAGTTGGTGCAGCGTTACCCGAATTTTACTCCGGTGGACTTACTAATTGCCCCGCACCATGGTTCAAAGAGCTCTTCTTCAGCGCCCCTGATTCGCTGGGCAAAGCCGGCAAGGGTTGTGTTCAGCGCAGGTTTTCGCCACCATTTTGGCCATCCACACCCGGCGGTTGTGGGCCGCTACCGTGCTGCGGGCAGTGAACTATTCAACACCGCCGAACGGGGCGCGCTGGAATTTATATGGCGGGCGGAAGCGGAAGTTGGGGCGCCGCCGAGGATTACTGCCGCGCGCGATGCACCGCGTTTTTGGTATGTGACTGATGGTGATGACAGTGTATATGGAAATGTTAATAGAGCTGAATAATTATAAAGCGATATGCTTCGTGGGTAGGGTGGTGGGTCCACTTCACCGTTCTTGAGGGCCAGAATAAGAAAGTAGTTACTATCGCTGATAGAGAAGCTGATATTTATAATTTGTTTTCGTTGGCTGAAGATCTAAATACCCATTATGTTATCCGCGCATCGCAAAACAGAAAGATTAATAAGAGTACTGTGCATTCGGAAATCACAGGAGAAATGTTATGGAATTTTATGGGAAAGCAACGTCTCAGGGGGAAAATTAGAGTCGAAGTACAAAAAAATAAAAATGAACCGAAACGTGAGGCTAAATGCAGTATCAAATTCAAAAAAATAGACGTCTTACCTCCACGCAACTATAAAGGAAAAAAATTGACTAAGCTATTGCAGGTATATGTAATTCAAGTTGTTGAAGATAAGCCCCCTAAGGGATTTTCAAAAATTGAGTGGATGCTATACACCAATATACCAGTGAATTGCTATAACGATGCTATTGAGAAAGTGAAGTGGTACTGCTTAAGGTGGCGGATTGAGGTATATTTTAAAGTGATAAAATCCGGATTCCATGTGGAAAAGTGCAGATTAGAAACAGCAGATCGTTTGATCCGTTACTCGGCAGTGATTAGTATTGTAGCCTGGAGAGTGTTCTGGCTAACCCTGGTAGCTAGAACAGATCAGAAGACACCCGTTAGCGCGATTCTTAGCGATGACGAGTAGAAAGTTTTGTTTTTAAAGTTCAACCCTCTCCGGAAAATTCCGAAAAGGCCGCCTTGTTTAGCGCAGGCTATTACATGGATCGCTCGACTAGGTGGCTTTCTGGCAAGGAAAGGAGATCGACTTCCTGGTATCACTCACATGTGACGAGGATTGGAAAAATTATCTGACTTGGTCACCGACCTAAGATTATATGGTAATAGTAAGGTGTTGTGAGCTGGGGGTTAAATACCCCTGGCTACCCGATTATAACGTTTCTTCCTTATCGTTTCTGCTTGCTCTGGAAAGAGCGTGGAAAACTGTCCCGTGTATATCATCAACTCGTATTGCCTGATTAAAGATCAATCCAATATATTCCTTGAATTCTGATACATTTTGTATTGAATTGATGATTGCATATTCTACAGCATACAAGCACCTATGTGCTCCCAATAGCATTATCTGCTCATATAGATCAATATTCTTGCCTGAGAAATCAAACTTCCTAAATCCCGCATGAACCGAATCATTTCTAAATTCACGAATGAACTCTAGAGAGTCAATTAGTTTCTTCCGCATTAGTGTATATTCTGCGTTGATTTGAAGTTCACTCATGACATTACTGTCTACAGCTGCCGCCCCCTTTCCTGAAGGAAAGCCAAGAAACCATCTTATAAATGGCCCAACATGATCGTCTTCAGTCTCTTTAAAAAGTGCTTCTACTGAGAACCAATAGAATATAATGCTTAGCTGTATATTCTTCTCATTTTTTGCGTGCCTAATCCAGTGAGACGCTCTTCTGTAGCGAGTTGATAGCTCCGTATCATGAGAGAGTATAACTTGAGTTGCATCTAACATAACGAATGATGCTCCCGGAACCATGAACATCATATCGTATTGATGCCCCGGGTCTTTAAGAGGACGAATTTCGCCCGTATTGAGTAGCTTTATGTAACCACACTTAGTTAGCTCCAGCTTACTCAATGGGAGTTCTAACGATTTCAAGTCAAGTATTTCTTCAAACCTCTCGTCCGCGATAGCAATAGCAGAATCTTCATTGATAGCTGAGACAACGCTCGAAATTCTACAATTAAGCGAAAGCTCGATCTTAAGACGAAGAGTCTCCATTGAGACCTCTAGAGCTTTTGTTTCAGCTGATAGATCTTTGGAAGCTGATCGAATTTCTACCGCCTCATATACCAGCGTCGAGGAAACATGAAGTCCGCGGTTCTCTAAAACCTTAGCAACGAGATAATCTTTCATTCGAAAAACTTACCAATGTATTAGATAGTCCATGCAATGCGACACGTTTTGCATCTGCCATGGCACGCTGACTAAGATTAATATTCTTTCGTTTAAGCCAATCGATAACTCTTACTAACAAAGGATAATTATTAATATGAAATACAGCCTCAATCACTAACTGAAGAGTTGTAGGAGGTAGTTCTTCCTCGTCAAGAAGCAGATCAATACACTTCGCAGCTTTACTAAAAATATTCCTAGTGCAGAAGAACTCCAGCTCCAAAGCAAGCAATTTATGTTGTTCTATCCCCATCTGATGTAACTTGCCATCAGCTTCAACAACCTTAGGATAGTCATAAGTTCTAATTGCTATTTTATATTCGAGAACGGTTGCCTGAACCCCTTTAGGTTCCAATAACGCTAACTCATTTAGAAAATGCTTCGCTTCAAGGAGATGATCGTTTTCAATCAAAAACTCTATGTACCTAGTTGTAGCTTTAATCTTGTTCTTCTTTCTTTCCGTTTTCTTTCGATAGTTTATTTCCACTACATCCATCTGAATTGTCCGTTTGAATACGAAAAGAGTTATAACAGCGTATTCTACGGACGGTTGCCGTATATTTATTTGCTGCATATTTTTTATCTGTATTTCGCATTTTTTTAATTTTTAGCTATAGAATCAATCAGCTATTTACTTTGTCGATTTTTTCTGCTCAGAATTATACAGCAAGCCGCCGCATAACTCCATGTTATCCACAGGGTTAATTGTTTGTAAAAACAACAAGTTACTCAAAACCCTGAAAATATACCGGCAAATATTCGCTTTCGGAAATAGACTACTGTCTATTTGAACAGCATTGGGTTCCTGGAACTCATTGATGAAACGACAGCAGGCTTTTATGGACGATATTCCTTCTCCGGTTGATACAAACTCCGGCAGGCTGATTCCTCAGTTTCGTGTTCTGAAGGGCAGTCAAAATAAGGCATGGGCGACTGAGAGGGCTCATGTTTCTTGGATTGCCCGTTTTATCCGGTTTCATGATATGAGGCATCCTTCACGATGGGTGTTCGTGAAATTGAGATGTTCCTGACTTCGTTAGCGGTTAATACCCGTGCTTCACCGGTGATTCAGTCGATTTGCGAATTTATGCTTTTACGACGATATAAGCAAGCGTACAGTTTCAACGTATATCCAGTGGATTCGCTCCTATATTCGCTTTCATCAACGGCGCCACCCTTGGCACAGGGGCTCACCGGAGGTGGTGCAATACTTAACCTATTTGACCACCCCAGTTTGATGCATGAATCTGTAGGAGCATTGAAGTAGCAAGCCTCCCTACACAACCCATCAATTTAGGCGCCTAACCCCACACTTTAAATTGCACTTCTCAAAAAAAGCCATTAATGTTGAGCGTGCTGCGATAACACTAAAGTAAAACACGGCACAAACGAGAAGAAACCCTATAAAAACCGTTGCGTTTACTGGTGTCATGTAGCCCGCGAGAAA
>JAHZJJ010000039.1 GCA_022600975.1 Gammaproteobacteria bacterium
GTTCACACGATCATGCTGTGGTTCTTCTGTATGCGTACTGTTGCTGGTTTCCGCGAGGGCTTTTGTTACTTGGTTTCTCGCGGGCTACATAACACCAGTAAACGGTTTTTCTACGTTTTTTCTACGTTTTGCTATCGCTTGTGCCGTGTTTTACTTTAGGCGTTATCGCAGCACGCTCAACATTAATTACTTTTTTTGAAAAGTGCAATTAATGTGAGGTGTTAGGCGCCAATAAATTTCATGGACTCAATCTAATGCATTAAAGCCTCTACTAAATGGGCCTCTGTAATGCTGACCAAGGCTACATAACACGCAATTTCAAACGTACATTACACGAAATTACGCTGTGATATAAACGCTGAGCAATGCAAAACGTGCGAATTCAACTTAATACCCCGCCCCTTGGGGCGGAGATGTTTATTTTTAGAATAAACGTTTTGCGACAAACTCCGCGAACTCTGAGGGTTTTCTCTCAGGCACTATTTAACCTTTTTAGCTAAAGCTGCCGCTAGAACATCCCCCATGCTGCCACGACTATTTTGGTTATCACCCTGTCGGTTGCTGCGGTTATGACGCTGGGCCTGGCGCCGCTCATCTGCCGCTGCCTTTTGCAGGCTGCCGTCACCAAGCTCCCCAGGTTCATCATCCAGGCGCATAGACAGGGCAATGCGCTTGCGCGCTACATCTACTTCCATCACTTTAACCGTCACTATATCCCCGGCTTTGATCACTTCGTGGGGGTCTTTAATAAAACGATCAGAAAGTGCAGAGATATGTACCAGGCCATCTTGATGCACGCCAATATCGATGAAGGCGCCAAAGTTGGTTACATTGGTGGCTGTGCCCTCCAATACCATTCCGGGGCGCAAATGTTTAACCTCTTCTATGCCCTCTTCAAATCTTGCGGTGCGAAATTCTGGGCGCGGGTCGCGCCCGGGTTTTTCCAATTCTTTGATGATGTCTTTTACCGTGGGCAGGCCAAACTTTTCATCGGTGTAATCCTCTGGTTTCAGTTTGCGCAAAAAGCCCGCATCGCCAATCAGGCGATTAATTTCACGTTGGTTGCGCTCGGCAATGCGCTTTACCACTATATAGGCTTCCGGGTGTACTCCAGATTTATCCAGCGCATTTTCGCTATCGCTAATACGCAGAAAGCCTGCTGCCTGCTCAAAGGCTTTAGGGCCGAGACGCGGCACCGCTTTTAGTTGCTCGCGGTTTTTAAATACACCGTTGGCATCGCGATAATTGACGATATTGTTGGCTATTGAGTGGCTTAAGCCAGAAACTCGGGCTAGCAGTGGCGCCGAGGCAGAATTGAGTTCTGCCCCCACGCCGTTTACACAATCCTCTACCACGGCATCCAGTGAACGGGCAAGCTGGCTTTGGGAAACGTCGTGCTGATATTGACCGACGCCAATGGATTTTGGATCTATTTTCACCAGTTCCGCCAACGGGTCTTGTAGACGGCGAGCAATAGAAATGGCCCCTCGAATACTCACATCCAAATCTGGAAATTCTCGCGCAGCAAACTCTGATGCAGAATAAACCGAGGCTCCCGCTTCATTCACCACAACTTTTTGTACTTTCAATTGATACTGCTTAATGGTTTCAGCCACAAAGCGGTCGGTTTCGCGGCTGCCGGTGCCGTTGCCAATAGCAATCAAACCCACTGGGTATTTTTCGCATAGTGCCGCTATTATCGCCGCGCTTTGCTGCAGGCGATTCTGTGGCGGTGTCGGGAAAATAGTCGTGTGATCTAATAGTTTGCCGGTGGCATCAACCACCGCTACTTTTACTCCGGTACGCAAGCCTGGATCGAGGCCTATGGTTGTTTTTTGACCGGCGGGAGCAGAAAGCAACAGGTCTTTCAGGTTGCGCGAGAAGACTCGGATGGCCTCCTCTTCGGCTTTTTCTCGCAGTTGCCCCAGCAGGTCAGTTTCGAGCGCGGTCAACAGTTTGATACGCCAGGTCCAGCGAACGACTTCGGCAAGCCAGGTATCACCGGCGCGGCCTGCGTTTTTGAGCTGAAATTGACTGGCGATCATCGTCTCACAGGGGTGGGTTGCGCCGGCCTCTTCATCGGCCAGGCCCAGGTTAATACTTAGTATCCCTTCGTTGCGGCCACGAAAAATAGCCAATGCGCGATGGCTGGGCATGCTGTGCCAAGCTTCATTGTGGGCAAAATAGTCACGGAATTTCGCCCCTTCTTCTTCCTTGCCGCTGAGTACTGTGGTTTTTAATTGCGCCTCACGCTGCAAAAAGGTCCGCAGCTTGCCCAGCAGTTCGGCATTTTCGGCAAAACGCTCCATCAAAATAAATTTGGCACCATCGAGGGCGGCCTTGCCATCTTTAACCTGTAAAGCTGCGTCAGTGTGTTCACTATTGATGTATTGTTGTGCTTGGCTTTCCGGGTCTAGGGTGGGATCGTTAAACAATGCGTCGGCGAGCGGCTCAAGCCCGGCTTCAATTGCTATCTGGCCCTTGGTGCGCCGTTTGGGTTTGTAGGGCAAATAGAGGTCTTCAAGTCGGTTTTTGGTCTCGGCTGCCTCTATCTGCGCGCGCAGGGCTTCACTCAGCTTGCCCTGCTCATCGATACTTTTGAGAATCGTAGCACGACGTTCTGCCATTTCCCGCAGATAACGCAATCTCTCCTCTAGGTTGCGCAACTGGGTATCGTCTAACTCTCCCGTTGCCTCTTTACGGTAACGGGAAATAAACGGCACCGTTGCTCCTCCATCCAGCAGCCCCACTGCGGCAGTTACCTGCTGCGGGCGCACATTGAGTTCATTGGCAATCTGAGTGTTGATATCCAACATACAATCCTCGTTAGTTCTGGGGTGTGGACAAATTTTGTTCACTATGTCAGTTTATATTTGTGCCTACCGCGCGCCGAGATAACTGCACGCTAGCAGCCTGTCGGACTTAACACTGGCCTACTGCAAAAAAGCCGGTTTTGGCCATTTTTTATGCTGGTTCTCGTTAAATAGAGCCACTATTCGCCTCGGATCATCATAAAAAATGGCCAAAACCAGTCTTTTTCTCGCTACGACCGGTTAAGTCCGACAGGCTCCTAAAGGTTAACTGATCAATCGGCCTCTGAAAAAAGCTGGCTATTATGGTTTAAGTGGGCCTGGAGACCAACGTCTAAAGCTTGCAAAACTGGTTAATGCTGCAATCAAACGTCAGTTTGCGATTAACCGCACTGAGCTGCGACGACTGGTGGCCGAAATGATTATTTTGCAACAAAGCTCTAGTAAAATTCGCTATCGATTTAAATTTAATCCGTGACAAGTCTGAAATCAGAGGGTATTTGTGAAGCTATCAAGGAAAAACCAGTTACTTGGGATTATTGTTGCTGTAGGAAGCATTATTATTGCAGCGGTAGTCCTACTTGCACCTAAACCTCAGGAAAAGGTTGCTGAAGCCACGGTGCCACCGATTGCGGACATACTCTACGCTGAACCCGGCCGCCATACCCTGGTGGTGCCGAGCCAGGGGTCGGTGAATGCGCGCTATGAAATTGATGTAATCGCGCGTGTTAACGGCGTTATTGAAGAGGTCGACGATAGTTTTGTTCCCGGGGGCTTTTTTCACCCGGGCACTGCACTGGTACAACTGGAAACCGCAGACTATCGCCACTCGTTAACCCTCAGGCAAGCAGAATTGACCAAGGCGGAATCGGCCCTGGCTCAAGAACAAGGACAAGCCAAACAGGCCCAGCGCGAATGGCGTGACTTGGGTAACTCTAATGCCAATGACTTATTTTTACGCAAACCCCAGCTCAATGCCGCCAAAGCGGATCTGGAAGTCGCCAAAGCCAATCGGGATCAAGCCCAGCTGGATTTAGAGCGCACCCAGGTAGAGGCACCCTTTGCTGGCCGCGTCAGTGAAACTTTTGTGAATTTGGGACAGTATGTCACCGCCAATACTAAATTAGCTCGGGTGCACAGCACCGATATTGCCGAGGTGCGCCTGCCGCTGACAGATCACCAATTGGCACTGCTGGATCTGCCCTTGGGTAGAGCTTTAGAAAATGGCCTAGCTGTACGCTTATCGGCAACCATCGCCGGCCAACAGCAGGAGTGGCACGGCAAGCTGGTGCGCACAGAAGCGCATATTGACCCAAACAGCCGCTTTGTCTACGCCGTGGCACAAATAGACGCGCCCTATGCTGGCGCCGCGCCATTGATCAACGGTTTGTTTGTGGAAGCGCAAATCTCTGGTAAAACACTAGAAGACATTACCCGGCTGCCGCGCCAGGCACTACACGAGGGTGATCGAGTGCTGGTATTAAACAACGAAAATCAGCTGGCGTTCAAAACCGTAGAGCTGTTACAAACCATTGGCGACGAAGTGTGGCTGCGGGGCGATTTTGTCAGCGGTGAGCAAGTTGTGGTATCCAGCCTCGGTTATGCCTATGAGGGTATGACCTTAACCCCAAACCCTTTGAATGAAAAACCCCCAAGCCTGAAGTTGCATACCAAATCCAGCCCCAAAGCTGGCGAAGGTAGCATTTCTACCGCCGTTTCAACCAGTGGTGAGGGCTAGCCTATGAACGGCATTATCGAATGGTTTGCACGCAACAGCAGAGCGGCCAACCTGCTGATGATTATGATTGTAATCGGCGGAATATTTGGCCTCACACACATTGGACGTGAGGTTTTCCCTTCTATCAACCCCGGCATTGTCCGGGTGGACATCAGCTATCCCAGCGCTGGCCCGGCGGAAGTGGAGCAACAAGTCACAGTGCGGGTTGAAGAGGCGATTGCTGAAGTAAAAGGGATTAAAGAAATCAATTCCCGCTCTCGCCGCAGTCACAGTATGGTAGAGATCCAAGCCGTAGAAGGCTATGACGAACTGCGGTTGCTGAATGACATTAAAGCAGAAGTCGACAGCATCAACACCTTTCCCGCCGACATTGAGCGCCCGGTCATCGCACTGCAGGAAAATGAAATTCAGCTAATGTTTATCACCCTAGCCGGCCCGGTGGCACCGCGCCAGCTCAAGGACACGGCACTGGATTTGAGTGATCAGCTTTCTCTACTGCCCGGAGTGCGCCGGGTCGATGTATGGGGTGAGCGTTCCGACGAGGTCTCAATAGAAGTTTCTGAACTCAATTTACGCCGCTATAACCTGAGTTTTGACGATGTGGCTGCTGCGGTAAACCGCTCTTCACTCGATCTACCCGCAGGCATGGTGCGCTCCGAACGTGGCGATATTCAGGTACAAACCCGCGGCCAGGCCTATACAGCTCAGGATTTTGCCAAAATTCCACTGCTCAGCCGCAGCGATGGCACCCAGCTACTTCTTGGGGATGTAGCAAAAATTCACGATGGCTTTGAAGAGGATGGTGCCACCATCCGCTTCAATGGCAAACCGGGAATCAATCTGCGCATATTGCAAGGCCAGCCGCTAGATGTGGTCGATACGGCTGACGCTATCAAGAGTTTTATGGCTGAAGCCCGTGAACAATTGCCGCCCGGTATGGAATTTGAGATCTGGTTTGATTTTTCTGACAGCTATGCCAGCCGTATGGATCTGCTCATCACTAACGCCCTCGGTGGCCTGGCACTCGTATTTATACTGCTGATGTTATTTTTACGCCCTCTGCTGGCGGCGTGGGTGACCGCTGGCATTGCGGTGGCGTTTATGGGGGCCTTCTGGTTGCTGCCCGTTACCGGCGCAACCCTAAATATGATATCGCTGTTTGCTTTTCTGCTGATTCTTGGCATTGTGGTAGATGACGCAATTATTGTCGGCGAGTCAATACATGCTGCCCATGACAGCGGTAAAACCGGCCTGGCAGCGGCAGAAGAAGGGGTTAAGCGGGTTGCGGCCCCGGTGCTCTTTGCCGTCGTGTCCACTATGGTATTTTTTGTACCAATGCTGTTTTTACCCGGCAACAACGCCAAAATGGCGCTGTCTCTGCCCATAGTAGTTTTGCTGAGCCTGCTTTTTTCACTGGTGGAATCTCTGTTAATTCTACCGGCCCACCTTGTGCATATGAAACCGGAAAAAACAGCCACCAGTAAATTCGGTATGCAGTTACAAAAACTGCGGGGAAAGTTTGCCGGCGGCATGCAAAAAGCAGGAGACCAATACTATCTGCCGTTACTGCAAAAAACACTGAACAACAGCCGCAGTACGGTAATGGTTTTTGTGATGGCTCTTGGGCTGTCGTTTGCGCTCTATCAAAGCGGTTACGTTGGCTCTGCCTTTGCGCCAGATATATCCTCCGATTTGCTGCGGCTACAAGCCACCATGGCACCAGGAGAGTCTTTTGAAGAAGCCGAGCGGGTTATGGAGCAATTTGAGCACGCCGGTGAGCAGTTGGCCAAAGATCCACAGATGTTAGCGCAAAATAATAATATGCCGTTTCTGCAAAATACCTTGGTGTTTACCCGAGGCGGCAATGTCACGGTGATGCTGCAACTTGTCAATGGCGAGGATCGCGATGTCACTTCAGAAGCTTTGTCGCTGCGCTGGCGTGAGTATATCGGTGAACTTCCAGCCAGCATTGAGGAAATAGATATCCAACACACACTAAATACTAGTGGCAAAGGGATGTCTCTCAATTTGAGCACTGCCTCCGGTGATATCAAAGAACTACACGCAGCGGCCGATGCGGTGAAAAAGCAGCTCGATAGTTACGCCGGTGTCTATGACGTGCGTGACAATCTGACCAGCGCGCGCCAAGATATTGAAATTCGACTCAAACCCCACGCCACCAATATGGGCGTTAGCCTCGATGAAGTTGCTCGCCAAGTGCGCCAAGGATTTTACGGTGTAGAAATACAGCGCATACCCCGTGGCCGCGAAGATGTGCGAGTAATGTTGCGCTATCCAAAGGAAGAAAGAGCTAATGAAGAGCAAATAAACCGCATTCGCGTGCGTACTAATGAGGGCGAAGTGCCGTTCAGCGCGGTGGCCGAAGCGATTTATGTTCCCGGATACACGACTATCCGCCGCAGCGACCGCAGGCGCACAGTGAAAATTACGGCCGAATTGACCCCCGGCAATGCCTCCGCACAAGAAATTCTGAGTTTGCTGAGAAAAAACAATGTGCCTAGTTGGGAAAAGCAATTCCGCGGCTTTTCACTAAAAACATCGGGTGAAATGCAGGAGCAAGAAGAATTCAACAGTGCCATTCTGGCCTTTTTTGTCTTATCGATGTTTACCATTTATGCATTGTTAGCCATCGCCTTTCGCTCCTATTCTCAGCCACTGTTGATCCTCACTGCAGTGCCCTTCGGCTTTGTTGGTGCAGTTCTCGGCCATCTGCTCTTCGGCTATAACATCGACATGATGTCGTTGCTTGGCTTACTGGCTGCCGCAGGTGTTGTTGTCAATGACAATCTGGTATTGATGGATCGTATTAATCAATTGCGTGCCGAGGGAGTGGCAATTATGGACGCAGTGGTGCAAGCGGGGCGCGATCGCTTTCGGCCGATCATTCTCACCTCGGTAACCACTTTTATCGGCCTGATGCCCATTATGTTCGAGCGCTCCATTCAGGCGAAATTTCTAATTCCAATGGTCATTAGCCTGGCCTTTGGTGTACTTTGTGCCACTTTCGTAACCTTGGTGCTGGTGCCTAACTTATACAAGGTTATCGAAACGCTGAGGGTTAAAAAGAGCAGCAATACAATACAGCAAGGGCCGCCTGCCAGCTTGGAAAAAGCCTGACTGTTGTTGATATTTCATAGTAGTGGGCATTAATTCAAGCCCACTCTTGCAGACAGTACAGAGTTATTCTGTTACGAGCCCCCTCTATCACGCTTTTGTTAACAAAAAGGCGATAGAGGGGGCTTGTAAGTTTTTTATGAGTAGCGCAGTGAAAGCCTCAGCAACCTGGGTGCCATTGCTCGGTTAGAACTCCAGCAACCTTCCAAGAAAGATACATCGACAAGCATATAGTGGTTTTTCCCTTGATTTTTAGTTGCCATTTCAACTGCAACGTCTACATTTCTTTGCACAGATTTTTTACATATTACTTCGTAGGGTTTATCAACGTTAAGAAGTTTATTTTTTTGGAAAAAGAAAGTTCATCTGTAATTTTATTAACCTTGGGAATAGCGCTTTCTTTGAGCTCTCGCTGATAATCTTTTGGCAGAAGACTATAAAGCAATACATTTAAAACGATTAGCCTAATAACAAATTTATTTGAAATCCCTTTTGCCTTTGATAACTCTAGTGAGAGTCTAGAAAAAGCGCACCGTATTGTTATTAATATGCTAACCATTAACCAATAGCAAGGATTGCCCAATGACTTTAAAGATATGCTTTTAAAATAGATATAACTTAAGGCGTTCTTGCCAGTGCATAGGCAGTCACTGTTTTAGCACCGGCATTCAATAGTGTCTGCGTAGCGGCCTCAAGTGTGGCACCGGTGGTAATGACATCGTCTACCAGACCAATATGCAAACCTTGTACCTGTGCGTGCGCATAAAAACTTTGGCGCAAATTTTTTAATCGCCAATGTCGCTTCAGCTCTTGTTGTGCACTACTGGGATGAGGTTTGCGTAACAAACCCATTGCCAAGGGTATGTGCCACTGGCGGCTAAACACTGTCGCAACCAGCTGTGCCTGGTTATAACCACGTCGCCATTGACGTCGCCAGTGCAGTGGTATCGGAATCAGCACTTCTGGAGCATGGCACTGTGGCTGCAATCGTTCGGCCGCCAGCTGTGCCAGAAGTTCTCCGGCAGCAAAATCCTTATGATATTTAAATCGTTGGATCAATTGACCAATTGGATAGGCGTAATACCAGCAAGCATGCGTTGCGGCCATTGTCGGTGGCTGTTGTTGGCAGTGGGCACAGTAGTGGTCACTTGTGGATAAAGGCAGCGCGCAAAGTCGGCAGCTGTGGATTAAAAATGGTAGCCGAAGTTGGCAGGCAGCACAGATACCACTGTGGAGTACGGGGCTATGGTTACACAACAAGCAATGACTCAATCGTTGTAACAGTGGTTGCAATAATGCATATAACCGCTTCTGGTAAACCATTGCTTCTCCATTTGGTTGACAGTGCCTTGACCGCCGTTACACTGACGCTCCACGATTGATTGCATAAGCATGCATGCCATGAACAGGAGATTGCGTCCAGTGACTGCCACCGCCGATATCCGCAACGATTGGACTCGCGAGCAGGTATTAAACCTGTTCGCACTGCCATTCAACGATTTATTATTTCACGCTCAACAGGTCCACCGCAGGCATTTTGATGCCAATAAAGTTCAAGTCAGTACCCTGTGCTCCATTAAGACCGGTGCCTGCCCGGAGGACTGCGCCTATTGCCCTCAAAGTGCACGCTATGATACGGGCCTTGAACGCGAAAAATTGATGCAGGTGGAGGCTGTATTAGAAGAAGCCCGCGCAGCCATAGCCAGTGGTGCCACACGCTTTTGCATGGGGGCCGCTTGGCGCTCTCCGAAGCAAAAAGATATGCCTTATGTGGCACGGATGGTGCGCGAAGTTAAAGCTCTGGGGCTGGAAACCTGTATGACGCTGGGTATGCTCAATCAGGATCAAGCCAGTGAGCTGGCCGAAGCTGGCCTCGATTATTACAACCACAACCTGGATACCTCACCAGAGTATTATGGCGAAATTATCACTACCCGCAGTTACCAAAATCGTCTCGATACCCTGGCTAATGTGCGCACCGCGGGCATGAAAGTCTGTGCTGGTGGTATTCTCGGTATGGGCGAGGGTGAAAAAGACCGCGCTGGGTTATTACAGCAGCTGGCCAATCTACCACAACAGCCGGAATCAGTACCGATCAATATGCTGGTCAAAGTGGCAGGAACGCCCCTGGAAAACGAGCGAGATCTCGATCCGTTTGAATTTATTCGTTGCATTGCCGTGGCGCGTATCATGATGCCAAAATCCCACGTGCGCCTCTCCGCCGGGCGCGAGGCCATGAGCGACGAAATGCAGTCGCTCGCTTTTCTTGCCGGTGCCAACTCTATTTTTTATGGCGAAAAACTCTTAACTACCACCAACCCGGAAACGAATCGGGATAGGCAATTGTTTGCACGCCTTGGTATTGAGCCTGAGGCCTATCAACAATATGCGGATGAAACAGCGGTGGAAACAGAGCTGCAATCCCAGTTGGCAGCGCAACAAAACGATGCATTTTTTTATGACGCCAGCCGCTGAATGAGTGCCACTATGACAACTGCTGTGGCCGCTCCCGATTCTTTGCAAACTATGTTGCAGCAGCAATTAACAAAGCGCCGGGATGAAAACCTTTATCGTCGGCAAAAAGTTTTGGCCCGTGCGCCAGGGCCAATGGCGCTGGTAGATAATTGCGCTCTGCTCACTTTTTCCAGCAACGACTACCTGGGCCTCGCCACCCACCCCAAAGTGATTGCTGCTCAACAACGGGGTGCCGAACTGGGTGCTGGCGCTACCGCTGCTCATCTGATCAATGGCCATTTGCAAGTCCACCAACAGTTAGAGCATAAAATCGCTAAACTGACCGACCGCGAAGCCGTGTTGTTATTCAGCAGTGGTTATATGGCCAATGTCGGCACTATTACTGCCTTGATAAAGCGCGGTGACTTTATCGTTCAAGACAAACTCAATCATGCATCGCTGATTGACGGTGGCCGCTTGAGTGGCGCCCGCTCGCTACGCTTTGCCCACAATGATCTTGAAGCACTAGAGCGCCAACTGCAAAGAGCACACTGCGAGCGAGCCGGAGGAAATATTTTACTAGCGGTGGATGGCGTTTACAGTATGGACGGCGATCGCGCACCATTGGCTGAAATAGCCGCCCTATGCACTCAGTATAATGCTTGGTTGATGGTGGATGAGGCCCATGGTTTTGGGGTTATGGGCAGTGATTCACACCCTTTTGCTGGCAGTGCCGCCGCCGCCGGGCTGAGCCCACTAGAGGCACCGATTATTATGGGCACTCTGGGCAAAGCCGCTGGCAACAGTGGCGCTTTTATTGCTGGCTCAAAGGCCCTGATTGACTATCTACGACAGTTTGCCCGCACTTATATCTATACCACAGCACTGCCACCAGCAGTGGCAGCGGGCAGCCTTGTTGCATTAGAAATTATGCAGCGCGAACCGCACAAAAAAACTCTGTGGCAATTAATCCACTACTTTCGCCAGCGGGCGCAACAATTAAAACTGCCTCTGGCCTTCTCCGACAGCGCCATACAGCTGCTGCCGCTGGGTTGTGTACAAACCACTATGGCGGTGGTGGAACAACTGCAGCACATGGGATTTTTGGTCGGCGCCATTCGCCCGCCCACCGTGCCCGCTGGCAGTTCACGCCTGCGCATCACCCTCTGTGCTAACCATAACCGGACGCAGCTTGATCAATTACTACAAGCGCTGGCGGAAGTTTTGCGTCAGCGACAGCTACTGCACCCATGACAAAGCAATCGTCACCTAGGTTAGAACATTTGGTTCTACTGCACGGCTGGGGCAATGACAGCCGCTGCTGGCAGCCGCTGCTAAAGTGCTTAAATACCTCACTGCCGGTAACCGCCATCGACTTGCCCGGTTTTGGCACAAATGCCAATCTTTCTTGGCCCGATGACGAAAAGTTACTACAGCAACTGGAACAACAATTGCCCCACAACTGCCTGCTAATCGGCTGGTCTCTCGGCGGTATGCTGGCAGTCAAGTTAGCAGCGCGAGCGGCGCATAAAATAACTGCTCTAGTAACTATTGCCACCAATAGTCGCTTTATCGGCAGTACAGCTAGCCCCGGTATGGCCGCGGCCACCTTTTGCCGATTTAGCCGTGCTTTTAACACCGACGCCGGTGCCGCCTGGCAACAGTTCTGCGGCCTGCAAGCCCATGGCGATAAAGCCATGCGCAAGCTGCTAAAACAACTGAAGCAATGGCAGCCAATAGCTATAACGCCAGCCTGGACACAAGCTCTGGAAGCTCTAGCGCGCTGGGATAACCGCGCATTACTGGCCACCTCAACTCTGCCTTCACTGCATGTTTTCGGCCAACGGGACGCTCTGATACCAATTGCAGCGACTGAACAATTACGTGAACTGGGGGCAACTGTAGAAATTGTTGACGAAGCTGGGCATGCACCACATATTTCCTTTCCCGAGCGCGTGGCACAAGCAATCACCGGGATTGTTTCCTCCATCACCGCGTCCACTGAGTCAGGCAAACAAGTAACCGCTTTCGACAAAGCTGCAGTGGCCCGCTCTTTTGGCCGTGCGGCAGCCAGTTATGATGGCGCCGCGCACTTACAACGCGCTGTGTGCCGCCAGCTGTTGCGAGAGGCAGAAAACCACTGGCAGCCACGGCGGATACTGGATCTGGGCAGCGGCACCGGTTACGGCAGCCAGTTGCTACAGCGCGCTTTTCCAGCAGCACAAATTATCGCTCTGGACATCGCTGCGGAAATGCTCGCTTTTGCGCGCAACAAAAGACCTGTGGCAAATGGCTATATAGCCGCTGATGCGGAACAACTGCCATTAGCGAGTGGGAGTATTGACCTAGTATTTTCCAGCCTAGCATTGCAATGGTGCTATCAGTTGCCGCAGTTGTTTAGGGAAATTCGACGCGTCATGGCGACTAATGGTCGCGCCCTGATAGCTACTCTGGGGCCGGGAACACTACGAGAATTGGAACAAAGCTGGGCTCAGGTCGACAACGCTGTGCATGTAAACCGTTTTTTGCCCGCCGACAATTGGCAGTCCGCAGCACGTGCTAATGGGTTTAACGTTGCCATGCTTGGGGAGCAGCGAGTAATGCATTGCGCTAACACGCTAAATTTGATGCGCGACCTGAAAAATATCGGTGCTCACAATATAAACCACGCAGCGGCAAAGGGCTTATCGAGCCGGAATAAATTGCAACAATTGAAGGCCGCCTATGAAAGCTTGCGCACTGCGGCAGGGTTGCCGGCAACTTACCAGGTAATTTATTTAAATTTAAGTAAAGACGAGGCAAAAGGCTCAATCGCCGCACAATAGAAAACCATAGAGCCTAGAAACTTAGGAACCACAACAACTGCAACCTATGGAAAAATCTCAATCGGCACCCCCACTTTGACTAGAGCCCAAATTTCATCCATTTCTTCATTGGTCACCGCAATACAACCTTCAGTCCAGTTGTTGCGCGTAAGATAGCCCTTGAGCCCCTTCCACTTAGGTTTGTGTCCATGGATCATAATATTGCCGCCGGGGCTTTTGCCATGTTTGGCCGCATAAGCGCGATCCGCCTGGTTAGGGTATGAGACTTGAATAGCGCGATAAAACTTGCTGTCCGCTTTTTTGTAGTTCAGTTTATACAAACCTTCGGGGGTTCGCTGATCGCCTTGAAACCGCTTGTGGCCTTTTGGACGGCCACCAAAGACCACTTTATAATTTTTGACCACACGGCCATTACGCTTTAACTGCATCAGTGATTTGGATTTGTACACCTCCACTCGGTCGACGGGCTTCATGCTGGCAAAAGCAAAGACGGGCATCATTAATAAAGGGAATAATAACTTGCGCATAATTTTTTAGGTAAAGAATCGGTTATTTCAAAGGTTTTTAGCATTTAAATGCTCTAGATCAGGGCAGGAGTCAAAACAAAATTGATCGTCTTTTATACAAGCTGACTAATTTACCATCAATTTAAACATCGTCAAGTAAAATTGAATGTAATCGGAGAAACACGTTGGCTAAAACCTTTTTTGTTACCGGTACTAATACCGATGTAGGTAAGACTTATGTTTGTGCAGCAATTTTAACTGCCGCTTCTAGGCAAGGTTTAAAAACCGCTGCAGTAAAGCCAGTAGCTTCGGGTTGCACCAGAACCGATGACGGTTTGCGTAACGACGATGCATTGACGCTACAGCACGCCATGACCCTAGAATTACCTTACCAACAAGTAAATCCAGTGACCCTGGAGCCTGCGATTGCGCCACATATTGCTGCTCGCGAAGCTGGTAAGCAGCTTAGACCAGCACAGTTAAGCGGCATCTGCCGTGGGGTGATGAGCAGTTCAGCAGACTTAGTGCTCATTGAGGGGGCTGGAGGCTGGCGAGTACCTTTGGGACCGCGCAGTTTTCTGTCCGATTTGCCACAAATACTACAATTGCCGGTTATTTTAGTGGTAGGTATGCAGCTCGGTTGTATCAACCACGCGTTGTTAACGGCGGAAGCTGTGCACCAAGATGGGCTTCTCCTGGCGGGCTGGGTGGCCAATTTTAATGTTGAAGGTATGGCACGGAAAGATGAAAACCTACAAACCTTAAAAGCACTATTGCCCGCTCCCTGCCTGGGCGTGCTGCCATTTGAGCCAAGCCCGCATCAACCAGAGAGCCCAGCAGCGCGACTAGATCTCGAACCATTACTGAACTTTCAGGCAAAGCGGCAACCTGGTGAAAATCGTTAGCTTGTCATTTTTACTTGATTGCCTTGACATTTATGAGGTGCGCACCTAAATTCAAACGCTTGTTTAAAACAGTTGCTTGGAAGGCAGAAAATGACTGAATATAAAGCGCCACTGCGAGAAATAAATTTTTTGCTGCACGAGGTATTTTCTGCCGAGCAACTATGGGCTCGGCTGCCAGAGCTCGCGGACAAAATTGACCGGGAAACAGCCGATGCCATTCTTGAAGAGATGGCCAGAATGGCATCCAATACCCTTGAACCACTCAATCGCAGCGGCGACGAAGAGGGTTGCCACTGGCAAGACGGCAGAGTAACCACCCCTAAAGGTTTTACTGAAGCCTATGCAATATATCGCCAGGGTGGCTGGTGTGGGCTGCTCGGCAATCCGACATTTGGTGGCATGGGTATGCCGAAAATGCTCGGTGCCCAAATGGAGGAAATCACTACCGCTGCCAACGTTTCTTTTTCGCTCTACCCGACACTTACGGCCGGCGCCTGTCTGGCAATAGACACTCACGGCAGCACTGAGCTTAAACAGCGCTATCTGCCAAAAATGTATCAAGGCATCTGGTCTGGTGCCATGGATCTCACAGAGGCCCATGCCGGTACCGATCTGGGCCTTATTTGCACCAAAGCTGTACCGCAAGCCGACGACAGCTATGCCCTCAAGGGCAGCAAGATTTTTATTACTGGCGGCGATCACGATCTGACCGAAAATATTATTCACCTAGTGCTGGCCAAGTTGCCTGACGCTCCAGCCGGGCCCCGGGGTATTTCATTATTTTTGGTACCAAAATTTATACCCAATGAAGACGGTAGCCTCGGTGAGCGCAACGCAGTCAATTGTGGTTCCATCGAAAAAAAAATGGGCATTAAGGCCTCCGCCACCTGCACGATGCATTTCGACGGCGCCAAAGGCTGGCTAGTGGGCGAGGTGAACAAGGGTCTCGCCGCTATGTTCACAATGATGAATTATGAGCGTCTTGGGGTCGGCATACAGGGGTTGGGTATCTCCGAACGCGCTTACCAAAATGCGCTAGAATACGCCCGCAATCGCCTCCAAAGCCGCGCACCCGACGGCCCCCAGGCTCCCAGCAAGGTCGCCGATCCGATTATTGTGCACCCGGATGTACGGCGTATGTTACTGACCCAGAAAGCACTGATTGGTGGTGCCCGCGCTTTGTCCACTTATATTGCTCAATGGTTGGATCTGTCGAAGTACGGTTTTGGAGCGGAGCAGCAACGAGCCGAAGCATTGACTGCCCTGCTAACACCGATAGCTAAGGCCTTCTTCACCGATAAGGGGCTCGACTGTGCTCTATTGGGGCAACAGGTATTCGGCGGCCACGGTTATATTCGTGAGTCGGGGCAGGAACAACTGGTACGCGACCTACGCATCACCCAGATTTACGAGGGCACCAACGGTATTCAGGCATTGGACCTGCTAGGCCGCAAGATTCTCGCCAACAAAGGCGCCGGGTTTGAGCTATTTAGTGAAGAGGTACAAGCCTTTATTCATCAGCAAAGGGATCATCAGGCCCTAGCTGAGTTCATTCAACCATTGGCAGACGCATTGCAAAACTTGCGTTCTGTTACTGCACAATTAATTGATAGCCATCAAAAAGATCCCTATACCGCCGGTGCTGCTGCGGTGGAGTATTTACATCTGTTCGGATTCTTAACCTATGCATTTATGTGGGCAAAAGTAGCGGCAGTTGCGCAGCCGAAAGCTACTGAGGATGATTTCTATCTCAGTCAAATAAAAACTGCGCAATTCTTTTTTGCTCGCTTACTACCTCAAAGCACGGCGCTAGCTGCCAGTGTGCGCGCCGGTAGTACAACTTTAATGGAGTTTGACCAGGCTCTCTTTTAAAGAGAGCCTTAGCAAAATTTAACAACGCCATCCTGGGAAATGGAAGCAATGGGCAACATCACATCAGTATTTTTACGTGATTAAATACTATCTATACTAATAATTCCCGACAGTAATCCACTATCCAACTTCCAAGTCTAGGCTGAGCTAGGTACCCATAAGATTTATGGGGGTTGCGCTTTTCTTTGTTTTGGTTCCCTGAGTGAGAAACCACCTCAAAGGGATTATGAAGATCACTGTAATCGATGGTTCGCCTGGATTTTTTAGTGTTGCCTGGAATCAAATTCAACTTTTGCATGGGCGCATAAAACAAGTCTGAAAAATTTTTCTGATGTGCCACCACATCCCCCAGACATGCGTAATTGTGCCAATAGGACACATTAGAGAAGTAGCTTCTCTCAGAAATACAAGTATGATACTTGGAAAACAGCAAATCTCTTATGGCAGCTTCTCCCAAAGGGGAGCCCATGGTTACCAATATTTTTACCTTCTTTTCCCTATACTCCTTAAAGCCCTGCACTTGGCGGTGCGAAAAACGCCACAACACATCATAGGCGATAAAGGTACCCATACTATGAGATAAAATTATTGGTTCACACCCATCATCCCAGGCTCGCCGTAACGCCTCTTCTAGCGGCAAACGAATTCGATCGGCAATATATTGATCCTGGTCGTACAACTCAATTTCTTTAAACAATCTTTTTATTACATCGTCCTTTACTGTCAAAGCACCGGTAAGCAGTTTTGCCAGATCAAGGCCTCTATCCTTAAAAAATGCACCGACGCTTTCTTTTACTCCAACATGAAATTTATCTTTTATGTTTCTTCGTTCCTCAAGGACTTTATTTATTTGCCGCTTAAGCTTTCTACAGTATTGTGTATCATCAGGAATATGATGTGGAACTGCATTTGCCCAGTAAGCTGACTCAAACACTTCTTGGTTTTCACGCAATGCCTCAGCCACAGCTTTATCGATGATACGAATATTCTCTATCAAAGTGTAGCGCCACAGGTCATGCAATGTTTTTTTAGGCGGCTTAGAATCGAGCCCGTGAATCATAATTATACGTTTTTTGGCTAGGTTAAGCATGGTTACAAATTTCTTTAACGATAAATTAAAAATGATCTTTGCACTTTAGGAAAAAATACGATCTAGACTTGCATTTTTTATAGCGGCAAAAAACCCAATATTATGACATTTATAATTTTTCTGTATTAACTATCACTCCATCTTTTGGTTCAGTAAAAAGCATACAGGTGGCGTTGGAGAACAAAACAGCACATAAAGGCCTATTAAGACTTAGCCCTCTGCAAGAGGAATTTACTCAAACTTCTTTGTGATCACCATCATTGAGCTATCCGCCCCCTTGGCAACCTGTCATTATATACTGATGCGTTAAAGATTTTACTATTGGCGCGAAACCCGGCCAAACAGTAATCGTTTGTGCAATACTTTAGCAAGACCTAGCCGAGTATTTGAAACTGGCAGCCAAAGTGCTGGAAGCTTTACATCCATTTTGATAGCAATATTTTGACAACACAGGCAAGAGACCACTATGCAGTTCACTGAGACCCTTGCTCAGGGATGTTATCATTACAGTTGTGATGGTCGAACCATGCCCGTGCAGGACACTTGGCAACTGGGGCGAGACAAAAAAGGGCGGCGCCTGTTGACCAGCCAGCGTCTAGTGGGCGAACTGGGCTTTGGCATTACTGCCCGCGCAGTATTAAGCGCCAAGTTGGTAACTGAGTGTCTTTTACACTGGCGGGATGAAACCGGAGAAGTTAGTGCACGCTATCAATTATTGACCCCCGCGGGTAAAAATGCCCACTTAAACAACCCAGTTGATGCACACTGGTGCGGCCCTAATGGACCACAACATAGAGTCCTCAGCGAGGGCGCACGGCTGTTATTTCCATTAATGCGGATTTTTATGGGGCCATTATTAATAAATTTAAGCCAATTCAAAGAAGGATGTGAAGTGGTAACACCGGACATTGTCGATCCATCTCAGCGTGGCAAGCTGTTGGCACCACGGGTGAGCCATCGTCAGGCCCAAACCGTAGTCGGGGATGCGACAACGCTGGGCGCTCAAGACTTGGGCAACGAAGTGAGTGCCTTTATCTACCACGGTGATGAAGCAGAGCGCGATGCCCACTGCTTCGTCGACAAGCGCGGCCTGCTGGTGGGTTATGACTGGCCGAGTAGCACAGGGCGCCTGTGGAAGGTGCGGCTACGGGATTTAGAGTGGTCATCGCAGCTCAATACCCTCGCTTAAACAAATGCCAACTTATTGTTTGCTTTCAAAATTTTTTTCTGCTTACAAAAATCCAAAAAATTCACTTCTATACTCGACCCCATTAAATATTTCAATTTTAATACCTCAAGCGAATAGCCATTTACACGCTAAAAAATATCCTAACCTACAGGGAACTTTGCAAAATATGGGGGTAAAACTTCGCACCCCCATCTAAAAAAACCTACTGAAAATTACCGGCTGACAGGATAAGCCTGATCCAGAAGGTCCTGTAAGGGGAACTCTTCTGTCTCAAACTCTCCATTCACTTCATTTTTTGCAAAAATGCGAATAAGATTCTCCTCTTCGTTTGGCCCGGGAATTGTAGTGATTGCTATTCTGTAGGGCTTATAGAATTTCGAGACATCATTGGGTGCATTCACCGCAACATATAATCTTTCCTCTCCTCTTCCAAACCATAGCGAATCAATTACGATGGCACTTTCCAGGCCGCGTTCAGGCACTGAAATCACCTGATTTATCAAAGCTAATTTAAGCTTACTGCCATCCACAGTCAGGGTCTTGGTATCAACCACCTGACTCGGTGTTACGTCAACCAGACGCCCACTGGCATTAAATAACGGCTGACCCAATCCTATTGGCTGGTTATCATTCAAAAATCCATCCCCCTCAGACACATAGGTATCAATATTAACAAATTGATCATTTGGAAAAGCAATATCGAAACCATGCATTTCCACATTGAGCTGACGATATACCCAGGCCCGATTTACTGAAGTGCGAAATACATTGTCATGTTCGCTAAAGGCTTTAGTCGACAAACTGGCAGCAAGTGGAAAGTTGATCTCGAGCGAAGTAAGTATCGCAGGCTCCGATGGGGATGCTTGCTCTATTGTAATAGCACCGGATGTGGCTCCATTCAGGTCAAGACCCGGGTAATCCAAACCACTCCCCGATGAGTTCATCTCTTGAATTTCATATTTAAACGTTTTTGCCTGAACTCCAACAGCTAGTAAAATTCCAATAACCACCATTGCAATACAATATTTTATATTCATGACAAATCCTTTAATGAATTGGTTTAAACTTGGGTATGCCAAAAAATCAATGATATTTAAGGCAAGCTCATTCATACCAGAAAATAGTGATCAGTACATGACAAAAAGGTCCAGGAAAGTAGCAACCTCAAAAAATTGTGTAATTACACAATTTTTTATAGCTAGCTGGAATTAGACCCCACCTCTACCTACGCACTTCCGTTCACATTGGTGTTCAATATTGTCCTTCATGGCGCAACATAGCAATCAATCTACTACTGCAGCGTTCGCGCTCACTAGCTTTTAAACTTTACCGTACACTGTTCCATTGACAGTTGACCCTGGTGGAATTTTGTATGCAGCTACAGTGCTTGTGCATTACAGCACCGGGAATTCTGACCGCACTATTCTTTTACAAAGCTATCGACGACGCATTAAAGGTTGAGGAGTAAGTTGTATTCCTTTCAATGGTTCTATAGGCGCACCATTTCTTCAAATTAAAAAGTACATAAATGCACTGGCACACTAGTAACCATAAAGATTCAATATGTGGCCATTTGTCAAAATTTAATATTTTTAACTTTATACAGGTATTTATTTGGCTTTTTATGCTAATTTACCCTTTTTGTCATTATTTCTTAGCGTACTCCTTTAGTATTCCCATCCTAATCTGAGAGGTAAGACGAATTGCTATGGGTTTAGAATTGACAATGCCTGATTTGGGCACTTCGAGCGGACTTGGCCAACCACAGGTATGCCAAGTACTGATAGTTGGCAATGAGCATGCTTTGCTCGGCCAATGGGCTGACGCACTCAACGCCGTTGCCAGTCAGCATGAAAATCCCTACGGCCTCACCTTCTCCACGGCGACTGCTAGCGCCCTAGAAAAAATACTGGACGAAGAGGATCAACTACAAGCCCTGATCGTGGATGCCGGAACCGGCTGCCAAGGGTTAGCCGCCGCAGAAGCGCTGGCAGAGCAGGTTCGCCACCAGCGCGCTGGGCTCAACCTATTTTTAGTAGCACAGCACTCATCATCTGAAGCTTCTAATCTGGCCGCTTTTTCATCACAATGCCAACATTATGATGAGCTGTTTGATCGCCGCGAAGGCAACTTTAATCATATGTTTCGCTTGGTGCAGGCATCGATTGCTCGCCGCGCCGCAACTCCCTTTGCCGACACCTTAAAAGATTATGTATTTTCTGCCCGCGATGCCTGGCATACCCCCGGCCACTCCGGTGGCGATAGCCTGCGTAACAGCCCCTGGGTGGGAGATTTCTATCGCTTTATAGGCGAACATGTTTTTAATACCGATCTATCCGTTTCCGTACAAATCTTAGACAGCCTGCTAGAGCCACATTCAGTCATTCAAGAAGCACAGGATCTAGCTGCGCAGACATTTGGTGCCAAACATAGCTTTTTCCTCACCAATGGCACCTCCACGGCCAATAAGGTGGTCATCCAACAAATCCTTGGTGGTGGTGGCAAAATTATTGTAGATCAGGCCTGCCATAAATCGGTGCACCATGCCGTCATCATGAACCGTTGCGAGCCTATCTACCTTAAATCGACACTACATCCTCAATACGGTATTTATGGCCCCGTATGTCGACAAGACATCGAGCAAGCATTGGAAGTACACAGTGACGCCCGCCTGCTGGTAATTACCTCCTGCACTTACGATGGCCTGCGTTATGACCTAAAGCCGATCATTGATTACGCTCACCAACGCAACGTTAAAGTATTGATTGATGAAGCCTGGTACGCCCATGGTTATTTCCATTCAGAATTGCGGCCCACCGCACTGGAGTGCGGCGCAGATTATGTCACTCAAAGCACTCATAAAACGCTTTCTGCATTTTCACAGGCGAGCATGATTCACGTGCAGGATCCGGATTTTGATGAATTTCGCTTTCGTGAAAATTTAAATATGCACGCCTCCACCAGCCCTCAATACGCGATGATTGCCAGTTTGGATGTGGCGCGCAAGCAGGTGGCGATGGAAGGCTTTGGACGCTTAAAGCATTGCTTGCGCATGGTGGAAACCTTACGCAATGAAGTAAATAATACCGGGGTGTTTAGCGCCTTAACGCGGGAAGATTTGATACCAAAAGCATTGGTCGATGACAATATCCGCCTCGACCCTACCAAGGTCACGATCGACATTTCAGCCAGCGGTTATTCCGGCAACGAGATTCAACTCAAGCTGTTCGACCAATATGGGATACAAGTAGAAAAAACCACCCACAATACCATCAGTATTCTGGTTACTCTGGGTAGTACAGAAAGCAAGTTAATGCGTTTAATTCACGCACTCAAACAACTGGCACTCAACCCGCGTCAACGCAGCCATACCGGCCTTGTGCGTCAACTACCAGAATTTACCCAACTCAAGTGTTTACCGGCAGATGCCTATTTTGCTGAGACTGAAGAAGTATCGCTGGTAGATACCGATGGGCAATTGCAGTTGGTGGGGCGTATTTGCGCCGATGAAATTGTACCCTACCCACCAGGGATTCCAGTATTGGTGCCTGGCCAAGAAATTTCCCTGCAGATAGTTCAGTTCCTGCAGCAGCTGCTGCAGGGGCAATACACTACAGAAATTCACGGGCTGATCTTTCGCGCCGATGAGCCAATGTTGCGAGTAGCAAAAGCGGCAGTGTGCCCTAAATAGCTTTGAGAGTTAACAAACCACAGCATGGTAACCAAGTTGATCTGACTATGAGTACTGGGCTTTATTCGCCCAGCACTCTGAAGTCAAAACTTAGTCGGCGTTGGTTACCCGCCCCAAATCTCCCTGCATTTCCGCCGTCAAAAATGACACAACCACCCAGGCCGCCACATTCTGCCGTAAACTTTCTGGGTTGACCTTATCCAGAGTA
>JAHZJJ010000179.1 GCA_022600975.1 Gammaproteobacteria bacterium
ATGATCTCTCTCGCCCTCTCTCGCTCTCTCTGTCTCTCTTTCTCTCTTTCTCTGTCTCGGTTTCTGTTTCTTTATGTTCATTTCTTTATATATATATGTATGTCACTCTTGCCATCTCACTCTCCCCCTCCCGCTCGCAAATTCAAGCACTCAGCGTTGCAGTGGCGTGGCGGTGCACGCGCTGCGCGGAGCCCACTTCACTTTCGTTTGCCGAAAGGGCGCGCGCCACATTCAGCCAGACAGTCCGGACCAGTCGAACGCAGCAAAGCGTCCAACTCCACACAAAGTCTCGCCTACGACTTCTGATGCCTCTTCGTGTACTTTTTACAACATAAGAGTCATCCCCTCCTCAGCCTACAGGTTCCGATCATTTCTTCTGGTTGGGCACATTGCTTATTCCTCATTCCTCGTCCTTCAAGTTCGCACATCTGCGAGCGCGCCACGGGAGACCGCGCCCGAGAGGCCATCAGAGTATAATACAGGTGGAGACCATTTGTTTGTGTGTGTGTGTGTTCGTGCGTGTGTGTGCGGGTGCGCGCGCGCGTGTGTGTGTATGTGTGCCCGTTTGTCTGTGTGTGTGGGGAGGGTACGCGTCCTGTTTTCTCGTCGCCCTTCAATTGCTCTCCCCTCCCCTGGGTGCGGGGTGCACGGCGGCGGCATAGATCGCCGCGCGGCATCGACCCCCGCACGTTCCACCACCCCCCCTCCATCAGAATGACATTTATAGATAAAATACTATGTATGTATATTTGTTTGTTTCGGATTCGACGGCCAGCAACCAAAACAGTAGCTCCCATTGCGATCAGAAACATAACAAAACACCAACGCGCGTGCCCGCATGCGCGCCCGAGCGAACGGTGCAGCGCATGCGCATACATCAAACATCGCAAACAATCCAGTTTGCCATTACGCACACGACTTCCTTGGGCTGTCGGCCTGGGCGAAGAGTGTTGGGCATGATGCGCGCTTACGAAAAAACACGTGTTTTCTCCTTTGGGAGGGGGGCACTCGAGCGGGAATTCTCGCACTGTGGTTGTCCTGGGCACCGTAGTGTTGCCATTGTCGTCGCGTCGCCCGCCCGCCTGCGCACAGCCCGCCCACGACCCACCACCCCACAATAACCACCGCAGTCTTCGCACTGATCCCCGCAGCAACCACAACAACACCAACCCTGAACAACAACCCACACCACCATCCACAGCAAAAACGCACCCCACCCCAACGCCACGCAACAGTCGCACCGTTGAATGTTGGAACCGTTCGGGGCCAAACAGCGACACATGGCGCGACCGCGCGTGTTTTCGCGGCTGAGGTTTAATGGTCAGGATGGTGCAGGGGTCGGGATTGGCGGCGGGGTGGGTGGTAGGATGGGCGATGGGGTGGGCAGTTGTGGCGGTTGGTGTTTGAGCGTGTGTTGGTTGTCTATTGCATACCTCGAGCAGGGCTTCCTGGATTTCTCGCTGCGGCGCCGCGCGACCGCTGGTGAGCGAGGCAGTCAGTCGGAGCCTCCCTGGAGTACCCGGGCATAGACATAACATGTCAAGTTTTTTGTTGTGTTTTGTCTATGTGTCGCCAACGCGCCTTCCCTGAAACGGTTTTGAAAGTTATCGCTTCTCCCTGTGTACATGTATTGTTCACTCGCTGTTCTGCTATGCATTGGCCTGGCATACTGCTAGATCGTCGTTGTTGGTTTCTCGTTTCGCAGCGGCGGTTTCTAGCCACTCGTTGCGTTGGTTGTTGTTTGACGCGCTCGTCGTCGTCGTGTCCTTCGTCCGCCCAATGTGGTCGTGTCGGCACCTGTTCTGGGGCAAAGTTGCACACCTCTTTCGGTTTAGATCCGTGTGGGTTTGTGGCGCGGGGTGCGGCGGGCGTGGCGGCAGAGGTGGTGGTTGGCGCAACCGATACATCGCGCAAAACGTAATTGTGTTTAAAGACATTCCGCGAGCGCTCGTCCGCCCAAGTAAAAATAGTGCGTGCGGCCCACCTGAGTGAACAAAACCAAACGAAAACAGTCGGATCGAACATCAATGATACAATTTGGAATGCATGTGCTCGCGCGCGCGGCTCAGGAACGATCAAAATGGAGACCCCTCTGCCCCCCACTCCCGATGGGCGCGCGGACGCGCAACCGCCATCCCCCGCCCCATGGTGTCGGAACGCGTGGGGGCAACCCAACCCGACCACGCCGCCCGAACGGCCAGGGGAACAACCATTGGAGCAGCAATGGGAATATGCTGGTTGCGGTGGCGACGCGAAGGATTAAGGCGATCGGGTTCTCAAACTCAAATGCAGCAGGTACACATATACATCTTTTTGAAAGGAAGATATAATTTTTAGTTAATATGCTATTCTAGATCTAAAATGATTGTTCTAGATCTAAAGTGATACTCTTCAAAAATCAATAAAAATCATAAGCGGACCATTTAAGATCTGACGGACCCCTGGGGAAATATCGTTCGGAAACCGGCACCCAGTAGTTGCGGAAGTCAGCCTGGCCCCACTGGAAAATGATGAGGAGGATTGGACCACGGTCCAAAGGAAAAGAAACTGGAAACCGAGACTTCGGATTGGCAATCCCGAGAGGCAGAACTGCGGATGCGGGATATGCTTGCTCGAACAGGAACACAAGCGGATAAACGCAGTCCCGAGAGACG
>JAHZJJ010000040.1 GCA_022600975.1 Gammaproteobacteria bacterium
GAGAAAACGGTGTACTGGTGATTACTGTGCGCGAGCGCCCAGCCATTGCCAAAATAGAAATTACCGGTAATAAGGCCATTAAAACTGAAGATCTGCTCAAGGGTATGAGTGACAATGGCCTGGCAGAGGGGCAAATTTTTAGACGTGCCACCCTTGAGGGGCTAGCCCAGGAGTTGGAGCGTCAATATGTTGCCCAAGGTCGTTATGGTGCCAGTGTCAGCACAGAAGTAAAAGAATTGCCGCGCAATCAAGTTGAGTTGAAAGTAGTTGTAGACGAAGGCTCGGTCGCCGCCATCAAGCATATTAATGTGGTGGGCAACGAAGCATTTTCTGACAGCGAGCTAGAAGAGATTTTTGAATTACAAACGACAGGCTGGTTGTCCTGGATCAAAAATGACGATAAGTATTCCAGTGAAAAACTCCAAGGTGATTTAGAGAAATTAAAATCTTTTTATCTGGATCGCGGCTATCTGCAGTTTAGGAACAATTCCACACAAGTTTCTCTCAGCCCGGATAAAGAAAGTGTATTTATTACCATAAATATCTCCGAAGGTGATGTGTATAAAGTTTCTGAAGTGGAGCTCGCGGGAGATCTTATTGTTCCAGAGGAAGAAATTAAACGTTTAATGTGGTTGCGCAAGGGGCAGACTTTCTCGCAGTTTCTGATGACGAGAAGTTCCGAATGGATTACCCAGCGCCTCGGAAATGAAGGTTATACCTTTGCCGAAGTAAGAGGTATTCCCGAGGCCAATGATGAAGATAAGACGGTAAAAATAACTTTTTTTGTTGATCCTGGTAAGCGGGCCTATGTTCGCCGAATTAATTTTCGCGGTAATACCCGTACTTCCGATGAGGTTTTGCGCCGGGAAATGGTACAGATGGAAGCCGCCTCGGCATCGTCAGCACGTATTGAACAATCCAAGGTGGAGTTGGAACGGCTGGGCTTTTTTAAAGAGGTTCAGGTGGCAACCACTGAGGTGCCGGGTACTTCCGACCAAATTGATGTGGAATATACCGTAGAAGAGCAATCCTCCGGCAGCATTGGCGGCACCGTCGGTTACGCTCAGGGTAGCGGCCTGATACTCGGCGCCAATGTCAGCGAAAAAAATTGGCTGGGTACCGGTAAAACAGTTGCTTTTGGCCTCAATACGTCTAAATACCAAACCTATGGGAGTATTTCCTATGTCGATCCGTTTTTTACTCCCGATGGGGTGAGTCGCGGTTTTAATGTATTTTATGAGGAGTTGGATTACTCTGAGGTTAATTTCTCAGATTATCGTACGGAAAAATTTGGTGTCGGGCTGAATTTTGGTTATCCGCTTTCGCAAAATTCTCGGGTGCAGGTAAATTTTGGCGCTGATCATCTGGAGGTCAACCCAGGTGGCACACCGGCCAAAGAGCTCAGCAGTGAGATACTTCCCCCTTTGCTTGGCGTGGATGATAAAGGAATTCTGGAAGGTGATATTACGGCGATTAACACGGCCCGAGAAGAGGGTGGGAGCGGCAATTACAGCAGGCCATTTGATAGCTCTTTGCTTGATCAGGAACTCACCGGTTTTCTTGATGTAAATGGTAATGAATTTAATACTTTTAGTGTTACTGGGTCTTATGTTTACTCCACTTTGAATAGAGGCTTGTTTCCGACCGATGGGATTCAGCATCGGGCTTCAATGCAAGTTTCGGTGCCTGGCAGTGATCTCGAATACTACAAATTAACCTATACTGGCCAATACTTTCGGCCCATTCCATTTTTGAATAATTGGACTTTGCGACTGCGCACGGAACTTGGTTATGGTGATGGCTATGGTGACACCCAGGGCCTGCCGTTTTTCTACAATTATCGTGCTGGGGGTTTTGGCTCTGTGCGCGGGTTCGAGCGCAATACGCTTGGGCCCAAATCGACGCCAGCGTCCTACTACAACTCTAATGCGTGTGTTGTTGAAAAGGGCGAGGTTATTGAAAATTGTTATGTGTTGAGCCCAGATGGAAAAAGTTTAGAAACTGTATCGGTCGATGTAGATGATGATAGGAATGCTTTTGGTGGCAATATACTGGTTGAAGGCAGTATGGAAATTATTTTTCCGCTGCCTTTTATCAAGGATCAGCGCTCTATGCAAACTGCTTTTTTTGTTGATGCGGGCAATGTGTTTAGTACCAATTGTGGCGTAACTCAGCTTGATTGCCATGATCTCGATCTCGATTACATCAATGTTTCGGCAGGTATTGGCCTGACGTGGATCACCGGGTTTGGCCCTCTGACCTTTAGTCTTGCCAAAGCGCTGCGAAAAAATGAGAATGCTGAAACAGAGGTGTTCCAGTTTTCACTGGGTAATAGTTTCTAACATTAAACACCAAATCGTTGTAGAATTTGAATTTGGCGAAGGGGCACCGTTTTGGTGTGCTACCGCATAATTATTTAACAAGATGGAGAATAAGGCGTGCTTAAATCAGTGAAACTTTCCGTGTTCGTATTGGCCGGGCTGTTACTCTCGGGCGTTGTTATGGCACAAAGCAAGGTGGCGGTGTTTAATATTCAGGCGGCTATGATGAATACCGAAAGTGCCCAATCCAAAGTGAAGGCACTGCAAACCAGCGCTGAATATTCTCAATTGAAGAGCAAAGCGGAAGAGATTCGTACGGAAGTGCAGAAGTTGACCGAGGAGGCACAGAAGAATGCGCTCACTTGGTCTGAGGATAGAAAAAATGAGCAACAGCGTAAAATTAATTCCCATCGTTTGGATTTTGAAACCACGGTAAAAAAATTGCGCGCCATGGAAGAGCAGGTGGGGAAAGAAATTCAGAAGGTTTCAGCACCTAAAGCCCAAACTGCTTTGAAGGCTATTATCGATGAGCAAAAACTGGATTTGGTGTTAGATGCCGGAGTGGCCTTGTATGCCAACCCTGCTAGTGACCTGACCGCAGAAGTGGTTAAGCGCATGAACGCTGATAAAAGCACTGATAAATAAGCGGAAGCTTGCCCTTATGGTTGACCAGCCGACACTGGCGCAGTTGGCCGAATATTTAGGTGCGCGTTTAGCTTTAGGGGCGGGGGCCAGTGATGCGCTGGCACCCAGTGGCCTCAACACTCTACAAGATGCCACTGATACAGAATTAAGCTTTCTTTCCAGCCCGCGCTATCGGCGCTTTTTGAGCAGTACGCGTGCCTGCGCGGTGTTACTGACGGAAGAGCAGCTTAACGCTTGTCCGGTAACTGCGTTGGTGGTTGATAACCCTTATTATGCTTTTGCCCGTGTCAGTGCACTCTACGATCGTACACCCCAACAACAGCCCGGTATTCACCCTTCAGCCCAGGTGCATTCACAAGCACAGGTCGACAGTTCTGCGTGTATTGGTCCTGGGAGCGTTATCGAGGCGGGTGCATTTATCGACGCTGGAGTTGTGGTTGGAGCCAATTGTGTTGTTGGCGCGGGCACTAAAATTGGTGCCGGTAGCAGGCTCTTCCCATCGGTGGTGCTTTATCATGGGTGCAGTCTCGGTAGTGATTGTATTGTGCATAGCAATGTGGTCATCGGCGCTGATGGCTTTGGCTTTGCGCCCTATCAACGCGAGTGGATCAAGATTCATCAATTGGGCGGGGTCGAGATTGGTGATGGGGTCGAGATTGGTGCTTGTAGCTGTATTGATCGCGGAGCGCTGGGTAATACCATCATTGGGCGCGGAGTTAAGATCGACAATCAGGTGCAAATCGCCCACAATGTGGTCATCGGTGAGCATACCGCCATAGCGGCCTGTGCGGCTGTTGCGGGCAGTGCAACTATTGGTTCACACTGCACAATTGCCGGAGGCGCAGGGATTGTTGGACATGTCGAAATAGTAGATTTTAGCCATATAGCCGCGATGACACTGGTCACTAAATCTATTCATAACGCGGGCTCTTATGCCAGTGGTACGCCCTTTTCTGAGAGTCGATTGTGGCGCCGAAATGCGGTTCGTTATGCTCAGTTGGATCAAATGGCTAAGCGCGTGCAGAACCTGGAGAAGCAGTTGGCTGTATTAAGCGCGGTAAAACAGAATTTTGATCAGAGTGCTGATGAATAAGTTAAGCACTTTTTGAGATTGGTGAGTTGTCGTTAAATGACAGCTTGATTGATAAGTTCGGGGCGTTACACGCCCCGAAATGGTTTCTGAGGGCAATATGCCATGATGGATGTACGGGAAATTCGTCAATACCTTCCCCATCGCTACCCGTTTTTACTGCTAGACCGTGTAGTGGAGCTGGAGCAAGGTAAATATATTAAAGGTTATAAGAATATTTCGGTTAACGAAGAAGTGTTTAATGGCCACTTCCCGGCATTACCAATTTTCCCGGGAGTGTTAATTGTGGAAGCGATGGCGCAGGTTTCCGGGGTGTTGGGGTTCAAGTCTTTAGGGCAGAAGCCTGAAGATGGTTATTTGTATCTGTTTGCGGGCATTGATAATGTGCGTTTCAAGCGTCAAGTAATTCCAGGAGATCAACTACAACTGGAATCGGAAGTAATTTCTGAGCGTCGCGGAGTATGGAAGTTTGCCTGTAAAGCAAGTGTAGATGGTGAACTTGCTGCCGCTGCAAATGTATTGTGTGCAGTAAAAAAAGCTTGAAGACCTCCATCTATCTTTTGAATTAAATTGATTTTTTAAGCTCAGATTATAAAGTGGCTGGGCTGTTGAATTCCGTTCGGTGAAGAGTGAATGACAGTATGCAAACAAGGATTCATCCTACCGCGATTGTCGATCAGTCGGTAAAATTTGGCCTAGGCGTGCATGTTGGCCCCTATACAGTGATTGGGCCTGAGGTCGAGATAGGTGATGGTTGCGAGATTGCTTCCCACGTAGTGTTGAGTGGGCCAACGAAATTAGGCAAAAACAATCGTATTTACCAGTTTTCCACCGTCGGTCAGGAAACCTCCGACCAAAAATATTGCGGAGAGAGAACGACACTGGTTATCGGCGATAACAATGTGATTCGCGAGGGGGTTACCATTCATCGCGGTACTGTGCAGGATCGTGGTGAAACAACTATTGGCAACAACAACCTGTTAATGGCCTACGTTCATGTGGGGCATGACAGTGTCATTGGTAATCACGTTGTTTTGGTTAATAATGTTGCCCTTGCCGGCCATGTAAATATTCGCGACTGGGCAATTCTCAGCGGTTTTAGCCTGGTTCATCAACATTGCAGTATCGGTGAGCATGCATTTACTGGAATGGGTGCGGGGATTGGCAAAGATGTTCCCGCTTACGTTATGGTAGCGGGAAACCCGGCTGAGGCAAAAACGATCAATGCGGAAGGCTTGCGCCGACGCGGTTTCAGTCGCGAGGATATAACGCTGATCAATAAAGCTTACAAGATTGTTTATCGTCGCGGTCTCACCCTTCAAGAGGCCCTGGAAACACTTGATGAGCTGCGCGAGGAATCTGCGATAATACAGCCGTGGATTGATTCTTTGATTAACTCCAAGCGCGGGATTGTGCGCTGAGAAATACTGGTGACAACAAAAAAAAAATCTTTACGTCTGGGCATGGTTGTCGGTGAAGCTTCTGGAGATATACTCGCTGAAGGCTTGATCAAAGCTTTGCAAAACCGCTTTGATCACCTTGAGATTGAAGGGATAGCGGGGCCGCGTATGCAGGCGCTGGGCGCCAAATCTCTATTTCCAATGGAGCAACTGGCGGTTATGGGCCTAGTAGAACCGCTCAAACGACTGCCGCAGTTACTGAAGATCCGCCGCGGTTTGCGACGGTATTTCATACAGGATCCTCCCGATTTATTTGTGGGTATTGATTCACCAGATTTTAATCTTGGCCTTGAAATCGCGCTTAAGGCGAAGGGGATTCCGACGCTGCACTATGTCAGCCCTTCGGTATGGGCTTGGCGCCAGGGGCGAATAAAAAAAATTGCTCGAGCGGTCGATCATATGCTCACGCTGCTGCCCTTTGAAGCTAGCTTTTATGCCGAACACCAGATTCCTGTAACTTTTGTCGGCCACCCATTAGCAGATCAAATTCCACTACAGGTAGATGGTGCTGCAGCCAAGAAGGCGTTGGGGTTTTCTTTAGAGGATCAGGTGGTGGCATTGCTGCCGGGTAGCCGAGGAGGGGAGGTACGGTTGCTGGGCCCATTATTTTTACAAGCCGCTAAGTGGTGCTTTCAGCGTCGCAGAACACTTAAGTTTGTGATACCAGCGGCCGGTGCACTGCGTGAAAGAGAGCTGCAAACCCAGTTGGAAGAATTTGCAGATTTGCCGGTAACCTTGATCAACGGCAATGCGCATCAGGTGCTAGCTGCTGCAGATATTGTATTGATCGCCTCGGGTACCGCAACCCTTGAAGCGATGCTATTTAAAAAGCCAATGGTGGTAGCGTATAAAATGGCAGGGCTCTCCTACGCTATTTTTTCGCGTATGTTACATACACCCTGGGTTTCACTGCCAAACTTGTTGGCTCAGCAGGAGCTGGTGCCGGAAATATTACAGGATGCGGCAACCCCGGAAGCCTTGGGAGGAGCGCTGTTGCAATATTTTGATGACTCGCTGATGCAGGACCATTTGGTACGTCAGTTTTTCGAAGCTCATCAGCGGCTGCGTCGAAATGCTTCAGAGCGCGCTGCCGATGCAGTTTGTGCGTTATTACAGGCCAAGAAGGTTGAGTAAGAATAAACTTACTATGTCAAATAAAAGAACAGTATCAAGTTATCAGTGTGCGTATCAGGGGCATTTGCTCGCCGGAGTCGATGAGGCAGGACGTGGTCCGCTGGCAGGAGATGTTGTTGCTGCGGCCGTAATTTTAGACTCGGATCGGCCTATAGTGGGCTTGGATGATTCGAAAAAGCTCAGTGAAAAAAAGCGTGAGTGGCTGTTTGATGAAATTAGGCAAAAAGCTCGATCTTTTGCCGTTGCTCGGGCTAATGTAGAAGAGATCGATCGTTTGAATATTTTACAGGCCAGCTTGCTGGCCATGCAGCGTGCAGTGCAGCAGTTAAGCTTGCAGCCTGAATTTGTGTTGGTGGATGGCAATAAAAAGCCTGCCTGGGATTACCCTTGTGATGCTGTCGTTCAAGGCGATAGTCGGGTTGCGGCCATCGCGGCGGCCTCTATTTTGGCCAAGGTTACCCGCGATCGGGAGATGCTGGCATTGGATCAGTATTTCCCCGGCTATAATTTTGCCGCCCACAAAGGCTATCCCACTAAATTGCACATGCAGGCGTTGAAGCGGCTTGGTGTTAGCTCCATTCATCGACGGAGCTTTGCGCCAGTACGTCGTCAGTTAGAGTCGGTTGCTGATCTTTAATATTGAGAGAGTGAAGTGGGCCCACTTCAAACTTCATCTTTTTATTCCTAAATTACTTTTGATTATTAAGAGCCCTCAATATTAATAGATTTGTAATTTTTCAACCACCATTATTGAATTATTTGGTTGCAACGTGCTTTAACTGACAAAGAGCGTCCTGAACTTGTAAATATGTTATTGATCGTGCGTTGTAAAACTCACGGTTTTTTTGTTTATAAAAACGATGCGCGGCAGTTTATTTACTGGCAGACCTATTTCAATGGTTGAAATCTAGCTAAATTATTGGCAAAAGTGTCCGGCCGATGATACTGAGAGGTTTTGTACTTGAAGCAAGGTTAGAAAGGGGCGTTTGGGAGGCAGGTGACTACTAGGTTTCTGTAGGAATGACATGCATTTATCGTCAGGGCCGGTATAATGTTGTTCAGTTTTCCATCAGTTATGGTTAGTTATGCCTTCTAATACCAGCAGCCTGTTGCAAGTGCGCGGTTTATCCTGTGAGCGGGATGGTCGGGCTTTGTTCACCGGCGTGAACTTTGCTCTGAAGGTAGGGAGTGCGCTGCAGTTGGAAGGAAGTAACGGTGTGGGTAAAAGTACCCTGATCCGTACCTTGATAGGTAATACAAAGGAGTACCATGGGGAAGTTCTATGGAGAGGAAAGTCATTACCGGGAGCTTTGCCGCAGCTGCGCCAATCGCTCTTGTATATCGGCCACAGCGCAGGTATTCGGCGCGGACTAACAGTACTCGAAAATCTGCTCTGGTATGGGGCAAAGCCCGCTGAGGCACTGGAGGCATTGGCACGCCTGAAACTTTGCGGGTTTGAATATAGCCTCTGTGGAGAGTTGTCTGCTGGGCAGCTGCGTCGGGTAGCACTGGCACGTTTGTTTCTTGATGAAGCTCCAGTTTTATGGATGTTGGATGAGCCTCTGATGGCACTGGATGTTCATGGCGTCGAAGTGTTGGAAGCGCGAATGGCACAACATTTATCCTCTGGTGGCGTGATATTGTTAACCTCGCACCAGCCGGTGGCGCTGAGCCCGTTGGAACGAGTTGACTTGACTGAGCATGTTGGAGATCAGGAAGTCTGGCATAGTGAGATTGCCTATGGGACTTAAGCCCCCAGGCGCAGGGATTACTGGCGAGGCTAAATGCAAAAGGAAAATAGGCCCTGGTTTTTTCACTTTGCTACGTTGTGAGCTATTACTGGCACTGCGCAGGCAGTCTGAACTGGTTAATCCCTTATTATTTTTTGTTACTGTGTTGGCGCTGATGCCAATCGGCATTGGCCCTGAGCCCGAGCTACTGACACGCTTAGCTCCAGGGTTGATTTGGGTCATGGCTTTGTTGGCCACTTTGTTGTCACAAGAGGCGCTGTTTCGCGGTGACTACGAAGACGGCTCTTTGGAACAGTTAGCGCTCTTACCGCAGCCGCTGTATTTTGCTGTGTCTGCCAAAATTTTAATACACTGGCTGGTCACGGGCCTACCGTTGGCGCTGCTATCACCACTGTTGGGTTTGATGTTCAATTTACCTATTGCGGGCTATTTACCACTGGCTTTTTCGTTGCTGTTGGGCACTGCTTGTCTCAGCCTAATTGGTAGTATCGGTGCGGCACTGACGGTAGCATTGCGGCGCCCTGGCCTCTTGCTGGCACTGATTATTATGCCGCTGTATGTGCCCGTGTTAATCTTTGGCAGCGGTGCGGTTCAAGCCGCACTGGATGGCTATGGCTACAGTATGGAACTGGCGGTACTGGCGGCAATCTTAACGGCTGCCGGAGCGCTGGCGCCTTTGGCAGCTGGGGCTGCGATTCGTATTAGTCTCGATCACTAATCGCTAATAATTCCGCTTCTGAGGGCGGAAAAGGTAAGTTCGAGTATATCTCGGGGACTGAATTCAGTATGGATGGTTTTCTCAATCCTTTTTTAGTGCAACTCAGGAGGGAGCGTTTTGGCTTGGCAATGGTTTAATCGCCTGGGATCACCGCGTTGGTTTTATCAAAAATCCAGCGTTTGGATGCCGTGGCTGGCAGCGATAAGCCTGCTCCTGCTGATTACAGGCGTTGTTTGGGGACTCGGCTTTGCACCGCAGGATGCGCGGCAGGGCAATAGTTACCGCATTATTTATATTCATGTTCCAGCGGCTTTGTTGGCGCTTGCGGGTTATTATCTGATGGCCATCAGCGGCGCCATTGGCTTAATTTGGAAGATGAAACTTTCATTTCTAGTGATGCGTGCGGCGGCACCCATTGGAGCAGCGCTTACTTTTGCTGCCTTGGTTACCGGCGCTTTGTGGGGCAAACCAACCTGGGGTACCTACTGGGATTGGGATGCGCGAATCACTTCGATGTTGATTTTGCTTTTTTTGTATTTGGGTATCATAGCACTTTCTCGAGCCTTGTCCCGTCAGCACACTGCAGATAAGGCCTGTGCACTACTGACCCTAGTTGGAACGGTCAATATTCCAATTATTTACAAATCGGTGGACTGGTGGTCGAGCCTGCATCAGCCTGCAACTCTCAAATTGATGGAGCCCAGTAGTATTCACCCCAGTATGTTTTATCCTTTATTGCTGATGATTTTAGGTTTCTATTGTTTTTATGCCTGGACTTTAACCGCTCATACGCGAATACTCATTTTACAGCGCGAGTGGCGTACACAATGGGTGCAGCAGTTGCTTACTTGTAACAAAATTTAATTGGTGCATTGCTATGGCATTTCAATTTTCCAACCTCGCTGATTTCTTCAATATGCATGGACATGGCCCTTATGTCTGGGTGTCTTATTTGGTGGTATTTATAATTATGTCGTCATTGGCAATTGCCCCCAGGTTGTGGATGCGAAAGTTGCGCCGCAATTTAATACGGCAGCGGCAGACGGAATATTGGCGTCGACATATGCACAGCAGCACCCAAATTAAATCTGCGGCAGTTAGGTGAATATAACTTTTTAGGAGGCTAAAGGCTCATGCATCCAGCACGCAGACAGCGACTAATACTCATTTTGATATTAGTAATACTTTCCAGTGCCGCAGTGGGCTTCGCGACTTATGCGATGCGCTCAAATATGGATTACTTCTACCCGCCGAGGGCATTTGCTGCCGGTGAAGTTCCATTAGAAAAACGTATTCGTGTCGGTGGTTGTGTGGTGCCCGGCAGCGTGGCACGCGCTGGTGATTCTCTCGATGTGCGCTTCGCCCTTACCGATGGCGAAGCACAACTGACAGTGGTATTTGATAAAATTTTACCGGATTTGTTTGCCGAGAATGAAGCGGCTGTGGTGATTGGTAAATTACAACAAAATGGTGTGGTGCGTGCAGATAAGGTATTGGCAAAGCACGATGAAACCTACACTCCACCAGAAGTTGCAGATTCCATGAAGGGAAGTGCCGTTTGCTTACAACAGGAGAGTCAGGGGGTGGGCGCATGATTCCAGAATTGGGACACCTCGCTCTTATCATTGGCTTATTGTTGTCAATAACGCTGGCATTTGTGCCCATGTTAGGGAGCTACAGGGCGCGCCCACTATGGATGGATACGGGGAGACCGCTGGCTTTTGGCGTTGTGGCCTTTACAGCATTGGCATTTGTTTGTCTCACCATCGCATTTATACAAAGTGATTTTTCTGTGGCCTATGTAGCGCAAAATTCTAATAATATATTGCCGCTTCAGTATAAGATCACCGCTGTGTGGGGCGGGCATGAAGGTTCTATTCTGCTATGGCTATTGATGTTGTCTGCCTGGACTGCGGCGGTAGCTCTGTTTAGCCGACAACTGCCGGACCTTTTGGTGGCCCGTGTACTTTCAGTGCTCGGTGTGTTGTTGGTGGGGTTCTTTCTATTTATTTTGCTGACCTCCAATCCTTTTGAACGTTTGCTGCCATTTGCTCCCGTTGACGGGCGCGATCTTAATCCGTTGCTGCAAGATCCCGGAATGATAATACACCCGCCGCTTTTGTATATGGGGTATGTGGGGTTTTCGGTTGCCTTTGCCTTTGCCATTGCCGCTTTGCTCGAAGGCAAAATGGATGCTGCCTGGGCGCGTTGGGCGCGCCCCTGGACTACGGTGGCCTGGTCCTTTCTAACACTGGGGATTGCCCTTGGCAGTTGGTGGGCCTATTACGAGCTGGGCTGGGGTGGTTGGTGGTTTTGGGATCCAGTGGAGAACGCCTCCTTTATGCCCTGGTTGGTGGGTACGGCATTATTGCATTCCCTAGCGGTTACGGAAAAGCGGAGCCTGTTTAAGAGCTGGACTATTTTGCTCTCTATTTTTACTTTTAGCTTGAGCTTGCTGGGTACTTTTTTGGTTCGTTCCGGCGTTGTGACCTCCGTGCACGCCTTTGCTACAGATCCACTTCGGGGTGGGTTTATTCTCGCCTTTCTCGCTGTGGTGATTGGGGTGTCATTATTATTGTTTGCACTGCGTGCGCCGACGATCAGTGGACAGAGCGTGTTTTCATTTCGCGCCCGAGAAACCTTTTTGATTGGCAATAATATCATTTTAGTGTTGATTATGCTGATGGTGCTCATTGGTACTTTATACCCATTACTCACCGATGCGTTGGGTTGGGGAAAAATTAGTGTAGGACCACCATTTTTTAATCTGTTCTTTGTGCCCTTGATGCTGTTTTTGGGGCTGTTGCTTGGGTTGGGTATCCACGCCAATTGGAAAAACAGTAGCGTGGCCAAATTACTGCAAGCCTGGAGATTGCCGCTGCTTGTTGCAATATTGTTGACCTTATTGTGTAGCAGTCTGATGGATTATTTCCATTGGTGGGCCAGCACGGGGATTTTTATTGGTATCTGGGTGATAGCTGCTAGTTTGGCGGATATGTTTATTAAAAGCCGCCATGCGGCGTCTCTCTGGGCGGGCTTAAAACGTCAGCGTGCCAGTTATTTTGCTATGCATCTCGCCCATATCGGTCTAGCCGTTACCATTTTGGGTGTAGCTCTTACTGGGTCTTACAGCATCGATAGAGATTTGCGCATGACGCCGGGGCAAAGTGTGGATTTGGTCGGATACCAGTTTCGCTTTGATGGTGTGCGCAAGGTGCAGGGGCCTAACTTTCACGCCCTCGAAGGAATTTTATCGATCAGTAAAAATGGACACCAAGTTGCGCAGTTGCGCCCACAAAAACGCAGTTACTTTTCCGGTGGAAACAGTATGACGGAAGCGGCAATCGATAGCGGTGTATTTAGGGATCTATACGTTGCTCTCGGTGAACCGCTGGGAAAAGATACGTTGTCCGGAGATTGGTCGGTGCGGCTGCAATATAAAGCTTTTGTGATATGGATTTGGTTGGGTGCTGCGCTGATGGCAGCGGGTGGCGGGATCGCTGTGGCGGATAAGCGCTATCGGAAAATCAAGCTTGCACGCAACGCGGATGTGAGCTTTGCCGTTGCCTAAGTAGTCGAGGAGTAATTCTGATAAACATGGCAAGATTGAAACTGTTTTTACCGCTACTGATTTTTGTCGGCTTAGCGTTGTTATTTTGGCGGGGGCTATCGCTGGACCCCCAGGCTATGCCCTCTGCATTGCTGGATAAGCAGGTGCCGGACTTTTCGCTTGCAGAAGTGAGTAACAGTGAACAGCAATTGCAGCGCACTGATTTGCCACAAAAACCGCTATTGCTCAATGTGTGGGCGACCTGGTGTGTTGCCTGCCGGGTTGAACACCCTTATCTCAATCAGCTGGCCCAACAGGGTGTGCCGATTATAGGTATCAATCTCAAAGACGATAATAGCGCGGCGCAAAAGTGGCTGGAGAAATTCCACAATCCTTATTTGTTTAGTTTGGCAGATACAGAAGGGCGCCTGGCACTCGATCTGGGTGTATTTGGTGCGCCGGAAACTTTTCTGGTAGATGCCGAAGGCACAATTCGATGTAAGCATATTGGGGTTGTGGATGATCAAATTTGGCAAACTAAATTGCAACCTCTTTATCAAAAATTACAAATTGAGCGCTGGGATGCCTTTTCCAATACACTTCCAGAAGTTTTACTTGCTGCTTGTAATTAGTTCGCCCTCTCAAAAACGCACGCTTTTTTTAAGGCTCTTCGCCGGTTTGTGTGAAAACTCGATATAATTGGCCATTTCTTCAGCGAAACCACCAGTCATATAAGGATGAGTGCCCACGCAGATTCAAGACCACTACAGCCAACTTTTATATATTCAGTCACCATGGGACATCAGCGATTTTGAACTCGATATTGCCAACGAGAAGGTAGAAGTGAGTATCGAATACACAAGTTTAAGTGGAGCCTGTCCATAGTGTGGGGTATTGTGAGGTGGACCCCATCCACGATAAACGCAAGCTCCGCACCTGGCGACATCTGGATATTATGCAGTTCAGTACACTACTAAAGTGTCAGCAACCGCGTATCCGCTGCCAACAGCATGGTGTGCAAACGGTATCGGCTCCTTGGGCTGGCAAGCATAGCCGGTTTACGCTACTGCTTGAAAATTTGGCTGTGCGGGTTTTGCAGGCGGCTGGCAAGGTCAAGGATGCAGCTAAGCTGCTAAAGCGTAACTGGCATCAGATCAATGCCATCAAGGCTCGAGCCGTAAAGCGCGGACTGGAGCGGCGGCTTGCTGAGCCGGAAAAGCAATTTCGCACGGGACACAACTACATCACAACCTGATCAGCTATTCCCGCTACTTGTGCTCCGTAATTAGTATTGCGGATAACTAAATTCAAACCAAAAAGCCACCCGCCAGACCTAAAAGACCGGGATAAAGTTATTATCAAGATGTGTAACACACTGCACAGAAAACGGTATTCAA
>JAHZJJ010000041.1 GCA_022600975.1 Gammaproteobacteria bacterium
GGACGTTGTGGACGGCATTCTGCGCAATGTTTCCATTGGCTACATTAACCACGAAATGATGCTCGAATCGAGAGATGGTGAGATTGAAACCTATCGCGTCATCGATTGGGAGCCCTATGAAATCAGTGTAATCGCTGTCCCCGCCGACCCAACGGTTGGTGTGGGACGATCTCTTAATACCGACTCCAACCCCATAACCATTCGAGGAAAAATAATGACAAAAGAAACTACCCCTACCCCTACCCCTGCAGCTCAAGGACACACAGCCCCTACGGGCGAACAACAACGCTCCCTGTCGGCTGCTCAACAAGCGCCAGCAGCACAGGCCAGGCAGGAGGATATTTTGGCCAATGAGCGCAGCCGTATCCGTGAAATTAATGCCATTGGCGAACAGTTTCAGCAGCGCGGTTTAGTGCAGGACGCGATTGCAAAGGGTAACAGCGTTGACCAGTTTCGTGCCTTGGTACTGGAGCGATTGACCCCGACGAAAACCGGCCAATTTGACCGACCCGGAGGTGATGCGTTGTCCCAGCCTCAAAAAAACATTTCTGCCCGCAGTTTGGGTATTGGCGACGGTGAGCTGCAGCGCTATTCAATGATGCGGGCGATTGAAGCAGCGCGCACTGGAAACTGGGCAAAAGCCGGTTTTGAACGCGAAGTATCATTGGAGATTGCCAAGAGAACTGGCAAAGAGTCTCGTGGATTTTATATGCCTCACGAGATTCTGGGGAGGCGCCAGCTGGAGAAAAAAACGCCCGGCAAAGGCGGCGAGATGGTGGCCACCGAGCTGATGACCGACGAATTTATCAAGCGCGTGCGGGATAAGGCGGTTATTGGCCAGTTGGGTGCGCGGATTTTGTCAGGACTAGTCGGTGATGTGGATATTCCCAAGCAGATCACGGGTGGTAATTTTTATTGGATTGACGAGGACGAAGACGTACCAGAAAGTGATTTTGATTTTACCACCATTGGACTCAAGCCGAAAACTATTGCGGGTGCAATACCGGTTACCCGCAGACTGCGCAAACAATTTAGTACGTCTGTCGAGAATATGATTCGCGGGGATTTAATTGAGGGCATCGGGGTCGCCTCGGATACGGCACTGATCAATGGCACCGGCCAGGGCAATCAACCACTGGGGCTATTGAATATGACCGGGGTGCCGGGATTAGAGTACGGCAATGCGGGTATTGACTGGGATGCGGTCATCGACATGGAAACTAGCGTTGATACCTTTAATTCCAATGTCGGCCGCTTGGCTTATCTCACCACCAAAAATGAACGCGGCAGCGCTAAAAAAACACAGGTGTTCGACAACACTGGTGAGCGTATTTGGCAGGACGGCGAGGTCAATGGTTATAAGGCCGAAGCCTCCAACCTGGTGCCAGCAGGCACTTGGATTTATGGCGACTGGTCACAGATTTTAATCGGATTTTGGGGCGTGCTGGATTTAAAAGTCGATGAGTATAGCAAGGCGGCCAGCGACGGATTAATTCTGCGGGTGTTTCAGGATATCGATATCAACGTGCGCCGCAAGGATGCTTTTTGCATCGCTAAAAAAGCCGCTCCGCCGAAATAAATCCTTTAGGGGATTGAAGCACAAACAGTAAATTTAGGGGCCTCGCCCTTTTTTTTTGGAGAAAATTTGATGAACGGCGATACAAAAGTTAAGGCGAAAGGTGTTTTTTGGTCAGAAGGTAAACTGATTAAATCGGGAGCAATCCTGTCGCTCTCGCAACGCGCAGCTAGGGAGCTGGTGGGGTCTAAGTTGGCGGAGTATGTCGATAGCAAAAATGCTGGCGGAAAAAAGGATAAATAAAAGTGAGCCCATACTTCGCTGACTTCGAGACCTTTTACGACCCGGAGGCATTTGGCACAGAGGCGGAGCTAATCGGTGCAAACAGCACGCACAGGGTGATTGGCCTGTTGTTAGAAGGGGGCAAGCCAAATCGACTGTGGCGCGAACCGGGCGGCCAGGGGGGCATTAAAGTGGTGCCCAGTGGTGATCGTTTTCAGCTGCCCGCTCGGGACGCACCGAAAAACCACCAGGATTACCTGCTGCGTATTGCCGGAGTCGATTACAACATTACCGAAGTCACACCGAGCGCTGCAGGGATCGCCGAACTTGTACTGGTGCCCTACAAAAAACGAGGGCCACAGCATGGCGGTTGGCTTCGAGGTTAAGCTGGATGTATCCCAAGAACTGCAGGATGTCGCGGCGCAAGTGACGGCCACTACCCAGCAACTGGAATTAGCGGCCCAGCGCGCGCTGACAAAAGCCGCGCGCTGGTTGCGTATTCATTCGTTGCGGGAGTTGGGCCAGCAGCTGGGCGTCCGACAGACACCACTGAAAAAACGGTTTCAGGTATACCCGCAGCATCACCAGGGTGCGGTGCGTTTTTGGGTTGGTTTGCAGCCCATTGGAGTGCATCGGCTGGGCGCGCCAAAAGTGACACAGCGCGGCGTGAAGGTGGGACGCACCGAGTACCCAGGTGCTTTTATCAGCCCGATGAAGAGCCAGCAGGCGTTGGTGTTTCGGCGCGAGGGTAAATCGCGCACCCCGATTGCATTGATCGAGGAGGATATCGACGAGCAGGCGCTAGCGGTGATTGAGCGCTGGGAACGGCGAGTTTTTCAGCGGTTTAAAGAACTTTTTGAACAGGAAACCGGGGCGATATTGCATGGCCACGCTTAATCAACCGTCTGATTTTTACGATGCCATCGCGCAGGAACTGGAACACCGTTTGGCGACGGATGTGGCAGTCAAAAGCTATGGCGATTTTTCCCCAGCCGAGGCCATCGATGCCACAGTGCTGATTGAGTTCGGGCAAATTGCACCGGCCCCGCGCAACCACGATGGCCGCACCGGCCACCAGTGTGAAATTACCCTACACGCGGTCATGGGCCGTCAACGCCAGCGCGCCGAACTGGATGCGATCAACCTCGCCGCCGCCCTGCAGCAGGTGGTCAATGAAAACCTGTGGCAACTGCCCTACCGGCAAGCCGACCTGCCTCGAGATATTCAGGCCGACCCTAGTCTTTTTAAAGCCGGTGCAGAGGGTTATGAGGCTTGGGGTGTGCGTTTTCGGCAGTGTATTTATCTCGGTCCATCACTGCTGGAGGATGACCCCGTTGTCCGCGACGTGTGGCTGGCGGTAACCCCACCGGCCGATGTCGACGACCCCGACCAATATGATGAGATACCACCCAGTGATTGAGCAGCTTCGCGCATTGCTGCGTACAGAGCTGAAGGTCTACGACGATGCCATCGCCGAGCTCCATGAGACCATCGAAGATTTACAGCGTCGGTTGCGCAATCAAAACCGGGTGGGCATCTGTGTCGAGGTCGACCCGGCAAGGGCGCGAGTAAAAGTACAGCACGGTGACAACCGCACCCCTTGGGTGCGCTGGTTTGCCCCCTGTGCGGGCGCGGTGCGCGAGTATCGGTGTCCCTCAGAGGGCGAGCAGTGCCTGCTGTTGAACTATGCCGCGGGCGATAACTCCTCTCAGAGTTTTGCGTTGTTTGGTCTGTTTAGCAATCAGTTTTCCGCACCGGGCAATAGCGCGAGCGAACACAAACGAATTTATCCAGACGGCACCGCCATCACCTATGACCACGAAGCGCACACACTGACGGTTGCCATGCAATCGGGCAGCGCCGCATTTGTAGTGCCCGACGAGGTGCTATTTGATACTAAAAATCTGCGCTGTACCGGCGATATCTCCGACAGCGTGCGCTCGATGAAAGAGGATCGGAAAATTTACAACGATCATGAGCACATAGTCGACTCAGCACCGGGCACAGCAAAACCAACCGAGGGTAGACAGTGATCGGCATCGACAGCCGTACAGGGCGCACACTCAGCGACTGGGAGCAATTGGTCTCGCGGGTCCGCCAGGTGATCACAACCCCCGTTGGCGCCCGCGAAAAGCGCCGGGATTTTGGTAGCCGCGTCCCCGAAACCCTCAGTCGCAACCTGGGCGACCAACAATTGGTGCTGGCCCAAGCGTTTGCCATTGACGCTTTTTATCAGCCTATCAACGGTATCGACGATTTTACACCGAGCCGCTGCATTGCCAGTCGTCACGCCAGCGGCCTGCGCCTGCAGTTAGAGGGTACTTGGCAGGGGCAAAAGAAATCTCTCGAGGTGCCTATTTAATGTTTATCCCAGGACAGAACCAACTGGCAAAGCCGGAAGTTGTGACAGTGCCGCCATTTGAGCAGCAGCTAGTGCGATTTAAACAAACGGTAATCGATCATGTGGCGGCGACTGACCCGGAACTAGCCGCCGAGGTTAAGCAAACCCTGGCCAACGAGGCTGAGCTCGCCACCAAAATTATCGAGGCATGCACCTTGGTATTGCAGACGCGCATTCGCGAGGTCAACGAAGATGCCCTACAGATGTTTGCCTACTGGGCGCAAGACGACAATTTAGATGTGGTGGTCAGTAATTTGGGACTGGTGCGGCAGGTGCTTGATGACGGCGACGAGGAGGCATTCCCACCGGTGCCAGTGACGAAGGAGAGCAATGATCACCTGCGGTTGCGTTACTTCTTGGCTCCATTCAGTTTTAGTAGTGCCGGTCCGGCATTGGCGTATAAATACCATGCGATGACCTTGGGCGAGCGCCCAGAGGTGAGTATTACCTCGCCAGAATCAAACACAGTTGTAGTGACGTATACCTTTGATCAGGGTAGCTGGGTAGGGCAGGTGAAGGATGCCGTAGGCATGCGCTCTGCACGAGGAGAGATACGGCTCGCCATTTTGGCCAGAGACGGCGACGGTACACCGAGTGATGCGCTCATGGCAGCCGTGGCAGAGTATTTCCAGAGAGATGATGTATCGCCAGTTACCGATGAGGTGACTGTGGTTAAGGCAAGCATTTTGCCGTATCGAGCACGTGCAATTGTGTACATTGAAAGAGGGCCGGACGCAGAGGTTGCGGCCGCGGCCTCAAAGGTGGCTTTACAGCATTATGCGGATGATCACCACCGTTTAGGTGCCGCTATTGAACCCAGTATGTTGTATCACACCCTGCATCAGGCAGGAGCTCAAAAAATTGATCTGTTGGAGCCGCTGGAGGTTTTAGCTGCTAAACCTGATGAAGCCCCATGGTGCCAGGAAATCGCAATCGAGGTGCGGGCTTTATGAGTGAATACAGCGTACTGCCAGATAATCGCAGTCGGTTGGAGAGCGCGCTTGAGTTGGCGTTTACTGATTTATTGTATGCCAGCGAAAATCCCTACCCCACTCTACTAGACCCAGCCCGCGTAAAAAAAAATGCATTGCCTTATTTGGCACAAGACCGGGGCGTTTCAGAATGGAACGCGGCTGCGCCCGAAAGTGAACAGCGCCAAACTGTGACCAATGCTTGGAAGATTCGCCGATTGGCAGGAACGCGCAAGGGGTTAATTTTGGCGATGGATTCGCTGGAGTATGACGCTGAGGTGACTGCCTGGTATGAGATGGAACCGAAAGGACTGCCATACCATTTTGAGTTGGTTGCCTGGAAACGCCGCAATGCGGGCGTCAGCAAGGATATGGTGCGGCGAATGTTAGCGCATGTTGAGGGTGCTAAAAGCGAGCGCGACACCTATGAATTGATTCTTGCGGTTGCTGTTCGAGCTGGCTTGGCGTTGTCTGCTGTATTAAGCCGCAGCATTACGGTTTTTGACCGATCCTATGTGGGAGATATTGTTAAGTCGCCCGCACCGTCGGCGCATGTTTGTGTGGCTGGGGCGCATTGCCAGATTGTAGCGACGGAAAATATTGCAAGCGGTGTTCTACCAGATTTAACCGCCTGTATTGGGGGTTTTTTAGCAGGTGGGGCTGCTAGAGCTTATCTTTTTTCTGATTTTTCACCGAGGGCTATAGCATGAGTGAGCCGCGTGTTCAATTTACAAATATCGGCCTGGCTGAGCTGTTGAGCGCTAAAAATACTGGCATTAAAGCGGAGATCACACATATTGCCGCAGGCGATAAAAGCTATAAGCCAGAGGTTTCTCAAGCTGCCTTGAGGGCCGAGCGGCAACGGGAAACCATTGTCGATTTTGAAGAATTGAGCCCGACCCAGCTGCGTATGGCAGCCAAGTTTGCTGGTGAACTTGAATACGAGGTCCGTGAGATCGGTTTTTATCTAGCTACTGGCACGTTGCTGGCAGTGTACTCAGCGCCCAATACGTTACTGACATACAAATCAAAAAATAGCAGCTGGATTCAAAAGTTCACTCTGGACATCTCCCCGCTGCCGACTGACAGCGTAACGGTGGTAGTCGGCACGGAAAATCTTAATTTAATGTTGGCCGAAGAGATGGCCTCTATGGCTACCGCTCAGATTGACAACATGACCCGGCACATCGGTTTACTGTTTCGATTCAATGCGCTAGAGGAAAGCCTTAAAAGTCCTGCTAACTCGGTGAGACGTTTGAAAAGTGCGTATTAACAAAAAAGCGGTCGAAATTTGATTTAGTTAAACCAAGCTAGATCAAACCTGATTTAGAACCATTATCCAATGAGGGGTAAGTGATGAGTGTAGAAAAGCAGCTGAGCGATGTGGTGCAGGCATGTAATGCGTTAACAAAAGTAGTAAACAATAAAGTCTCAGAAATAGATAAAGCGTTATCTCAAGCTGTAGCTGAAATCCCAAAGGTTGTTCGGGCTGAGGGCAGAAAACGATTGTATATCGATCAGGTCAATGGTTCGGATGACAATGATGGGTTGGCATTGTCTCGTCCACTGCGCTCTTTAGCGAGGGCGGGATCTTTGACCATCCCAGGCGGGGCATGTGAGTTGTACTTGCTGAATGATTATGAATTTTTGACTTCAGAGGGTCGATCTATATTTTATTCTGCCGATGTTCAAGTGCGTAGTGCGGATGTATATAACCCCGTAACCATAAAGTTTAATGCTTATAAGCTTGAAAAATATATAGATCAATACTTTATGGCGTCCTTTCAGTTTTATCAGTCTGGAACTATTGAGTTTTATAGGATTAATTTAGAGCTTCCGAGTATCCCTGACGATCATGGTCCTGGCAAATATTACCCTCATGGTGCCTCAGTGGTGCGCTCAAATTCGACTGGTATTGTTGTTATGCCGCTAAGCGTGCGTCTCTCAGAGGTTAAAATAATTGTGCCAGATGAGGCAGTAAATGAGTTTCATTTCATCGGCAATCCAAGCGGCATCACCAATCTGGCGTTATATGCCTGCACTATGCCCAGTGCTTGGAAAGACCGAAATAAGATGTTTCACCAAGGCAAGTTAAGTAACACCATTATAGGCAAGCGCATAATTAATTCTGACCGAGCAATGAGCACAGATTTAAATGTAGAAAATACTGGCAGAGTGGAGTAAGACGTTATGGATGCGGAATCAGTATCAATCGAAATAGGCGGGAAGTCGTATCAGAACTGGAGTTATGAGGCCCTGATTACATTGTTAGGTCAGGGCGCTGTCGATGACGCGTTATTATCACAGGAACACAACAGAGTTAGAGCGCTGCGGTTAATGGCCTATAAGGAGGAGTCTGATCCTCTTTATATGGAGTGGCAGTACGATCAAACTAATGAATTAGAGCAGCTGTGGCGGGAGAAGGTGGCGGAAATAAAATCTCGGTACCCATTGCCAGGTGAGACCTAAAGCACAATTGGCCACAGTTTCTTACTTAAACCCCGGTTATTGCCGGGGTTTTTATTTTCAGGGACACCTAAATGAAAACTGATGGTGTATTGAAGCCGTACCAAGTGCGGGTTGCCTTTAAATGGCGCGGTCACTGGCGGGAGCCGGGGGAGCGGTTAACACTACTCGATTGTGAAGCCCTCGCGTTAAACAGTGCCGACAAGATTGTGCCGGTCATCAATCGAAAGCGAAAAAGGAGGGCCAAGAATGCCCAAGATTGAGCAGTTTGTACATAACGGTATAACCATTGAAGCCCGCGAGGGACCGCCATCGATGGGACCGCCGGGCGAGAATGTGGTTGCCTGGGTGGTGACCGCACCGGATAAGCACGACAGCGTCGCGCTTAATGTGCCGTTTCGGGTGGCGGACCCAGCGGATGCAGCGCTGCTGGATGTCACCGGCGACGAGCGCGGCACGGGCTGGCACGCGGCGACTGAAACCCTAAAAAACGCCGAAGTGCCACAGTATTTTATTGTGGTGCCGGAAGCGGAAGAAGCGCCTCCAGGCGAGGGGGGAAGTGCAGGCGCTAAGGGCATTGATCTAGCAAAAACCATGGCCAATATTATTGGTGGCGTGGATGCCGCCACAGGTCGCCGTACCGGTATTGCTGCACTGCCAGATTGTGGCGAGCGGCCGACGTTGATCGCCGCACCGGGGTTTAGCCATAACAAAGAGGTGATCACCCCTTTGGCCGTCATGGGTCGGCGTCTGCGCTGTCGTGTGGTGGTGGATGGCCCCAGTGGCAGCACCCAGGATGCAATTGCATTATCCGAGGAGTTGGGGGGCGAGGACACCGGCTATGAACGGGTGTATATGGTCGACCCGATGCCGGCGATATATAGCCGCAAAGCCGAGGGCGAAATTTATGTGCCGCCGTCGACGGTCGCCATGGGCGCGATAGCGGCCGTTAAACCCTGGGAATCCCCCGGCAATCAGGGTGTTCTGATTCAAGATGTGGCGCGGGTGATCGACTACAACATCCTCGATAGAGGCACCGATGGGGATCTGCTGAACAGCCACGGTGTGAGCTATTTTGCCCGCACCAGCATGGGCGGATTTAGCCTGATCGGCAACCGTACAGTAATGGGAAAGTTTATTTCTTTTGTGGGGCTGGAGGACGCCATCGCGCGCAAAATAGAAGCGGCCAGTCAGCGCGCCATGGCCAAGCAACTAACCAAAAACTTCATGGAGCAGGAGATTAAAAAAGTCGACCTGTTTATGCAAAATCTTGTGGCCGCAGAAACAATACCCGGTGGCCGGGTGTATCTCCATCCAGATTTAAACACCGCAGAACACTACAAAAACGGCTCCTGGTATATCGTGGTCGATTACGGTCGCTATAGCCCCAATGAGCACATGATTTTCCACCTGAACGCGGCGGACGGAATCGTCGAGGACTTTATTGAGGGGGTGCTCTAATGGCAGGTCAACGCAGTCGTCAATTGCTGGCGGCAACCGTAAACGGTCACCCGCTACTGGCGGAAATCGACGAGTTTACGCCCCCGGAAGTCAAAAAAGTGATGGAGGAATCCAGAGGCGGCAAGTTTATTGCCGACGAAATTATGGTGGGGCTGGAAAAGCTCACCTATGAGCTCAAGGTGCTGGGGCCAACTGCGGAACTGTTATCAGCCTACGGCCTCAATGCAAGTGAGGTTTGCCAGGTGGACATTAAATCGGCCGAGCAGGATACGGAGGGCCGTAACTTCGCCGTGCATTATAGCCTGTCTGGAAAGATTGTCGGCGTCAAAGAGGAGGCGGTTAAAATGAACGGCAAGCCCGGCGCCACTATTTCCGGCTCACTGACGGCCTACAAAAAAACAGAAAACAGCAGAACAGTGTACGACATCAATACCGCAACCCAGGTGATCAACCTGGGCCGGGGGGACATCATGGCGGCCCATCGCCGCAGTGCCGGCCTTCCTTAAGTTTTTCCTTTTCTCTCCTGGTGCAAGACTCGGCCACTTCGGTGGCCTTTTTTTATTGCCACTTTTATTTTTTTTACTTTTTCTAAATTTTACATTGTTTGAGGAGGCCCTATGACGGCAGAGCACTTTAAACCTGAAACCATGACCCTGCGGTGGCCGATAAGAAGTGATCAGGGTAAAGAAGTTACTCAGCTCATTTTGCAGAGTATTTGTCACGGCGACCACGCAGCCGCGCTTGCCGACAAGGCGGACGAGCGCCAGGCGTTTGCTCGATGCGCACGGTTTTCCTGCGGCCTAACAGAAACGGAAGTCAAACGCCTGAAAATGCCGGACTGGAATACTCTGCGGCTAAAAATTTCTGATCTGGTGAGCCAGGATAGCGAGTTTTTTCTGCAGCGTGCCGGTATCGCCATCAATGCCGATTGCCCCCAGTTGATGATACCGATACAGGGCGATGACGGTCGCAAGATCGACAGCATTGCACTGACGGTGCCCACGGTTGAGACCACTGACCTGATGCAAAAACAACAGAATGAGCTGGATCGCAATGCGTTTATTAGCCGATCTTGTACCGGGTTGAGCTCGAGCGAGCTGAATCGCCTGTCGGCCCCAGACTGGAATTATTTGCAGAAGAGGGTCGGCAATTTTTTAAACGAGTCGGCGGACTACTTTCGCAGCGGGACGTCGACGTCCTAACCGATATTATCCCCCTGGTCTACCACGTCAGCGAGCGTGAGATTTTATCCTGGTCGATCGACAAGGCGATGCGCCGCTATGAGCTGGCACTAAAGCGCTTAAGGCAGTAAAAAATGGCAGACGCCAAGTACAGTATCGCAATCGCCGCGCTGGATAAATTTACTGCGCCGTTTAAATCGTTCAGCGGCGTCAATAAAAAACTGAACACGCAGCTGCAGGGGCAGCAAGCGGAGCTGCGTAAATTAAAGAGCGCTCAGAGTGACCTGTCCGGCTTTCAGCGGATGGAACAACGGCTCTCGGCAACCAGTGTGGCTCTGGAGCAAGCCAAGCTGGATCAGGCCGAATTATCGCAAGAGATAAAGGCAACTGAAAAGCCCACCAAGCGACTGACAAACGCCTTCGAGCGGGCGAAAGTGAAAACGGCACAGCTGCGTACCGAGCACGATATTCAAACCAGCAAGCTAAATCGGTTGGACCGAGGGCTAAAGGAGGCCGGTTTTGATGCGCGCAAGTTTGCCAGTGAACAGGAACGTATTGAGCATGCCACCAAGCAGGCGAATGCAGCACTCAGTGTACAGCAGGGAAGGCTGAGAAAACTCTCTAGTGCGCAGTCTCGGATCAAGGACAACCGCGCTGCCCGTGCTGATCTGCGGGGCAAGGTGTTGGGCACCGCAGCCATCGGTTACGTGGCCGCGCAGCCCATTAGAGCCGCAATTAATTATGAATCGGCGATGGCCGATGTCGAAAAAGTGGTGGATTTTGAGAGTGATGCCGAGGCCCAAAAAATGGGTCGCGATATCCTCAAATTGTCGACGCAAATGCCCATCGCCGCCCAGGGTATCGCCGAGATAGTGGGCGCCGCCGGTCAGTCTGGGGTAGCCAAAGCCGAGCTGATGGATTTTGCCAAGACGGCCGGCAAAATGGCGGTGGCCTTTGATGTTTCCGCCGAAGATGCAGGCAGCACCATGGCCGCCTGGCGCGCCTCTATGGGCCTGTCACAACTACAGGCGGTTGCGCTCGCCGATGCTACCAATCACCTGTCGAACAGCATGAACGCCGAGGCCAAAGAGGTCGCTGGAGTGCTCAAGCGGCAGGGTGCGGTGGCGATGAGCGCGGGTTTAAATGAGATTCAGGCGGCCTCGCTGTCGGCGGCATTGTTGTCTGGGGGCGCGGGCGAGGAAGTCTCGGCCACGGCGTTAAAAAATATTACTGGTGCGTTGGTGAAAGGTGACACCGCGACCAGTGCGCAACAGGCAGCCTGGTCGGAGCTGGGGTTTGATTCGAGCCAGTTGGCCGGTGACATGCTGGACGATGCCCCGGACACCATGATTCGGGTGTTTGAGGCGATGCAGGAGGTGCCAGCGGAGCAAGTGAGTGCGTTGGTGTCGACGCTGTTTGGCGACGAGGTTAAGGGCTCGGTAATGCCGCTGTTAAAAAACCTCGACAACCTGCGCGATGCGTTTAAAAAGACCTCGGATGCTAGCAAGTATCAGGGGGCGATGGAGATAGAATACAAAAAACGGATGGAGACAACGGGCAGCCAGATGCAAATGCTGTCCCATAGTTTTGAGCGTCTGCAGATAAATCTCGGCACGCTGTTATTGCCGACGTTGATTAGCATCATGGAACCAATAGCCAATGTTACCGATGCGTTGGCCAATGCAGCAGAAAAATATCCAATTATTGGCAAGGGCATTGCCCTCGTTGGCGTGAGTTTGGCCGGGCTCATGGTGGGCTCGCTCGCGCTCAAAATGGTGGGGTTGACCCTTGGCCAGGGCATTAATTACTTAAGGCTGGGCCGCGCGAAATTATCGGCCACTACCCAATCGACAGCGCGCAACGCCACTCTGGCCAACCGCGCACTGCGGCGTATGAATGCCACAATGGCGCGCATGAGCGGCCGCCGCATGGCAATGGGCGGCGTTGGTGCGGACCTGGAGGATGCTGATAGTGGTCGCCGTCGACGAGGACGCCGGGGGCGTCTAGGTGGCGCCATGAGAGGAGTGGGCCGGATGATTAGGCCCGTCGGTGCGGTACTTACCGGCGCAGCTTTGGTGTCTGCCGTCGGTGGTGGTGGTGACAGCAAGGAAGTCGGCGCTACGACCGGGGATTTAATCGGTGGCCTGGGTGGTGCCGCAGCAGGCGGTCTGGCAGGCGCGGCACTGGGTTCGGTGATTCCGGGGTTCGGCACAGCGATCGGCGGGTTGATTGGCTCCATTGTTGGGGGGCTCGGCGGCGGCGCCGCAGGTGAATGGGCCGGGATAAAGGCAGCGCGCTGGTGGGATGACCCAGCCGATAGATTGCCCAGTCCCGAGCAGATAAAAAAAGAAGTTACCGCACAGGATAACCGCCAGATTCAATTTAGCCCGACGATACAGATGTCCTCCTCGAATAACCCCGAAGAGGATCGACGCTTGGTCGATGGGTTAGTGGAGCTCATGAAATCTGAGCTGATTCCGGTGATGGGCGGTGGTGACTTATCTGTGCGCCTCGATGGGTCACTGTCCGATAGGAGTAGCAGCTAATGCAGCAGCAGATCGTGTTGGGTGATTTTGTTTTCAGTGTCTCCAATAAAACTGCCTACGAGCGACTGATGCGCAAGTCCACCGGGGGCTGGGTTGCGGTTGATATTGTTGGCACCAAGCCACGCAGTCACAACACCGGCCAGGGGCTGGAAACCATCACCCTGAGCGGTAAATTGTTCGGCGTTCAGGGAATGGGCGCGCTCAATCGCCTGCGGGAATTGCAGTCAAGTCGGCAGCCGCAAACGGTAGTCGATGGACACGGCCGCAACCTGGGGCGCTGGAAGATTATGGATATCACCGAAACTCAGCAGCGGGTGATCGACAATGGCACAGCCATGATTGTTGGGTTTGATGTGGCTCTGGAGGAGTTTGCTGATGAAAACCGTTAAATCCCGTGCGGGCGATACCGTTGGCCTGTTGCTGCATATACATCTGGGGCGCGATGACGATGAAGTAGAGCAGGCGCTGTTTGATGTTAATCCTGGATTGGCAAAGCACGGCCCCATTTTACCGGCGGGCGTCGATATAGTGCTGCCCCAATTAGCACCGCCACCAGTGCGCAAAGTGGTGCAAGTATGGGATTGAGCTATACCCCTGTTGCACGTATTTATGGCGCTCATGCGGAAATGATTAATCAGCGGTTATTGACCTGGGGACTTGTCGATGCCGCGGGCCTGCAGTCAGATCAATTGACCCTGCAGGTGGACACAGAGGGAGTGGAGGGATTACCCAAAGAGGGCCAGACTATTGGCCTGGAACTTGGGTACGCCGAAGACGCAGCCCTCACCGACAAAGGTAAATTTAAGATTACCAGACTCACACCGCGACTCTATCCAGATAGCGTAACGATTGTGGCCACAGCTGCGGCGTTTCAGGTAGCCGATGAAACCGAATTCAAGCGGCGGCGGTCGCGCAGTTTTGAAGATATAACGCTCGGTGATTTGTTTCGCCAGGTGATCGCTCCGCACGGCTATTCGCCGCGAGTAGCTACTGATTTGGGCCGCATTAAATTGGCGCACGTCGACCAGTCTGATGAGACCGACATGAGTTTTTTAACCCGATTGGCCAAGCGTTACGATGCTGTGAGCAAGCCTGTCGACCAGCTGTACGTTTTGGCCCGCAGAGGCCAGGTGAAAAGCTTGTCTGGTCAAAACCTACCATCAGTGCGCTATAGCCTGCCCACCAACAATGTGCCTAGCCGCTCCAACTTTATTGGCGCCGAGGCTGATTTTGCCAGCCGCCCAGGTCTCCAAGGCGTGGTTGTTGTTTACTGGGATGCGGACGCAGGCAAAGAAGTTGAATTGCGAGTGGGTGAATCTCCGTTTAAAAAATTGCGCAATCAATACGAGAGCGAACTACAAGCTGCAGAGGCCGCTAATGGAGAGCTACGCAAGCTGATGCGCACGGGGGTAACTATACGCATGGACGTGCCGGGCAACCCGAACCTGGTTGCAGAGGGATTACTGGAGCTCGATAACACCTTCCCAATTTATATGCGGGGGCGTTGGTCGCTTGATCGTGTCACCTCAAGAGGGAGTCGGGGCGAGGGGTATCGTTGCTCCTTGGAGGCTACTGAGCCATTGTGAGTTATCTCTTAAAGCATCAAGAAAACGGGACTACCCGGTTTAATAAGCTTACAAGATGCTTCCGGGGGGAAGTTCCTTTACAATATCACCGCCTATCTTTTTAATTGCTTCTCTACAGAGGTTTAATACGTCCTCGGCGCTATCTCCTTTTACCTCTCCCTCTTTATCTCTTATACATGGAACATCTGGAGACGCGGGCGTAATGATCTTAGCCTTCCTAGGGGTATATCCATAGTAATTGGCAGAAAAGCCGTTTTCGGTTTCATTGTCTGACCGCGATACATTCACTACAAACCGCCATTCACTAGTTAAGATTATATGCTTTTCAACTTCCGTTTCCATAACAATATCTCCAGAATATTTGGTTGAGCGCTCAGGAGCTGAAGCTAACCTAAAGCGGTACATCAATCAAGACAGGAAAGATATTAAGACACCTGTTTTATTGTATCTTTATAGGTAAAAGGCTCAGTTTATAAATAAAGATTGATGGCTAAAATTACAGTTTTGAGATATCAATAATACCATCATCGAGGCTGAAGCAACCTGCGTCAAAGACAGCTTGCTCAGCAAGCGTTTTTAGGTGCTTCTTGTAAAGGCGTAAGTAGACTAGATCGTTTGCCGCCATTGGTCCTATCTCGCTGCAATCATCTTCCTGGTGTTCTGCCACAATCTGCTGTAGTTTTTCTTCTCTATCCGATAAGGAGCGCCAGATTAAGTTAAAGTTTTTTTCATCAATTTTAGTGGTAAAGCTTCGCATATAGACCTCAATTAAGCTTTTTTCTTGAATAGTTTTTTGCAGCGGAGTGCCACCTTTTCAAGCAGTGATACATATTCACTGAGTAGCATATTATGGGTAGGTGTTAGCGTATAGTGCCCTAGCGGCTGATTGTCCCGTATAAGCTTTAGGCCAGGAGGAAACTGGGCACCTTGATCTATCTCCCACACCCAGCCTGAAAGTGCGATGGCATCAAGTCCCTCCTTATTAAATAAGCTAATGCCTCTGCCGTCGGCTCTAACATGCTTGATGCCGTTCATCTCATACATTGACAGCTCATTTAGCCTTAGTTTAGTGGTTTGCGGAGAACTATTATTACCTATTCGATAGAGTTGTTCGGGAGCAATGTATAATTTTTCTGTATTCATTAGTTTGCCTTAATCGTTATTTATATAGTTTGGCGCAGGGTAGAGGTGTAGATGATAACAATGCTAAATTACTTTATCACGCAAATATTACCCGATTAGTGAGCTGTACAGCCATGACCAGGGAGCCTAAATACTGCACGTTATCGCCTTTGTAAATTAAAGTCATTACGAATGAGTGTTAATTTATGAATGTGTACATTACTGTGTACACATTCTGATCCATTCAATCTTTTATTTACAAAATAGCTAATAATATCAGATAGTTATGTGATCTCACTATTATTAGTGCCAGGGATCAGACTAGAAAGTATCAAATTGATACTACGTGTACCCGCAATAATACCGAGTTCAAACTTGGCTGCCCCCAATTGATTGGGCAAACTCAATTTTCCTGTGCCCAACTGCAGCCCCGCATCACCATTTATAAAGTGGAAACCGGGAAAATTTTTCAGCTTATCAACGACCTCGCTGCCCCGATTCGGTGGTCCGAGCATAACCACGCGCTTAAGGTTTTCAAGTTTATGCTCACTTAAATACTGCCGCACTAAAATGCCCCCCATGGAATGCGTTACAAAACTGATATCACTCCCCGGTGGGCAGCGCTTCAGGGAAGGAGCAATAGCTTTTTCTGCCAATTGTTCGATTGGGAACTTTCGCGATGGATAGTCGATATTGATCGGAATAAACTCTGCTTGAGCAAGTTTATGCTCCAATTCACTCATGGAGTCGGCTGATCGAGACAGCCCATGCAACAATAATACGCACTGAGGCGCGGCAGCGGCAAAGGCCGGCAACAGATTAAACAACACGACAACAAAGAAAAGTCTCATCATTCACCCCTGAAACCAAAAAGTGCCAACCTGTCGTTCATCTTTAACTGAGCTTGCGAATACCTATCGCGTTGCGCAGTTTCGCTATCAGCGGAGCGGCATAAGCGCGGGCCTTTTCTGCACCTTTTTGCAGTGTCATCTCTATTTTCGCAGGCTCAGTCAGCAGCTCGTTATAACGTTCTCGCGCTTGGCTCAGCTCATTGTTGACTAACTGAAAGAGCTGATGCTTGGCCTCCCCCCATGCGATGCCCTCAGCAAACGCCTGACGCATTTGCGCAGTCTGTGCTTCACTGGCAAAAGCTTGCCAGATTTGAAAAACAGTCGAAGTCTCAGTGTCTTTGGGTTCGCCCGGTTCCAACAAGTTGGTTTTAATTTTGTTGATATGTTTTTTCAACTGCTTCTCAGTTAAAAACAGTGGAATGGTATTGTTATAACTTTTGCTCATCTTGCGGCCATCAAGACCCTGAAGTACCGCAACCTGCTCTTCCACCTGCACTTCTGGCAATTTAAAGTGCTCACCGTAATGGTGATTAAACCGTTGGGCAATGTCTCGAGCCATTTCAATATGCTGAATCTGGTCCCTGCCCACCGGCACCTTGTCGGCATTAAACATTAGAATATCCGCTGTCATCAAAATTGGATAACTATAAAGCCCCATGTTGATGCCAAAATCAGAGTCTTCACCATCGTTGCGGTTGCTATCCACTGCCGCCTTGTAAGCGTGAGCGCGATTCATCAAACCCTTTGCCGTCTGGCAGGTCAGTAGCCAGGTCAATTCGGCAATTTCGGCAATATCTGACTGGCGATAAAACACCACTCTATCGGTATCCAGCCCCAACGCTAGCCAAGTTGCGGCAATTTCCAAAGTGGATTGATGCAGAAGCTCAGGGTCTTTATTTTTGATCAGTGCATGGTAATCGGCCAGAAAAAAGAAAGACTGACTGTTTATTTCACTACTGGCAGCGATCGCCGGGCGAATCGCGCCAATATAATTGCCCAAATGCGGGGTTCCCGAGGGGGTGATACCGGTAAGAATACGCTGCTTACTCATATAATCCTGGATAATCTCTATAAATTCTGGACGTTAAAGGAGCTGATAGCTGCTGCTCTCCGCTTCAATTGTTCCCACAGTGAAACTGGACCAGCAGACAGCAAAGTGCCAGCTGTGAGGGGTTATTTAAAGGGACGTAGATTGGAGAGACGCGCCAATAAACTAGAAGTATCCCAACGGCCACCACCCTGCGCCTGCACTTCACTATAAAATTGGTCCACTAATGCGGTAATTGGTAACAATGCACCATTGCGACGCGCCTCATCGAGTGCAATGGCTAGATCTTTGCGCATCCAATCCACAGCAAAGCCATGATCGTATTGCCCTTGCAACATGGTTTTATGGCGATTCTCCATCTGCCAACTTTGCGCCGCGCCCTTGGATATCACCTCCACCACCTGCTCAGCATCCAGCCCGGCAGCGGTGGCAAAATGCAGCCCCTCGGCAAGCCCTTGTATCACGCCGGCAAGACAAACCTGATTGACCATCTTACACAACTGCCCGCTGCCAACCGGTCCCAACAGAGTAACTGCGCGGGCATAACACTCCAGCAATGGTCGCACTTTTAGCAAGTCCTGCTGCTCACCGCCTACCATAATAGCCAGGGTACCATTTTCTGCCCCAGCTTGGCCGCCGGATACCGGCGCATCTAAAAAACTAAATCCATTGGCCCGAGCTTTTTCTGCCAACTCTCTGGCAACACTAGCCGAGGTTGTGGTGTGATCAACAAATATACTGCCAGCGGCCATCGCAGCGAAAGCGCCCTCTTCTCCGAGTGTCACCTGCCGCAAATCTTCATCATTGCCAACGCAGCAAAATACCACATCAACAGCTTCCGCAGCCGCCCTAGGAGTCGCGTAAACTTGATGACCATACCGCCGCTGCCAGCTCTGGGCACGGCTGGCGGTGCGATTATACACTTGTACCTGATGCCCGGCCGCGGCCAGCAACCCCGCCATTGGATAACCCATCACCCCAAGGCCGATAAATGCAACTTTTGCCATAATTCCAGCTCCCAAAAATTAACTGGCTTAAAGCCAAAGCATCCCCAGTAGTGCAACACCCAACAGCAATCGATAAATCGCAAAAGGCGCCATTCCTATACGACTAATTAGCCTTAAAAAGAAGTGAATACACAAATATGAGCTAATTGCCGACAACAATACTCCAGTTAACAGCGTATGCCAGGGCAGTGCACTCGGCTCCGGCGAATCCAGGATAAGTAAAAGCGCACTGAGGGTGATGACCGGGATAGACAACAGAAACGAGAAACGTGCGGCGGCTTCGCGCTGCATTCCCAATAACAATCCCATGGTCATGGTGCTGCCTGAACGGGACACACCGGGAATCAACGCCAGTGCCTGAGCAGCGCCGATAAGCAGCGCTTTTTTCCAATTTAGTTTCGCCAATACATCCTTGTGGCTACCGCGAATATCCGCCCACCAGAGCAACAGGCCAAACAATATACTTGTAGTGGCAATCACCACAACCGAACGCAAATAGGTAACAATAAAATCTTTGAACAATAAGCCCATCAATCCCACGGGAATGGTAGCCAGTACAATCAACCAGGCGATACGCCCTTCATCGCTGTAATGGCCAGTCTTCAACCCCCCGAACCCGTCACGTAGCAACCGCCAAATATCGCTTCTAAAATAAATCAAAAGCGCAATGAGTGAGCCTATATGCACCGCCACATCAAATATCAGCTTTTGATCCGGCCAGCCCAATAGCTGGCTGGGCAATATCAGATGTGCTGAACTAGAAACCGGCAAAAATTCGCCAATTCCCTGAATTAACGCCAAAACAACTATGTGCAGGAATTCCATAACTACTTATTTGTTTGGGGCCTCACTACATTAGCGCGGTGTGGCATCAATTTTGCTTAGATAACACCGTCACCGGACCAATACCCAAGGCTTCAATTTCTTTTTGAATTTTATCGAGATCACCCACAACCAACCAGATAAACTGATCTGGTGCAAGAAATTGCTGCGCAGCGGCCTCCACCTCTGCAGTGTCCAAAGCAGCAACACGCTGTGGAAACTCAGTAAGATATTGTGATGACAGCCCCTTTTCTTCCTGCCAACTGATGCTCGACAACAGTTGGCCCTTGGTTTGAAAGAGTCCACTTTGCTTTAGCACTTCGTCATCACGAAAATCAGCAAGCTCATTTTCCTGCACCGGATCCTGACCAAGGTATGCCTCATACTCTTTTAGCAATTCGGCAACAGCTGGTGCAGTTTTGTCGGTCTGTACCGGTGCAACAACAATATAAGGGCGCTGTGCTTTGGTATCCACAGTCAATCCGCGAGCGCCATAGGACCAATGCTTATCCTCCCGCAAATTCATATTAATACGTGAAGTGAACTTGCCCCCAATGATTGCCGTCATGGCATCGAAAGCCTCTGCACCCTGAGGCTGCCAGGTTGGCAACACCAACCCTGCCATAATATAACTCTGTTCAGCTCCCGGGCGATCCAGTAGATACACCCGCGCTTTTGCAGGGCGCGATACTACAGGCAACTCGATTTTCGGCAGTGCTTGATCTGGCGCCTGCCAGTTTTTGAAAGTTTTATTAAGCAGCTCTTGTAACGGTTCTTTCGACACATCCCCTACCACCGTGAGTATCGCATTGTCCGGCCGCAGCCAAGTGGTATGGAAATTGACGATATCCTCCCGGGCAATCAATTCCACGCCTTTTACAGTACCAGAACCAGTCAGTGGCGCACCATAGGGGTGTTGGCTACCAAACAACAACCGAGGCAATTCGCGCAATGCCAGCCCTTGAGGCTGAGCTTTTTCCTGAGCGATCGCATCCAGGCGATTAGATTTGACCCGACCCAACGCCTGATCTGGGAATCGCGGATTTAAAATCATATCACGCAGCAATTCCAACGATGGTTGCAATTCAGCTGTAAGGGCACTAAACCCTAAACTATTATAATCCAGGTTGCTGCCAGCACTGATATTCGCTCCCAACTCCTCCTGGCGAGCGCTGAATTGCAAATTATCATAACCAGCGGCACCCTCACTCAACATCCGCGCACTGATGGAAGCCAGCCCAGGCTTGTCCCCGTCTACCGAGGCCCCACTGCGAAACTGCAAATCCATTAAAACTACCGGAGTATCGTGGCGTTCGGCAAGCACCACTTTAAGACCATTTTTGAGAGTGAAAGTCTGTTGTTCAGGCAGCTCCAGGTGCACCGTTTTATCCACTTCCGGCAATTTACTGCGATCGGCACCGCCACCGGAAACCGCATACGCCGTTTTCGGCTGCACAATCAGGGTATAATTATTGGGCTGCAACCATTTCTTAGCAACCTGCTGCACATCACTACTAGATACATTGGCGATATCTTCAAGCCCCGCTAACGCTCGACCAGGATCTTGATAATAAAACTCCGAGCTTGCCAGAATATCGGTTTTGCCACCAAAGCCCCCCACTTTTTCCAACCCTTTAACCAAGCTGGAAAACTCACTTTGTTTCACCCGGCGCAATTCTTCCGCGCTCACGCCATCTTTAGCAAAAGCTGCCAATTCCGCTTCCAGCAGCTTTTCTACCTTACCCAGAGGTTGGCCAGGTTTTACATTCACGATGACATAGAATTGTCCGGCAAGCTGGCGCCCAGCAAAAAGGGCGCTCACATTGGTAGCCACCTGCTCGTTGAGCACCAACCGACGATGCAGCACAGAGTTTTTGCGATTGGCCAGTAGAGAAGCCAATAAACTTAAGGAATGCTCTTGTGCACTACCGATAGCCGGGGTATTCCATACTTTGTAAATACGTGTTTGTGGCACTTGATCCGTGATCACTTCGCGCTTATTAACTTGTACCGGCAGCTCCCAGTTTTTCAGCTGAGGTGGCACCGAAGTGCTGGGTATATCGCCAAAATATTTACGCACTTTTGCCATCGCTTGATCTGTGTCGATAGCACCCGCAATAACTAAAATTGCATTGGCAGGCTGATAATATTCGGCAAACCACTGTTTGACATCTTGCAGACTGGCATTATCCAAATCTTTCATTGAACCGATGGTTTCCCAGGAATACGGATGCTCCGGAGGAAAAGTACCCTTGGTAATGATGCCAGCATCCTTGCCATAGGGCCTATTCTCACCCTGGCGTTTTTGGTTTTTTAACACACCACGCTGTTCGTCCAGCTTCTCCTGACTGATGGCAGCACTGAAGTGCCCCATACGATCAGACTCCATCCACAATGCCATGTCCACTGCGCCCACGGGTACGGTTTCGAAATAATTGGTGCGATCAGTATTGGTAGTACCGTTCATATTGGTGGCACCGGAGCGCTGAAATGGCTCAAAGTATTCACCGGGAAAATTTTCTGAACCGTTAAACATCAAGTGTTCAAATAAATGTGCAAACCCGGTTTTGCCACGCATTTCATCTTTGGAGCCAACTTTATACCAAACATTAATGGCCACCACCGGCGCCTTGTGATCTTCATGAACGATCACTGTGAGGCCGTTGGCCAATTTTTCCTTATGGTAAGGAATATCCAGCTTTGGCGCCTCGACATAGGCTTTATTGTTTTCAGAAGCCGCTAAACTATTGGCGGCAGCCTTTTTATCTACCGTCAGAGCCCGGTGTGTTACAGAGTCTTCAGATTGCGTACAACCGCTGAACATACCGACAAGCATCAAACTAACGGCCGTTAAGCACGAATAAACATTACTTTTTATCATGAGGATTCATCCTAACCTTTATTGTACGAAAATCGAGCAGAAACGATCAATCTAAACGCCTCTGTCTACCCAAGCTTGCAGTACGCACAAAGCAGTTTAAACAAAAAAAAGGGCGCCGTCGCGCCCCATACTCCAATTCAATGCAAGAGGTGTTACAACCCCTGCCATTGTTTAGTGTATCGCACCGCCAAAGCGCTCCTCAGCAACCCGGTCGGCCACCTCTGCCGTGGTTGCGCCAGTTTCGTCTGCACGCTGAAAAACTTCCTGCAGGGTACTACCGATCGTGTCAATGTGTTCAGTCACCTGCCCGAGCGTATATTCACTCTGCTGCTGATAGTACACATCGATAATGCCGCCGGCATTAATGACGTAATCTGGAGCGTAAAGAATGCCTTTGTCGCGTAAACTAGCCGCATGACGTGGCTCCGCCAACTGATTATTTGAAGCGCCGGCAATCACCTTGGCCTGCAAGCGGGCAATGGTTTCATCATTGAGCACCGCCCCCATTGCACAAGGCGCAAACAAGTCCACATCAAGATCAAAAATCTCTTCCGAGCTCACCGCCGTAGCTCCCAATTCAGTCACAGCTCGGTTAACATTATCGGTAAAAATATCACTGATAAATAATTCGGCACCAGCCTCTTTTAACAACTTGGCCAAACGGAAACCCACATTGCCAACACCTTGCAGGGCAACCTTCATACCCTTGAGATCGGCACTGCCCCAGCGATGCTGAACTGCGGCCTTAAGGCCAACAAAAACACCACTAGCCGTGGAAGGAGACGGATCACCTCCATGTACAGAATGGGCATTAACACCAGAGACATTTTTCGTATTTTCGGAAATAATTTTCATGTCCTCAACACTAGTTCCTGAATCCTCAGCAGTGATATAGCGACCATTCAGAGTGTTGAGGAAGTCGCCCATAGCGTGCAACAATGCTGGTGTTTTATGTTGATGCGGGTCCCCAATAATGACGGATTTACCGCCGCCAAGTTTCAATCCGGCCATGGCGGACTTATAGGTCATACCACGAGATAGCCGCAAAACGTCATTCAAAGCTTCATTATCATCGACGTAGGGCCACATACGGCAACCGCCCAGAGAGGGCCCCAAATTGGTATTGTGTATTGCAATAATTGCTCTCAACCCGCTTTTCGCGTCGCTATAGAAAGCTACCTGTTCATGATTATCGTAGGCGGAGTGGGAAAAAACACTCATAAATAACATCTCTTTGAAGGCTGGCTCTGCGGTAACGAAAGCCTGTGGATTCCATTACCACTGTCAATTTTAAAGGTTAAGATTATATCTACAAATAGAATATAAGCATTGCAATTTTTACAACATTCATCTATATAGCACTACAAGTATCATAAAATATAAACATATTTAGGATAAATATCCTTAGCAAGCTTTTCCGGCATTTCGATCATCTTAGCCGAGCAAAACTTGGGCTCGAATCGGCAATTTTCTTCTTGTTGAAGGAATTTACCATCACAGGCTGGCCACTTGACGCTCATCTGGTAGAATCCGCGCCTAAAATGACCTGCGAGAATCTCTATGCTCAACGCCGACGCCCTCAAACAGCTTGCCACCCTAAAAACAGATATTCGCTCCAGCAAGGAATTTGCTGAAGGCCGAGTAAGAGGCAGCAATGGCAAATTCGGTTTTGTAATACTCAACGATGGCCGTGAGGCATTTTTACCTCCCTCAGAGATGGAGCGGGTATTTCCCGGTGACCGAGTTAAAGTTAGCCTAAGCCAAGAAAGCAAGGGCAAGCTCACCGCCGAACTCGACTCACTAATCGAATCAGAACTCAACTATATACTCGGCCAATATGTACAGCGGGGCCAGGGACATTTTATCCAGCCCACCCAGGCAGGGCTTTCCCGCTGGATATTTATACCACCCAAAAATCGTGGCAATGCACAACCTGGAGAGCTTATTGCCTGCACCATTAGTCGTCACCCGTTTAAAGACAGCAAACCCCAGGCTCGGGTCAGCTCGGTTATTGGACAAGCGGATATGGTGGGCATTGAGCATGCCTTTACTTTGGCCCAGTTTCAGCTAGATCACAAATTCAGCCAACCGGCACTAGCACAGGCAAAAGCCATACCCGTGCAACTACAAAGTCTGTGTGAAAGTCGCACAGATGTTTCCGAACTCAACTTCGTAACTATCGATTCGCCAAGCACCCAAGATATGGATGACGCCCTGGCCATCAGCACCTGTGAAAACGGCTGGACACTCCATGTCGCCATAGCTGATCCCAGCAGTACAATTGAACCAGGCAGCCCATTGGATAAAGTTGCACAACAGCGAGTGAGCAGCATCTACCTGCCCGGTGAAACTCTACCTATGCTGCCCCAAGCACTGAGCGAAGATGCGTTTTCACTGCATGAGGGAGCTCTCCGCCCGGCACTGGTAATGCATATTCATATAGACAATGAAGGTAAACTGGGGGAAAGTCGTTATGAATTTGCCGCCCTGCGTTCGCGCCACAAATTAAGCTATGAGCAGGTAAGCCGCTTTATAGAGGGCGACACTCAGGCTGTTCCGGCAGCCCAACACCAGCCATTGCAGGAATTGGCCAAACTCAGCGCAGTGCGCACCGCCTACCGAGCAAATCACGCTCCACTCACCCCAGCACAGCCCGAATACCGGCTGATACTCGATAGCCAGCGCAAGCTTACCCGCATCGAAAAACAACAGCGTAACCTTGCCCAGCAAATGGTAGAAGAAGCCATGCTCGCAACCAATATCTGTGCCGGTGAAAAGCTTTGCGCCCTCGGACAAGGCTGCTTCTCTGCTCATTCAGGCTTTCGCGATGAGCGCATGGGTGAAATCCGCTCTCTCTTGCGCGAAACACTGCCAGAATTTGCCGAGCTGGATTTCCATCATTTGGATAATTACCTGCGCCTAGTCAAACATCTCGAGAATCACCCACAAACAGAAATACGCAATCTCTTGGCAATACTTAAACGTATGCTGCGTCCCAGCCAATTTAGTGCTGCGCCCACACCGCACATGGGTCTTGGTCTCAACGGTTACGCCACTATCACCTCGCCAATTCGCAAGTTTAACGATCTACACAACCATCGAGTGTTACGCGCTGCCGCCGAGGGGCAGCCGATCCCCACGCTCAACGAAAGCACCTGCTCAACACTGCAACAGCAGCTAAATAACGGCCGCCAGGCCAATCGCGCTCTTGAACAGTGGCTGTACTGCCAATACTTACAAGATCAAATCGGCATGTCATTCAGTGGCAAGATTACCTTGGTTAATGGCGCTGGTATCGGTGTACGGCTGGATGACAATGGTATCAATGGCTTTGTACGCCTCAGCGGAAAGAAAAAACAAGTTAAATTTGATAGTAAACGCCTAACCCTCAGCCGCAATGATCAACAGTTCCAACTCGAACAAAGCGTACAGATAACAATCAGTGCGGTAGATATAGACAAACGCCGCATAGCCTTCGCGTTAGCAAGCAATTAACAAATAATACCAAAACACAAAATTTTAAGAGGCGCATACGAGTAACCATCGTATGCGTTAGCGAAGCCAAATAAGGAGGCACTCGCCTTCCTTTTTCAGCAAGTGGCTGCCAACAGAGCTTAACACCATACAAACAGAAAACTCCGCCCCGACAAGGCAAGCTAAATCTTCAACGCGCTCAAAGCTGTTCAGCACCTCAAATAACAAATAGGTCCATAAATTCGTTAACCGGCATTTGCTCCAGTTTTTTTTGATGCTTACACAAGTCAAAAATACGCTCGCAGCGATGCACTGGAAAACGCGTTGCCAAATTCATTTTAAACTTGCTCTCAAGCCAACCAATACCTTCGGCTCGGCGGCGACTGTGGCCTAAAGGATATTCCACTGCTACCCGCTCGGTGCAGCTGCCATCATTAAAAAACACTTGCACTGCATTGGCAACAGAGCGCTTTTGCGGGTTGCGGTAGTCCTCAGAATAACCTTTGTCTTCTATCAGTTGTATTTTTTCCCGCAACCGGTCAATTTGCCTATTGACCTTATGAAAACTGTCTTCGTAGTGTTCTACTTTCAACTCACCGAACAATAATAAAACCGCAACGACATACTGCAAGCAGTGATCGCGATCTGCAGGGTTATATAACGGACCCTGCTTGGCAATAATACGCAATGCCGATTCGTGGCTGCTAATCACGATTTTACTGATTGATTCAATGCGATTTTTTACCTGAGGATACAATATCAAAGCGGCTTCACAGGCGGTTTGACTGTGAAATTCCGCCGCAAAGCGCAGTTTAAATAGCACCTGCTCCATCACATAAGTGCCATAAGGGCGAGAAACTTTTAATTGCCGTTGTGACACTATTGTTTGCGGCGCTTGATCCCCATTGCTAGCACCAAAATATACTGCATAAAAGCCCCATTGCTTGGCAGTTAACACCGTTGGGATACCCATTTCGCCGCGCATTACCAAGTCTGCAAGACGCACTGCACGAGCGCTGGCATCACCGGCAGCCCAAGATTTACGTGAACCGGTATTGGGCGCCTGGCGATAGATGCGCAGTGCACACCCGTCGGCCCAGGCATGGGAAAGGGCCGCCATAAGCTGCTGACGATCGCCCCCCATAAGTTTAATTGCCAAGGCCGTGGAGGCAACTCGCACCAATAAAACGTGATCGAGGCCAAGGCGATTAAAACTGTTCTCCAGCGCCAGAACGCCCTGAATTTCATGGGCCATAATCATTGCTTCTAGCACCGTGCGCATCCGCAACGGCGCTTTACCAGTGGCGCACCGCTGTTGTGTTAGGTAATCTGTCAGCGCGAGAATTGCGGCAAGGTTGTCAGAAGGATGGCCCCACTCGGCCGCCAGCCAAGTGTCGTTGTAATCCAACCAACGATTCATACAGCCGATATCCCAGGCCGCTTTCATTGGATCGAGGCGAAATTGGGTACCCGGCACCCGTGCCCCATAAGGCACTATGGTACCTTCAACGAGTGGGCCGAGGTGTTTGCAGCACTCAGGGGAGCGCAGTGCCAACAAGCCACAGCCGATGGTGTCCATTAGGCAATTGCGCGCAGTATCTAGTGCCAGGGAGCTTTCGATATTGAACTTCAGCACATAGTCCGCAATGTCCTGAATTACCTGATCGTAATCGGGCCGCTGATTTGCTTCCATTTTGTGGGGTAATCCTTTTCTCATTGTCGAAAAGAATAGCCCGTGCAAGGTTCAGAAGCTATTGCCGGGCAGCCGCACCCACCCCTCCATTAGTATCCGTGCACTGCGGCTCATGCTTGCCTTTGCCACCGTCCACGCATTGTCTACCTGGGCGACCTCGGCACCCACCGACAAGGTGCCCGAAGGATGTCCGAAGCGTACCTTCTTGCGCACGCCAGCGCCGGCGGCAACATTAACCAAGGTACCGGGAATAGCCGCAGCCGCGGCAATGGCCACCGCGGCGGTACCCATCATGGCATGGTGCAACTGGCCCATCGACAGCGCCCGCACCAGCAGGTCGATATCCGCCACCGACACCATCTTGCCACTGGAGCAAAGATACTCCTTAGGCTCGGCCACAAAAGCCACTTTCGGTGTGTGCTGGCGGCTGCCAGCCTGTTCAATAGTATCGATCAACCCCATGCACAAGGCACCATGGGCACGGATAGCTTCAAACCTGGCCAGGGCCTGTTGATCACCATTGATGGCATCTTGAAGTTCGGTGCCGTCATAACCGAGGTCTGAGGCATTGACAAAAATTATCGGAATACCAGCGTTAATCATGGTGGCTTGGAGATAACCCTGCGGCACCACTTCTGTAGGTAGTTGCAATGTATCCACCAAATTACCGGTGGGGAAAATAGTCTCGCCCGTTGGAGCAAGAAAATCTATCTCAACCTCCGCCGCTGGGAAAGTGACACCATCCAATTCAAAGTGACCAGTTTCCTGCACCGCACCGGCACTTATAGGCACATGGGCAACAATGGATTTAGCGATATTGGCCTGCCAAATACGTACCTCGGCAATGCCATTTTGTGGAATTCGATCGGCAGCTACCAATCCATTGGTGACAGCAAAGGCACCCACAGCAGCGGTCAGATTGCCACAGTTGCCACTCCAGTCCACAAAGGGCTTATCAATAGAAACTTGGCCAAAAAGGTAATCGACATCCTGATCCGGCTTACTGCTTGACGACAGTATCACCGCCTTACTGGTGCTCGAGGTCGCCCCACCCATGCCGTCGATCTGCTTACCGTAGGGATCGGGGCTGCCGAGCAACCGCAGCAACAGAGCGTCGCGGGCCGCACCGGGTTGCTGTGCTGCGACGGGCAGATCCTCGAGTTTAAAGAAAATACCTTTACTGGTACCGCCGCGCATATAGGTGGCGGCTACCCGGATTTGCGCCGGGGCCGCTGCAATAGCCTTAGACATCAGCACCAGCCACCGCTGCTTCGAGAAAATCCATGGCAAAACGTTGCAAGACTCCGCCGGCGCTATAAATGGCCACTTCTTCTTCCGTATCCAAGCGGCAAATCACCGGCACTTGCAAACATCCACCATCTTTGCGTTGAATACTAAGAGTCAAAGTTGCCCCGGCAGCAGGCTCGCCGTTAACCGCATAAATTTCACTGCCGTCGATACCAAAACTCAAACGACTGCTACCCGGTTGAAATTGCAGCGGCAGCACCCCCATGCCCACCAGATTAGTACGGTGAATGCGTTCAAAGCCCTCAGCTACAATCACCTCGACACCAGCCAGGCGCACGCCCTTGGCGGCCCAGTCACGGGATGAACCCTGACCGTAATCCGCACCAGCAATAATGACCAATGGCTGTTTGCGCTGCATATAAGTTTCAATGGCCTCCCACATGCGCATCACCATTGCGTCCGGCTCCAACCGCGTCAGCGAGCCCTGCACAATTTCACCCTTCTCCCGCACCATTTCATTGATCAATTTAGGGTTGGCAAAAGTGGCGCGCTGGGCGGTGAGATGATCCCCACGGTGGGTTGCATAGGAATTAAAATCCTCCTCAGGCAAACCCATTTTGTGCAAATATTCACCGGCGGCGCTGTCGGGTAAAATCGCATTAGAGGGCGACAAATGGTCAGTGGTGATATTGTCACCCAACACCGCCAGCGGGCGCATATTTTTCAGGGTTCGAGCCTTCGCCAGCGCGCCCTGCCAATAAGGTGGGCGGCGAATATAAGTACTCTTTGGGCGCCAATTGTAGAGCGATTCGCCCTGGCGCTGGCCATCATTCTTCAGTTCAAACATCGGGATGTAAACCGAACGAAACTGCTCAGGCTTAACAGATTGTTTGACGATCTGATCAATTTCTTCATCCCCAGGCCAAATATCTTTCAAGGTGATGGGGTTGTCGGCACTATCAAAACCCAAAACGTCTTTTTCAATATCAAAACGTATGCTCCCAGCAATTGCATAAGCTATCACCAGCGGCGGTGAAGCTAAAAAGGCTTGCTTGACATAAGGGTGGATTCGGCCATCAAAATTGCGGTTGCCAGACAAAACCGCAGTAGTGTAAAGATCACGATCAACAATTTGCTGCTGAATTTCGCCATCCAACGCACCGCTCATACCATTGCAGGTGGTGCAGGCAAAGGCCACCACACCAAAACCCAGTTGCTCCAATTCCACCAATAAGCCGGCCTGTTGCAGATAGAGTTCTACCGTCTTGGAACCGGGCGCCAGCGAGGACTTCACCCAGGGCTTGCGCATCAACCCCAGTCGGTTAGCATTGCGGGCCAGTAAGCCGGCGGCAATCATAGCGCGCGGATTACTGGTGTTGGTGCAACTGGTTATCGCAGCAATGATCACCGCACCATTAGGCATCAACCCCTCTTCAGACA
>JAHZJJ010000042.1 GCA_022600975.1 Gammaproteobacteria bacterium
CCAACAGCTGAAGGCGTATCAGGTGCAACAACACGGACTGTTGTCACATCCTCACTGGCGATACTGGGACTCGATTTTATTCTGACTGCTTTCATGTTTAGAGGAGTAGGTTAATGCAGCGGGCAATGATTGATTTTTGGGTGGGCTTATTTGTTCTTTTGGGTATTGGAGCATTGCTGATTCTAAGCCTCAAAGTGGGCAACCTGAATACTTATGGCAATTCAAAAAACTATGTACTCACAGGAAGTTTTGAAAATATTGGCGGCCTAAAAGTCAGGGCGCCGGTAAAAAGTTCTGGTGTCGTTGTTGGACGTGTTTCAAATGTGCAATTTAGCCTTGAAACATATGAAGCAGTTGTCACCATGAAGATTGATAGTCGATATCAATTTCCCAAAGATACCTTTGCCAGTATTTTGACATCAGGTTTATTAGGCGAACAATTTATCGGTCTGGCAGCAGGTGGTGATGAAACCATGTTCAGTGATGGTGACAAGGTAATGAAAACAAACTCTGCTGTTGTACTGGAAGAGTTAATCGGACAGTTTTTATTTGACAAAGCTGCCGAAGAAGACGATGAATTGTAATATTGAAATGTCTTTACTCAATCATTTATTATCAGAACCTATCGACACAATTTAAAAAAAATTTGGGGGTATATTGTGAAAACATTTAATTATATTAGAACCATAGCACTACTAATCGGCCTATGTGTCACCTCACCACTGTGGGCAGCTGTTATGTCACCAGACAAACTTGTGGAAAAGTCAATTCAGGAAGTGATGGGCATCATCAAGCAAGATGAAGCAATTAAATCCGGTGACAAAAATAGAATTTATGGTCTAGTCAATGACAAAATATTGCCACATTTTAATTTTAATCGCATGACCAAATTGGCAATGGGTAAAAACTGGAAAAAGGCCACACCTGAGCAACAAGACGAATTGGTTAATGCATTTCGTACTTTACTGGTACGAACCTATTCAAATGCCTTGTCAAACTATCAGGACGAAGTTGTAAAAGTGACCCCAATCAAGAATCTGGGTAGCAACACAGATAGCACGGTAAAAACGACTGTAATTCAAGGGAACAGCAAAGCACCTGTACCCATTAATTATAGTATGCAAAAAACAGATGGCAATTGGAAAATATATGACGTAACTGTGTCTGGGGTCAGCCTCGTGACCAATTATCGTGGCTCATTTAACAGCAAAATTCGTAAGCAAGGTGTTGAAGGGTTAATTAATGCACTCAACAAAAAAAATAAATCCTTGCAGAATAAGTAATATCATTCAAACTAATGTACACATTTTCATCCCATGATTTCACGTGCTGACAATATCATTACTGTTCAGGGCAGTGTAACGATTGACAATGTGGCTGAGATCACGCAAGAAGGTGCGGCGCTACTTGAAGAACCGCATCCTCAACTTGTGATTGACCTTTCTCGTTTAACGGAAGTGGATTCGTCTGCTGTTGCAATGCTGCTAGAGTGGCAGCGGACAACCAAAGATTATGACAAACCTGTACAATACACAGGAGTCCCCAGTAGCCTGGAAGGCCTCATTGACCTCTATGGCCTGTCTGACTTCATTCCGCGTACCGACCCTTTGTCGAAACCCGACCCAATTTAATGATCATTTATCTAAAATTCTGGCGGCATTTATGCCGCTCTTTTCATATGGCAGCCAAGCATGAACTCGGCAATTGAACTGATCAAAGTTTGCAAACGCTATGGTTCACTCAATGCACTGCATAATATAGACTTGGATATTCAAGCCGGTGAATTTTTTGCGCTACTAGGCCCAAATGGCGCAGGCAAAACTACATTGATTAATATTATAGCCGGATTAACCCTGGCAGACAGTGGCTCAACAAAAGTCATGGGGCATGAAGTTATACAGCAGTATGATGATGCACGGCGTAACCTGGGCGTTGTGCCACAAGAACTTGTGTTTGATCCGTTTTTTACCGTACGTGAAGCATTGACAATCCAATCTGGTTATTATGGCATTCGCAATAATGATAGTTGGATCAACGAGATCATTCATAACCTGGGCCTTACAGATAAAGCCGATACCAATATGCGTGCGCTATCTGGGGGCATGAAACGCCGCGTACTGGTTGCACAAGCATTAGTTCATAAGCCGCCTGTTATCATCCTAGATGAACCGACTGCTGGTGTCGATGTGGCGCTGCGGCAGACACTGTGGGACTTCATCAACCAACTCAATCGAGATGGCCATACCATCGTTTTAACAACACATTATCTGGAAGAGGCTGAAATATTATGCAACCGTGTCGCCATGTTAAAACAAGGCAAATTGGTTGCGTTAGACACCATGCAAAACCTAATTAGCGGTATTTCGGGCTACACCCTACGCCTCAAACTATTTCCCGATACGCTACCCGCTGAATTAAACAAAAAGCTGATTAACTATAACGGTGAATATTATCTTTTTGATGTAGACAGCTACGGTCAAATAGAATTTATTCTGGCTTCTTTGCGCAGAATTAATATCAAAGTATTAGACATGAACATTCTGCAACCTGATTTGGAAAAAGTTTTTGTGAATATGATGCACAACGGTGCTACCCAATAAAAATGGTTGGCTTTCTCACGTTACTCAAAAAAGAAATACTACGATTCTGGAAGGTTGGCTTTCAGACCATTCTGGCACCCATTGTTTCTTCCTTGCTTTATTTACTAATTTTCAATCAGGCATTCGCAGCACATGTGGAAGCTTACCCAGACATCCCATATTCAATTTTTCTTATTCCCGGATTGATCATGATGGCTGTCATTCAAAATGCATTTGCCAATTCATCATCCAGCCTGATTCAATCAAAAATCAGCGGCAATATCGTATTTGTTTTATTGTCACCCTTATCGTATAAAGAAGTTTTTTATGCGTACATTCTTGCGTCTACAATACGTGGCTTACTAGTCGGCATGGGAGTTTATATTGTCACGCTACTGTTTTTTGACATGCCTCCCATGTTCTTACCAATTTGGGCATTATTGTTCATCATAATAGGCAGCGCTATATTAGGTGCTTTAGGAATCATTGCTGGCATCTGGGCAGAAAAGTTTGACCAACTGGCCGCATTCCAGAATTTTATTATTTTGCCCCTGACATTTTTATCCGGTGTATTTTATACCATTCACTCATTACCTTATGTTTGGCAAAAACTTTCCCATATCAATCCATTCTTTTATTTGATTGACGGATTTCGTTACGGCTTTTTTGGCGTTTCAGATGTCTCACCCTATGTTAGCCTGATCATCGTCACAGCCTGCTTTATTGGAATATCTAAAATAGCAATAAATATGCTTAAGACCGGCTACAAATTGAGACACTGAATAACTTTTATTCAATCGAAAAATATATTCTGGAGCACAAATGATTACAGCTGAATTTATTAAACAACATATCGAGACATCGATGCCATGTGATTTAGTTCATGTTGAAGGAGATGATGGGCAGCACTTTCACGCCACCATTGTCAGTGTCGAATTTCAAGGCATCAATATGGTTAAACAACATCAATTGGTTTACAAAGCGTTGGGTGACAAAATGAAACAAGAAATCCATGCCTTATCCATGAAGACATTCACACCTGAACAGTGGTCAGATAAAAAAGCTTAGCTTATTTAGTGCGTTGGTGTTGCTGAGCCACCAATAAATCCACCAGACTGATGGCTCCACAATTGTGCATAGAGCTGGTCATTTGCAATGAGTTGCGCGTGACTGCCCTGTTCAACAATGCGACCTTGATCAAAAACAATTAAACGATCCATTGCCGCAATCGTCGATAAACGATGCGCAATCGCAATCACGGTTTTGCCTTGCATGAGTGAATATAAACTCTGCTGAATACTCGTTTCTACCTCAGAATCCAACGCGGATGTGGCTTCGTCCAGAACGAGTATCGGTGCATTTTTCAACAACACACGTGCAATAGCGATGCGCTGACGCTGGCCGC
>JAHZJJ010000043.1 GCA_022600975.1 Gammaproteobacteria bacterium
CATTGGACATTCGAGAAAAAACAGCGTTTACTACGTCTTCCATGGGCAGGTTCTGCGTTAATTGGATATAAGAACCTTATTTTCTCAGTATCTGTCCATGGTTCCTACCATTTCTTCTCTTAAAACTGTCCGAAGTATTGAAAGAAGGAAAGTAAGATTTTTTGGCTCTAATAGGGAATTGTGGAGCTTAAAAGCCGTACAAAAAACGTTCATGAAAAACCCCTGGGTTAACACCGCACCCCAAAATACCGCCCCAGCTATCGACGATGAAGGGGAGCCTGAAATAAGAGCCAGGTAGCCACTGCAGCACTTGATAGAAGGGTTGGACAACGTTTATTTAAGAGAGAGCGAAAGCACTGGGGATGCGCTGAACTATTACAGTTGAAATTTGTCGTTGACCTCAAAGCACCATTGTCATTAGAATTACTGGCGTTCGCGGAGTAGTTGCTGTTGCGCAACATTAAAAAAAACAAACAAAAAGAACGAGAAGTTAATTGTGACAGGAATTTCTAGATTCATTATCCGCATGTTGTGGTTGTTGTGTTTTTTTGGGGGATATGCGCATCGGTTAAATGCACAGGTGGAGCATGTTGAGTCTGAGCGCTGTGTTGCTGAACCGGGCCTCAACTACTTCACGCCACTGAATCTCGCCGACGAACAAACTTCAGAGTTGTGCTTTATCCGGCTAAGCGAAATCGATGGCGACGCTGATCAATATTTGCGTATCAATGTCACTAGCCGCTCTACTGCTAGCCTTGCCTCAACAAACGCCATTCACTTGCCAGCGTGGCAGGTTAAGACCAAACCTTACCTAAAGAAAAAACCGTTACTTATTTACGCTGAGCCCTACAAACGGCACTTGCTGGCGAAGCTTTGTAACGAGTTGATACAGAACGGTTTTCAAAATCCCAAGATACTGCTTGGTGATAATTTAGCAGAAAATGGCTCGAGGCAGTCCACCTCTGTCCCTGTTGATGACTTTATCGTAGAAATCAGCAATTTCGGGGCTGTCACAATAGCCAGTAATCAGAAGGTGGCCTCTGAATTGGCCGCTCTCGGGATACCCGCCATAACTGCCGATGCAAATCTTAAAGTAGCAGTTCGCAATGCCGTAGTCGATTATTCCCTGAACGGTTTTCTTCCGGTATTTCTGGTGGGCGAATCTAAAGTAGAAGTAGAGTTGATACAGCTGCTAAGCGAAAATCCGACTAGCCCCGCCTTTGTGGTATCCGGCGGTATCGAATCAATCAGCAGAGCGCTTAAAACCAGTGCACTAAGTTCCGTCAAGCGGTTTAAAAAGCACGGGGTGCCCAGCTGTGTCGGTTAAATCACTACCATTCGACTGTGAACAGGTTTCTACAAGGAAATTTCCCATTAAAGCCGCTTTAATTTTTGGCGGCTCTACACTTTTATTGATCATCAGTGTGTGGGCTTATACCGCCTTCCAAGCAAAACCTCCCAGCTACAACATCGTAAAAACTGTGCGCTATAGCTTTTTGGTTAGCAATAATACCGCAGACTATATTGAGAGCGCGTCACTTAAAATATTCGCGCCGGTAGAGCAAAACTCTTACCAGCAGACGTTGAATATTACCGCGAACCAACCGTTTAAAACGGATTCAGACCACTCGGGCAATCAGCGTCTGCTGTTTAACTTAATCTCCCTAGCACCCCATTCTAGCCAGGTAGTTAGCATTACCGCTGAGCTTCGTTTTGCCAGCGAACCCCAGGAATACGCCGTCAACAATGAAGTTTATTTAGCGTCGGAACCAAACATAGAAGTAGACGCAGTGGAGATACAAAAGCTGGCCAGCAAACTCACGCAAGCAGAGGATGGCATACAGCAAATGGTTCTGTGGCTTTACAAGAACATCACTGATATAGGCTATATAGCGGAAGATCGCGGCGCGCGCTATGCGATTACAGAAAAAAAAGGGGACTGTACTGAGTTTGCTTCCGCCTTTGTCGCCTTGGCAAGAGCTAGTGAGGTGCCCTCCAGAATGATCGGTGGGTTTAGGTTACAGCACTCGGGAAAGCTCCAGGCCGAGAATTATCATAACTGGGCGGAGTTCAGACAAGGGAAAGCATGGAGTATTGCAGACCCGCAGAACAATATAGTGGATTCCGGTTACGGTTCCTACATTGCATTTTATAATTTTGACAAGCACTCTCGTGTGGAAAATAGCCAGCGTTTCCTGAGCTATGACCAGCGGTTGAGTGTGCAAATGCTTTAATCTTAAGGGTTGAACACATGAAGCGATGGCTATCAGTTTTTTTTGGATTAATTGCATTGCAAACGGCCACAGTTGTAGTGGCTAGTCAAGGGCAAAACTCTGTAGTGTTTGGCGAAGAAGTTTTGAGTGGTTCAATCAATGAGGATACAACTCTTGTCCCTGGCATCTATCAAATGCAAGACAGCGTCACTGTCCAAGAGGGCAGTACGCTGACTTTAGAGCCTGGGGTGCAAATCAATACAGATTTTGAGACTAAGCTTCTCGTGAAGGGTACTCTGATTATAGCAGGCACGAAAGATGTGCCTGTAATCTTGGGCTCTGAGTACTGCGAATTTGTTGATTGGCAAGGCATAGAAGTAGTAGTCGGGGCCACGGTAAATATTGAGTACGCCGGAATTTCTTGCGCTTACCAGGGTGTTTTCTTTAATGGTGGTGAAGGCTCGGTAAAACATTCGAAACTGTTTGATAATGATACTGCAATAGTGATAGGAATGGAGGGAGCAGAAGAAGTGGTTGCGCCACAAGTCATTGAAGAAAATGAAATTCGGCGCAATGAATACGGTATTGTTGTAGTCTCAAACAGCGCCCCACAGATCACGAGCAATAATGAAATCACCGATAATGGTTACGGCCTTTATATACTTGGTTCTGATCCGAGTGGAGAGCCACAGATAGCTGGTACCGTAAATGAAATATTCGATACTGAATACAGTATTTCTAGAATGTTAAATATTGGATTATCGGTTATAAAGAGCAATAAAATTGCAGATGCCTCCTTTGGTACTTACGTTCTTAGAAAAGATAAAAAATCTTTAGACCCAAAGCCGATTGTAACTGGAAACAGTCTTTACGATAATTACTACGCCAACTATTATGCCGATTACTTTTATAACCCTGATTCAGTTACGCTAAATGCGACCGGAAATTGGTGGGGTACGACGAAGTTTGGTGATATTGTTTTAGGCTTGCATGATAGAAGGAAATCAGACTATACACCTGTAATTGATTACAGTGGCTATCTAGATGGCCCCGGAGGTCAACCGGTGCCTACCGGAGAAATTTTTAATGGCCCGATTGATAGGGATATAACTCTTGTTTCAGGCTCGTATGATATGCCAGGGGATGTCACTGTTAAAGTGGGCAGTACACTGACATTAGATGCAGGAGTGCAGCTTAATATAGCACCGTTTGCCACACTTAAAGTGGAAGGCTCCTTGATCATTGCTGGTACCGAGCTCTTACCTGTAATCTTGCAGTCTGCAGCGTCAGTCTGTCTTGATCCTGGAAGAGAACTGAGTATTTATTGGGGAGGCATAGAAGTAATAGCGGAAGCCACTGCAAAGATAGAATATGCTGAAATTTCTTGCGCCTCCAACGGTGTTTTTTTTAATGCTGGTGAAGGCTCAGTAAAACATTCTAAACTATTTGATAATGATGCTGCAATACTGATAGGGTCGGAGGTAGCAGGAGTAAAGTTCGTTCCGCAAATAACTGACGAAAATGAAATTAGAAATAACGAATACGGTATAGTTATATTCCTAAACGGTGCTGCACTGATTACGGGTAACAATGAAATTACCGAAAATTATATTGGTATTTCTGTAGAGGGTTCTCTTTATCAAGATAATAAGGAAGCGTTGGAACCCAACCCTATTGTCACTGGTAATAGGCTATACGATAACCACGGGTACAATTATGACGCAAATGGATTTGAGACCCCTGACTCAATCATATTGAACGCGACCGGTAACTGGTGGGGTACTAAGTCTTTAGGTGAAATTTTAGGAAAAATTCATGATGGTACTGATTCAGATGATGCTCCAATAGTTGATTACAGCGGTTACTTGAACGGCCCTGGGGGAGAGCCAGTGCCTACCGGCGAAGTGCTAGACGGTTCGATTGATGGAGATAAAACTCTTGGTGAAGCTTCCCATGAAATACGAGGCAATGTCACGGTTAAAGCGGGTAGTACACTGACCTTAAACTCTGGAGCAGAGCTTAATATAGCGCCTGGGGTGAAACTTCGTGTAAAGGGTGCCTTGGTGATAGCAGGCACCGAGTCCTCCCCCGTAGTTATGCGCCCTTATGTGTCGGACTGTAACGATGTTAGTCGTGAGCGTGATGATTGGGACGGTATAAAAGTACTAGCAGGAGGTACAGTAAATATTGAGTATGCTGAAATACACTGTGCCGAGATAGGTGTTAATTTTAATAATGGAGATGGCTCGATAAAGCACAGTAAGCTGCTGAATAATAATACTGCTATACAGACAGAAGCGGCTTCGGCAGAAACGGCGATTGCCCCACAAATCACCGATATGAATATTATACGAGGTAGTGAGTATGGTATTTATGTGGGCGTCAACAGCGCGCCGGTAATCACGGGCAACAATGAAATCACCGATAATGATTACGG
>JAHZJJ010000044.1 GCA_022600975.1 Gammaproteobacteria bacterium
ATCGCATAAGGCAATCCGGCAATACCCTGCTCAGTTACCCGCTGACGTACCATATTTTTGTACACACGGACCCCGATGACATCATTCTTGCGGTCAATTATCAGGTGATGTGGTGGCAATGGCTGGCGCTTGGTCAGGCGAGCACCTTTGGGGTGCAGGGTAACGGTATCTGGCATTGGGGTACCGCAACCTCGGATATCAGTACCAACGCTGGGGTGGCCATTGATGCCGGCGGCCGTATCGGTAGTGGCGGCGGCAATACGTCAGGAGCCCCCTTTTGGCAATCCAATGACACCAGTGGGGTGCTGACCAGTTCGATCTATCTGGATTTTAATGGTCACGGCTGGTGGAATAATCCCATTGGGGTATCAACCCGCAACCCTAATAACGCCCGTGCAACCATGGCTGTTGGTACCCAATTAACCACCCAACCCAATACCTGGAACGAAGAGGCGGTGCTGGTCCGCATGCACATTATGGCCTTACAACCCTCCAACTTCTGGTCCCATGTCGCGGAGTTGCCGCACCTGCGCATGACCCGCAACGACAATATCAATGATGGACAGATCATAACCTTGGGTAATGATCGTTGGTTTGTGGCGCCGGTCTATCGCAAAAATACCAACAGTCGCAATGGTTCGCCCTATAACCAGGCCACCCATTCGGGCACCATCGCCATGGTGGTGCGTTACGACGGTCCATAAAATACGATCCCTCTAAAATCCCGGCACTCAAGGATTAGAAACATGCCCAGTCTGACCGGCACACTGCTCGGGTCGGCGCAGGCGGGCTCGCTCAACCCTCTGTTGTCGCCCGACGGTTATCACATCGCAGCGATTTACCCCTATACCGTCAGTGATACGCCAATTGCTGTCCGTGGTGCACACGTTTATACCCCCGATATTCAGGTGCCCGCACAACGAAGTTTGATAGCGACCAAAGTTCCAAGTTACTTTGAGGATTATTATTTTCGCATCCATGTGCGACCAAACCGCATCAACCTCGGCAGCCTCGCCTCTGAGCAGAGCCGAAACATCGAAGTGTGGAATGCCTACCTGACGGCGAACACACTGTCAGCCATTGAGGTAGAGGGCGGCGAAGGCATGACATTGCTGGAGCCGGCACCAGCGCCCACCATATTTGGTGCCAACGAAGCCCGCCAGTACACCCTTGCGGTGACGCCCAATGGTCCGCCCACCGTTAACGCGCGCTTTGAATTTATCTTTGCATTAGACAGTGCCACCTTGCGTGCTACAGGCCAACGCATTGTCGGTTGGATATTTGCACCGGACTGGTCCCAACCGGTTATTGAACGGTTGGAGTGGCTGACCCAGGTGATGGAATCCCACTCGGGCAAAGAACAACGTGTGCGTTTGCGCACCGGTGCCCGTCGCAGTTTGGAATACAGCCTATTATTGGGCACCCATCGCGAGCGTGTACGCCTTGAAAACCTCCTGCACGCCTGGCAGGCACGCGTTTTTGGGTTGCCCCTGTGGCCCCAAGTGCAAGTAACCAGCCAAATGATATATGTGGGAGCCCTTTCCCTGCCAATAGACAGCGCAAACAAAGATTTTATCGTGGGCGGCCTTGTCGGATTGGTACTGGGCAGCGATTCTGAATTCGCTGAAGTCACTGAAGTGCAAACCAATACCCTTGTGCTCAAAAGCCCACTGGAAAAAAGCTGGCCACCGGGTACAAAACTGTTACCGGTAAAGCCCGCACGTCTACAGGGCGAGCTTAAACTCGATTATTTAAATGATGCCATTGTACAGACCCGTGCGCGCTTTCAATTGGAGGAAACGTGGCAGGAAGAGCCGATCACCGAGCCGCTTCAGTATCGAGATTTTCCGGTGCTAATGACCCCTAGTAATTGGCGAGAAAACATCGACACGGAGTATTCCCGCAAGCTGATCGAATTGGATTATCTCACCGGCCGTCGCGCCTTCGATGATTTTTCGGGGGTTGGTCGTATGCGCCGAGCGCACCATTTTTTACTGGTGGGGCGGGCAACCATTGCTGGGTTTAAAACTTGGCTCGCAACTCGCGCTGGAAAGCTCAAACCCTTCTGGCTGCCAAGTTTCCAAGCAGATTTGGCATTAACCCGCCCCATCGGTGCCTTTGATTCTGCCATTAGCGTCGACAACCGAGCCTTTGCGGCCAATGGCGGTGCCCGTATTGGTCGCCGGGATATTCTTATCGCTACTACTACAGGTCAGAATTATTTTAGGCGGATTACTGGTGCCACGGAGTTGACCAATACCACAGAAAGCCTTGGGCTCGACAAGGTTTTAGGGGAAGCCGTATTGCCGAGCCAGATACGTCACATCACCTTTATGCAATTGGTACGATTAGATAGCGACGCGGTGGAGATTGCGCATCATACAGACCAATTGGCTGAAGTCTCATTGACCTTGCGTAGTTTGAAGGACAACACTTGATCAAAAGTCGAAACGTCATGGTACATGGGGATAAATTTTGCATAAAAACACAATATTCAGAATAACGGGTAGAACCATTGACAGCTGCGAAATATAATCACGGAACAAGAACTACCAATAATCAATTTCAGCAGGCTTTTCAATGGAACAAAGAGAAGTAATTGAAGTGCAACCTCGTGAACTCTTAATGGGGTTGGCCGAGGTCATTCGGGAGATACAAAGGTCCATCGTCTATTGTTAGATGAAAGAAGTGTTCGAAACCCATCCCGACCAAGTGATAGAAAAGCTTTAAAAAAGAGAAGAAAGTTCTTTCAAAGGCTTAAATAGCGCGCATCGCAGTGAATCGTTACAATAAAATAACTATACAATCGACCATAAATGGACTATCTTTGTTATCGAGGCGTCACTGGTTAGTACAAAAAAATAGGCAATCAAGGGCTTCTTACTGAGAAGAAAAAACTCACCAATTAGCTTAAAACATTAAATACAGAGGCATCAAAAGACCAATAAATATGGCCTCCCGTGCAATCGTTAGTGGAAAACATTTGGAAGCAAGAGTCGCGATAATAATTTTGACAACTCTGTGCCGCTCCAGGCTCGCTATTAAACACGAGCCCTGCATGCCGCCATTGCCTCACATGGATTGAGCCCTAAAAAATTGTTCATAGTATTGGACATGGAAATAATCATGATTAATAAAATAAAAACATCAAGCGCTTATATGTTTATCACTGGTGTTGTTGCAGGTGTTTTATCAGCGTTATTAAAATCAGGTGTTGAGACAATACTTCCGCCAAGAGGTCCAGATATGATCTCTCCTCCAGTCGAAATGCTAATAAAGCTAGGAATCAACGCCAATAGTGAAGTTTATTATTTCTCAGGGCAGTCTGTTAACTGGGGAGGAAACGGAGTACATATCTTATTTTCCGTGGTTGCAGCATGCATATATTGCTCACTATGTCGACTGTCTATAAAATTTAGTTACTGTCAAGGTATTGCATTTGGCCTTGTAGTTTGCATAGGCGCTCATGCTGTCTTACTACCTATGCTTGGGCTATCATCTTCATTTTTTTCTGGAGGCCTTAATGCTTCCATAGCTGAAATAGTCAGCACGATTTTGTGGGCATGGTCCATTGAAATAATAAGAATTTATATGCTATCAAAAAAATTAATTGACTCTGAAAGTTGACCATAAATTCATCAATTAAGCCTGTTATTATGCTGTGGTAGCAGTTTCATACTAATCAGTAAACAAGGCGCTTCCAGCAATGGTTGCGCCTTTTTCATATCCCATATTTTTTGAAAACTGACATTGATCGAATGCAGGAGCATAAACCTCCATGAGTTACGCCAACCGAGAAGTATCGACTACAGACAGCAGCCCAATCGAACTGTATGAGTTTCGCCGCGGCGGTAAAACCTGGCGTTACACCAGTGCGGCGCACGATACGCTCTACGCGACTTACCCCTACAGCGCAGTGCCCATCAAGCGCAGCAATCTAGAGCAATCATCAGAAATGGGTAAAACCGGTCTGCGCATTACCTTCGCCCGTGATGTAGAAGTAGCGCAGCCGTTTATTGCCACGCCACCCTCGGAAATTACCCTACTGACCCTGTACCGGCAACATCGCGGTGATAACGAAACCCTTGCCGTGTGGATGGGACGGGTACTCAATGCCGAGTGGCGTAGTTCGGAAGTCGAGCTCAATTGCGAGCCGGCTTATACTAGCCTGCAACGGGTTGGACTGCGCAGGCTCTATCAGCGCAACTGTCCGCATGTGCTCTATAGCACCGCTTGCGGTGCCAGTGCGGTAACCTTTCGTGTTACGGCAACAGTGGCATCAATAAATGGACCGAGCTTAAGTGTAGCGGTCGCTGCCGAATACGAAACTGGCTATTTCACTGGTGGTTACGCCACCTGGGCGGCCAATGGCCTCACCGAAAAACGCATGATCACAAGCCACAGTGACGATGCCATCACCTTGTCGGCAACACCACCTGGGTTGATCGTCGGCGATGCCATTACCCTTTATCCCGGCTGTGATCGCACTTTGAATAGCTGCCATAAAAAGTTTGCCAACAGCGAAAACTTCGGCGGTTTTCCGTTTATTCCAACTCAAAATCCCTTCTCCGGCAGTCCAATCTATTAATTCTCCTTGATCAATTTCGATGTATTAACCATTTAAGTGAGGCCATCACATGTGGGGAGCCATTGCGGTAATGATCGTCAGCGTGCTGGTGCAGTACGCATTGCAACCCAAGGCACCGCGACCACAGGCATCGGAGCTGAAAGACTTTGACGCCCCCACTGCCGATGAAGGCAGGCCGGTGCCGGTGGTGTTTGGAACTGTGCTGATACGCAGTGCCAATGTAGTGTGGTACGGCGATTTGCGTACCACGCCGATTCGATCCAAAGGTGGGAAAAAATAAAGACCGAAAATCACAGTAGAAAAAGTGAAAAAATTATTCAACACCCTAAAAAAACTAGGTTAATCGTGACCCATGCCGATATGCGTGCACTCGGTTATTGCAATCGTGGCGCCCGTGAGTGGTTTGCCCGCTATCACCTGGATTGGTCGGCTTTTATTGATCGGGGTATCGAAGCCGAGTATTTGTTGGCAACGGGTGATGCCATGGCAAAAGAGGTAGTTGCCGTTGCACAACAACGAATAAACGCAGGAAGTATTAATGGGCAGCAGTAGTAAAAAACAAACCGTTGGTTATCGTTATTATATGGGCATGCACTTAGCTGTTTGTCATGGCCCCGTAGATGCGGTAACTGAAATCCAAATTGCCGATCGTCAAGCTTGGAGCGGCAATCTTTCTAACAGCGGTCGCATCACCTTAAACAAACCGGAACTGTTCGGTGGTGACAAGCGTGAAGGCGGCGTATCCGGTGCAATCGATGTGGCCTTTGGAGAAGGCATCCAAGCATCCAACGATTATCTTGTTGCCAATCTGGGCGCACCACAGCCCGCCTATCGCGGTGTTTTGAGTTTGATCTTGCGGCAAGTGTATATCGCCGCAAACAATCCCTACATAAAACCCTGGGCTCTGCGGGTTAAGCGTTGCTTTCGCGGTTGGTATGCCGCCAAGGCAGAAATCAATGGCGGCGCCAATCCGGCCCATATGGTGTACGAGTGCCTAACCAATAGCGCTTGGGGAATGGGTTATCCCAGTGCCAGTCTGGATGATGCCGCATTTAAGAAAGCCGCCGATACGCTCCACAACGAAGGCTTTGGCCTTAACCTGCTCTGGCTACAGCAGAGCAAGATTGAGCAGTTTGTTCAAACCATCATGGACCACGTTGGCGGCGTGCTCACTACTTTGCCATCGAGTGGACGTTTCGTGCTGAAGCTGATTCGCGCCGATTACACTCCTGCCAACCTAACTGTGCTGAACCCAGATAATGTCATCACACTGGAAAGCTTTCAGCGTGCAACCTGGGGTGAAACCACCAATGAATTAGTGGTGATCTACACCAAGCCCGATACTTTTAAAGACACCAGTATTACCGTACAGGATCTGGCCAATATTCAAACCCAGGGGGCGGTGGTATCGCAAACAAGGCGTTACCCAGGTATTACTTCAGATGACCTTGCCGCCCGGGTGGCGATGCGTGATCTGGCAACGATCTCAACGCCCCTGGCCAAAGTCCGTTTACAGGTCAACCGGCAGGCGTGGAATTTGCATCCGGGCGATGTATTTAAACTGGAATGGCCAGCACTGGGTATCGCGGGCTTGGTATTGCGTATCGCCACTATGGATAGCGGCACATTGACCGATGGCACCATCAGCATCGAAGCGGTAGAAGATGTCTTTGGCCTGCCTTCGACAACCTATACCGTCCCGCAACCCACTGGCTGGGTCGACCCAGTGCCCGAACCAATAGCGGCAACGCCGCGACGTTTGGTTGAAGCCCCTTACTGGGATTTGGCATTGGCGATGCGTCCCGCGGAATTGGCTTACCTCGATGCGGCGGATTGTTATCTGCAAACCCTAGCAGCTCGACCAGTGTCTGGTGCCATAAATTACGAGCTCAATAGCAAAACCCGCTCAAGTTCCTCCTATACACCTAAAAGCCAGGGCGAGTTTTGCCCAACCGCAATACTGGGAGCTGCGCTTACACAAGAAAATACCAGTGCGGCCCTTTATCACAGTGCACTGGATATCGATCTGGTAGCTGTTGGCACTTACGCCTACATCGATGATGAAGTGGTGTTGGTAACCGCCATTAACATTTCAAATCAGAGTTTGGTGTTGATGCGCGGGGTGATGGACACAGTACCGGTGCCCCACACTGTTGGTGCGCGTATCTGGTTTGCCGATGGCGCTCAAGGCGTAGACACGACCGAATACGCTGCTGGTGAGACTGTAAATACCCGCTTACTCACGTCAACGGGTAAGGGCTCACTACCGTTGGCTTCGGCGCCAACCGATTCTCTGACGATGAACCGACGCCAAAACCGGCCCTATCCACCGGGACATTTGCGTATCAACAACGCCACCTATCCGGCAGTGGTCACAGGGGATTTGCTGATCTCCTGGGCACACCGAGATCGACTGAGCCAGACCGTCAACCTGATCCCCCAGACTAGCGGCAATATCGGCCCCGAAGCCGATGTGACCTATACGCTGCGCCTCTACGGCGAGACTGGCACTTTGCTGCGGACTTACAACGATCTGCCAGACGCCAAGCAAACCTACACCCTGGCCAACGACACGGCGGATTCCGGACTCGGTCGCCCCAACGATCAACTGCGCCTGGAGTTAGAAGCCAATCGATCGGGCATTACCAGCCTGCAAAAACATTCAATCACTTTTGAGCGCGCCGGTTATGGGCTGCAATACAACAAATATTATGGAGGTATTTAATGCCCGCAATCACCGACCCCAATCTTGCACTCAATTACGGCTGGGCTCCTGGAGAAAGTGGCTGGGGCACCGATATGGATACCAATCTGAAACGACTGGGGGCCATCGTTAGCCTCTCGGTCATTGATCGCGATCTAGCTGAACCACCAGACAACCCAGGCAATGGGGATCGTTATTTGATACCCGCTGATGCAACCGGTGCTTGGTCGGGTAAAGCCGAGCAAGTTGTCGTACGTATTGCAGACACTTGGGAATACCACACACCCAAGATCGGTTGGTTGTGTTACATCGAGGACGAGGAAATGCTTTCGGTTTTCAAAGCGACTGGCTGGAGTGCGGGCATCGCACTCTGAACACATTAATTCCCTAACCCTTACACAAAACCCGCCTACTGGCGGGTTCTTTTGTTATGGAGGTAACCAATGTCAGAACCACGCCAATCCACTGGCGAAGAAAAACAAAAACCAATACGCCTCGAGGATTACGAAATCTTACTCGAACGCGCAGCTCAGCGGGGCGCGGAACACTGCCTCACCCAACTCGGTCTGGAGCAGAGCCATGCCGCAAATGACATCCGCGAACTGCGCAATTTACTGCATGCCTGGCGCGATGTCAGGCGCACTGCC
>JAHZJJ010000045.1 GCA_022600975.1 Gammaproteobacteria bacterium
AGAGGCCACTGGCAAGTGGAAAACAACCTGCATTGGCGATTGGATGTGATTTTTGGAGAGGACAGATGTCTGATGCACAGCGCCGCAGCCGTTATGGCAGTCATCAAACGATTCTGTATGAACCTGATTGCAGTTAACGATCCGTCCAAAGAAGCTATGAAGCGAAAAGTGATGGGCTGTGCTATCAGTGATGACTACCGCGAAAAAATCCTATTTGGTTGATCATTTATTGCTAGGCAGCCCTGTAAAACCAACCGGCTACTGTCAGATGGGCCCTTAAGCAGACTGTGTAACCTTGATAGATTGAGTTCAAAGGCGCTCCACTAAAAGGTTACGGGTTTTGTAACTTTTTTTATATTATTTTTGCATAACCCTGCACTGCTGTTGGCTTGCAGGGTTATTTTTGCTATTCCAGCTTTTTTATAGTTAGTCGAGGCGAAATTCAGCCCAGATGGGCGCGTGGTCGGATGGCCGCTCCATGCTGCGGATGTTGTAGTCAACCCCAGTTTGAATACAGCGTTCGGCAAGTATTTGGGTGGCGAGAATTAAGTCGATACGCAGCCCTCTTTTGGGTTCGCGTTCAAAACCGCGGCTGCGATAATCAAACCAACTAAAAACATCACCAGTTTTTGGGTGTTGGGCTCTAAATGTGTCGATAAGCCCCCAATTGTAAATGTTTTCTAACCACTGGCGCTCTTCTGGTAAAAAGCTGCATTTACCATCGCGCAACCAGCGTTTGCGATTACTTTCGCCAATACCAATATCAATATCTTGCGGTGAGATATTCATGTCTCCTACCACCAATACGGGTGCGTCTGTGCTGCAGCGGCTATTCAGGTAGTTGGTAAGGTCTTGGTAATACTTCCTTTTGGCAGGAAACTTAAGCGGATGATCGCGGTTTTCCCCCTGAGGAAAATAACCGTTAATGACGGTTAGCGGCAGCTCCATACCAATATCAAATACACCGGCAACCATACGCCGTTGGGCATCTTTGAGTTCCTCCGGAAAGCCATATTGTTTTTCGAGGAAGGGGTAACGGGAGAGTAGTGCTACGCCATAGTGGGTTTTTTGGCCGAAGTAAATGGCTTCATAACCGAGGTCACGAACTATATCGATAGGGAAGTCTTCGTCTGTGGCTTTGGTTTCTTGGATACCAATAATATCTGGGGATTGCGTTTCTACCAGCGCTTCAAGCTGATGTACTCGGGCGCGAATGCTGTTTGCATTGAAAGAGACAATCTTCATGGAATCCTCAATTGATCTTATTTAAGGCAAAGCCCGCTATTTTATATCCACTAAAATGTCGGGCTAGGCGAATTTTTACTATTGCTTGTTACGACAGAGATTATTAGTTACATACTATGCCAGCGGAGACTGAGATCTAAAAATTGGCCACCTGGGGTGCGCGCGGTACCTGTTTTTGCTTGCCGATAAAATCGGCCATGATGTGCCCGGCTTCGGTTAAAATGGGGTCATCTTCCAGAGTGATTTCCAAAGCGCCGCCAATGGGTGGGGTTTTTTCGGACTCACTTTTTTCCAGCATCTCAAAGTTTGCATAGGGTTCTAACCCTTTGGCGATTCGCCGTGAATTTTCCAATAAAAGCAGCTGCTTATTTAAGCTTTTGCGCTCATCTTTACGTATTTTTTCGTTGAGTGAAAGGTCCGTTTTATCGAGGCGTTCGGCTTTGAGCTGGAAGTGTTTGCGCAGGTAAATAAAATCCGGGTCTTTGGCTGTGCGTATTTTGTGCTGATTGGACAGCATGGGTATCAGCTCTTCCAGGTTGGCGAAGTATTCGGCGTGGGGAACAGCGTGGATACGATCCCAGGGCAGGGCAGTCTCATAAACACTTTCTCCCACTGCTTCAGAGTCAATCAGTTCCGGCATAGCAATATCGGGAGAGACCCCGGCGTGTTGGGTGCTGTCGCCGGAAACCCGATAAAATTTGGATTGGGTAATTTTTAATTGCCCCTCTTTAAGTGGCGTCATGGTTTGCACGGTGCCTTTGCCGAAGGATTGGTTGCCGATAACCAATCCGCGTTTGTAATCCTGGATAGCTCCGGCGAAAATTTCTGATGCCGAAGCGGATAGGCGATTGATCAATACAACCAATGGTCCGCGATACATGGCGCGAGAGCGAGAGCGGTTGTGGCGAGAAATCTGTTCATTGGCATGGCGAATTTGTACCACGGTACCCTGATCGATAAACAAGTCGGTTAGCATTGTGGCTTCTTGCAGTGATCCACCGCCATTATTACGCAAATCTAACACTATGCCGTCGACATTTTCCTTTTGCAGCTCATCTATCAGCTTGGCGACATCCCGGGTAGTGCTCTTATAGTTGGGGTCGCGGCGGCGGTAGGCGTCAAAATCGATATAAAATGTAGGCAGATTAATGACGCCCACTTTGTAATTCTGTTTGCCATCAGAAAATTCAAATATAGCTTTTTTGGCGGCCTGATCTTCCAATTTAACTTTACTGCGTTTGATGGTGATAGTACGGTGACTGCCGTCGCCATCGGTGGGGATGGTTTCGAGGCGGACAAAAGTGTCGGCAGAACCGCGAATAAGTTCCACTACGTCGTCTAAACGCCAGCCGATCACGTCCACCATTTCACCCTCTTTACCTTGTCCTACAGCGACAATTTTGTCGTTGGGTTTGAGCTTGCCGTTGCGATCTGCAGGCCCGCCAGCAACAAGGCGCGCCACTTTGGTATACTCATCTTCTATTTGCAGCACCGCGCCAATGCCTTCAAGGGATAGCGACATACTCATGTTGAAGCTTTCTAGGGCGCGAGGAGAAAGGTAGTTACTGTGCGGGTCGTAGAGGCGTGTGAGTGAGTTCATATAGAGCTCGAAGACATCGTCACTGCGTTGCTGGTCCAGTCGTTTCGATAACCCTTTGTAGCGGCGAATGAGTAATTCACGAATGTCTTCATCAGTTTTTTTATTGGCTAAGCGTAGGTTGAGAATGTCGGACTTGAGGCGTTTGCGCCATAAGTCATCGGCAGCACTGGCCGATTGTGGCCAGTTGCTATCCTCACGGTCCAGCTCCAGTGATTCACTTTTATCGAAATCGAATTCCGGCAGACCTTTATTGAGCTGAGTTAGAATACTTTCGACTCGCTCAGAGGCGCGCAGGCGATAGCGGTTATAGATGTCAAACCCACGATTCACTTTACCTGCTTTTATTTCGTCGTCGAGTTCATCGCGCCATTGGCGAAACTCATTGATATCTGCAGCTAGGAAGTAGCTTTTGGTGGGGTCGAGATCGTCGATATACTGACCCCATAATTCAGCGGAGATTTGGTCGTTAAGCTTTTGCTTGTTGTAATGTTGGGTTTCTAACTTGCTGGCAATTTCTTTTGCCGCCGAGCCGTGATTCTTTTGGGGTTGGATAGATTCAGTTGCGGCCAAACTGACTGCTGAGGTGAAAAGTAGCAGAAAAAACAGTACAGAGCCGGAAAACAAGGCGGCAGTCCGATTGGTTAGCATAGGGAATCTCTTTAGTACGTCCTATTGGTGGCGAGGGCCAGCACCCGAGTTTTGCGAAAGGTATTCGCTTTGGGTAGTGGCGACCTGTGTCTTAGGACAAGTATAAGCGCTAAAAACTCCGTAAGGCATGAAATGCACCCAACCTCGGATCTATCATAACGTGTAAGTCTTGCCGTAAGAGAGATAAAATTCTGCGCCTTCTTTCTTTTGTAGTCAAATATACTTAGTAGTTTTTGTTTGCTACTGCAGTGGGCTGATCATAAGCCGTTATTGGGGGAAATTGGAACCTCAGTTGCTTGTAGCGTCAAAAAAATAGCCAGTTTCAGTTGGCGGTTTTGCGTAAGCTTGATGCTGAATGTAGGGAGGCGAGTAAGGCATCAATCTGGCGCTCACCAACTTTACCGAGGTCAAATGCGGATGGGTCCATCAGCCAATTTTGCAACAATCCAATCAGGCAACCTTGTAGCATTGGGACCACCACATCGAGGTCGAGGTCAAGCGGAAGCTCGCCATTTTCCATTGCTTTTGCAATAAATAAACGTATTCGGCCGCTGCCTTCGTGGTGCCCCTGCATCAGACGTTGATGAATTTCACCGCTTTCGGTGAGCATTTCACAGCGCAACAATATGATTTCGAAGATCAATCGCCACTCGCGATTGTTGGTAATTGCAGAAAACAATAGCAGCCACCGTGCGCGGAACTCTCCCAGTGGGCTATACCCAGTATTGTCACGGTCTGTGCAAAGTGTTTCTCCGGGTAATTGAACACGTTCAGTGAGGGCATTGAATAGGTCAGCCTTATTGCGGAAATGACCATAAATGGCGCCTCGGGTAACACCGGCAAGTCCGGCAACTTCGCTTAGGGAGGGGTGGGCGACGCCACGTTGATGAAACACCTCAATGGCGGCCTTGAGGATACGTTCGCGGGTTTCCAGAGCGTCTTCTTTGCGTCGTTTGGCCATAAAATAGCAATGAAAGATTTTCAAGTGTTAGGGGTGGAGCATTCCTGTGAATAGATTGCCCGGGTTCATCGCCTCGTACCTTCAAATGTGTATCTTTGCCTCAAAGTTTGATGCTAATTCCGCTTGAATTCAGCTGTGTATTGCAGAGATTGAAGTGCAAAGAGGCTATGATGTTAATTCATATTCATGCATGAATAAATAGTTGATCTACATTTAGCCGTGGATATAGAATGCATGACCGTTATTAGCGTATTCCTGCATAGTTTCGGGTTTATCCGCTGCCATCCTGCAGGCGTCTCTAGCTGTGAGTTTGATATGTTGAATAAGAAAAATTTGCTACTTAGTCTGTTACTGGCCGCAGTAACAGTGGTTGCAGCTTGTGCCGAGAAAGCGCCGCCGCCACAGGGCAGTGCAGAAGCAACGGCGGTTACCGTGGTCACGCTTTCCAGTCAGCCAGTGATACTGACGCGTCAACTGCCCGGTCGTACCAATCCGTATAAAGTTGCAGAAGTGCGCCCACAGGTTGATGGGCTGATTGAAGCACTGTTGTTTGACGAGGGCGGCATAGTGGAGGCGCAGCAGCCTTTGTATCAGTTGGATGATGCCACTTACCAAGCAGAATTCGAGAGTGCAAAAGCCTCGTTACAAAGTGCTAAAGCCGAGCTGGAAGAGGCGCAACTAAGTGCGGAGCGCTTACAGAAGCTGGTTGCAACCGGAGCTGTAAGCAAGCAGGAGAATGACGAAGCCGTAACGGCATTGAAAAAAGCTAGAGCTCAGGTTGCCGTTAAGCGTGCTGACGTCAAGAGCAAGGAAATTAAGCTGCAATATGCACGCATTACCGCACCCATCCGAGGGCGTATAGGCATTTCCTCGGTGACTCAGGGGGCGCTGGTTACTTCGAACCAGTTAGCGCCACTGGCGGTAGTGCAGCAGCTGGACCCGATTTATGTCGATCTGACCCAATCTGTCAGCGAGTTGTTGAGCCTGCGTAAAGCGCTAGCTGAAGGCACTGTGGCCAATACCGATAAGGTTCCAGTGGCCATATTGATGGAGGATGGCAGTCGTTATCAATACGACGGTAAACTGGAATTTGCCGAGGCCAACGTTAACCCAACCACTGGCAGTGTTCTGCTACGTGTGGTAGTGCCCAATCCTGAGCATATTTTGTTGCCTGGAATGTACGTGCAAGCGGTCATCGGGCGCGGCGTGCGTGAGGATGCAATCCTGGTACCCCAGCGCGGTGTTGCCCGCGGGGCCACGGGCGGCACCACTGCGATGGTAGTGAATAGCGATAATATCGTTGAGCAGCGCGAGGTGCGGGTGAGTCAGACCATTGGTGATCAATGGCTGGTGGAAAATGGCTTGCAGCCGGGGGATCGAGTGGTTGTTGAGGGTTTGCAGAAAATTCGTCCCGGAGCGCCGGTAAAGCCCAGCGAATTTGTAGCTGACGCCCAGCTGGCGCCAGATAGCGTCGATGCAGCGGCGGTTAATGCAGTGAATAAAGGTTAGGGATATGGCAGCTTTTTTTATTGACCGCCCTATTTTCGCCTGGGTATTGGCGATTGTAGTCATGCTCGGCGGCGGTTTGGCTATTAGTAAGCTTGCTGTTGAGCAATACCCCACTATTGCAGCGCCGTCCGTTGCGATTTCGGCGAGCTATGCCGGTGCCTCTGCACAGGTGATTGAAGATTCGGTGACCCAGGTGATAGAGCAGAATATGAAGGGGTTAGACAATCTCCTGTACATGTCTGCAACTAGTGATTCATCGGGCAGAGTGGGAATCACCCTAACCTTTGCCACGGGCACCGACCCGGATATAGCCCAGGTTCAGGTGCAGAATAAATTGCAGCTGGCACTGCCTTTGTTGCCCGAGGTGGTACAGCAAGATGGTGTTACCGTCAGTAAAAGCAGCACTGGCTTTTTAATGGTTGTGGGGTTTGTCTCCGAAGACGGCAGCATGAGCAAAAGTGATATAGCCGACTATGTGGAGGCCACCCTGGTGGACCCTCTTAGTCGGGTAGACGGTGTCGGTAGTTTGCAAGTGTTTGGCTCTCAATATGCCATGCGTATCTGGCTCGACCCTAACAAGCTGAACGCTTACAAGATTGCACCGAGCGAGATTATAGCCAAAGTGCGAATGCAGAATTCTCAGGTTGCCGTCGGTAGTCTCGGTGGCACGCCGGCAGTCAAAGGGCAGCAAATGAATGCCAGCATTACTGCGCAGGGCCGCTTGGAAACACCAGAGCAGTTCCGCGATATTATTTTGCGTGCCAATGCCGATGGTTCCATGCTCAGGCTCGGCGATGTGGCGCGGGTTGAAATTGGGGCGGACAATTACGGTTTTATCTCCCGTTACAACCGCGAAACGACTACTGGTGTGGCAGTCAGTATGGCTACTGGTGCCAATGCGCTGGAAACTTCCGCCGCTATTAATGCCAAGCTCGAAGAGCTAAAACCTTATTTTCCTCCGGGTTTGAAAGCGGTAGAGGCGTTCGATACCACCCCTTTTGTTAAAGTCTCTATTGAAGGGGTGGTGTACACACTGATCGAGGCGGTGGTGTTGGTATTTTTGGTGATGTTTTTGTTTCTGCAAAATTTCCGTGCCACATTGATACCGACCATTGCCGTACCCGTTGTGTTGCTGGGTACCCTCGGTATTTTGTTTATACTTGGTTTTTCAATCAATATGCTGACCATGTTTGCCATGGTGTTGGCGATTGGCTTGCTGGTGGACGATGCCATTGTGGTGGTTGAAAACGTCGAGCGGCTGATGAGTGAAGAGGGGCTGTCGCCGCGGGAAGCCACACGAAAATCAATGAAGCAGATCACTGGGGCACTGATTGGTATTGGTGTCGTGTTGTCTGCCGTGTTTGTTCCGATGGCCTTTATGAGCGGCTCCACCGGGGTTATTTATCAGCAATTTTCTGTCACCATCGCTTCTGCGATGATGCTTTCGGTGTTAGTGGCAATTATTTTTACACCGGCGTTGTGCGCCACTTTACTTAAGCCTGTTAAGGCGAATGCTCAGCATGGTACAACAGGTTTCTTTGGTTGGTTCAATCGCAGTTTTAATCGCGGCAATCAGCGATATCAGCAAGGAGTGGGAGCCATTCTAGCTCGTGGTGGGCGTTTTTTGGCAGTTTTTGCTCTGTTGTTGGTGATAATGGGCTTGCTATTTGTGCGCTTGCCCAGCTCGTTTTTACCGGGAGAGGATCAAGGCGCATTGCTTTCTATGGTACAGGCACCGGTTGGAGCTACCCAGGAACGCACCATGAAATCTATTGAGAAATTAGAAGACCATTTTCTCAATAATGAACAGGATGCAGTTAAGTCCGTCATGAGTGTGCAGGGGTTCAGTTTTGCTGGCAGGGGGCAGAATAATGGCATCGCCTTTATCATGCTGAAAGACTGGAATGAGCGCAATGATGGCGAGCAAAGTGCCGATGGAGTAGCCATGCGTGCTATGGCAGGTTTGAGTAAGATTAAAGATGCGCTGGTCTATGCCTTTTCCATGCCCCCAATGCCAGAGTTAGGTGTCTCTGCGGGGTTTAATTTTTATATTAAAGATAACGGTGGTCTCGGGCATGTTAAATTAACTGAGGCACGCAATCAGTTGTTGGGAGCCGCTGCCCAGAGCCCGTTACTCACGAATGTTCGCCCCAATGGCCAGGAAGATACGCCGCAGCTGCAGATCGATTTGGACAATGCAAAAGCTATGGCACTGGGTGTTTCTATTGACGAGATCAAGACGACCCTGAGTGTGGCCTGGGGTGGCCGATATATTGATGACTTTATCGATCGCGGGCGGGTAAAACGAGTACGTATGCAGGCCGATGCCCCCTTCCGCATGGTACCGGAAGATTTTCGTCAGTGGTCAGTGCCTAACGTCAATGGCGACATGGTGCCCTTATCTGCGCTAATTAAATTGCGCTGGATATATGGTTCACCGAGACTCGAGCGCTACAACGGGGTGCCAGCAATGGAAATGCAGGGCGAAGCAGCGCAAGGGGTGAGCTCTGGTGATGCCATGGCCGAGGTTGAGCGTTTGGCAGCGGAGCTTCCCGCTGGGATTGGTATTGAATGGAGTGGTTTGTCTTATCAAGAGCGCGAGGCCGGTTCGCAAACGACACTATTGTATACACTTTCACTTTTGATTGTTTTTCTCTGTTTGGCGGCTTTGTATGAGAGCTGGACAGTACCCACTGCGGTGATGTTAGCAGCACCACTGGGTATTCTCGGCGCGGTGCTGGCGAATACGCTCAGAGGTATGGAGCGGGATATCTACTTTCAAGTGGCGATGCTAACCACTGTGGGGTTAACCAGTAAGAATGCCATTTTGATTGTGGAGTTTGCCAAGCAGAACTTAGAGGAGGGCATGGAGCTGGTGCAGGCCACTATGCAGGCTGTACGTGATCGGTTGCGCCCGATTATTATGACTTCGCTGGCATTTGGCCTCGGTGTTTTACCGCTGGCCATTAGCAGCGGTGCCGGCTCTGGGGCGCAGCGAGCGGTCGGCACTGGTGTGTTGGGTGGTATGCTGGTGGGTACACTGCTGGGCATCTTTTTTGTGCCGCTGTTTTTTGTGGTTATACAGCGTATTTTTGCTAAAAAACCACAACAGCAAAGTGCCCCTGCTGTCCCATCCCATAAAATCCAACTTCGCCAGCAAGGCGAAAGTGTGGATATAGTCTAGGCGCTAGACTTTTTTTCACTGTTAATTATTCCGCTCTAAGAGGCACTGATTTTCCCGAGAATTGGGAGTTGCGCCTCTTTTTTGATCTCTGCTTGTTCAAGCTATAAACTGATCTTAGTTTTATTTTCTCTTCACAATAAAAATCTATTTATTCTGATCTGAACTTGTTTTATTAGTTTGAAGGCGTTTTTTGTTATAACAATATGAAATAACGTAATATGAGATTTAAGTGAAAACCTTTATGATACGTGAGCGTTGGTTTACTAGAAAAATTGAACTTAAGTATTCTGCATTTGATCTGATGTAACTGAATGGTTTCGACAAATAAAGTAGATGTTTTACAGTGTTTACAAGTTCGGGGGGAGATGCAGGGGGTAACTCAATGAATAAAGAGTAAAGCTGTCTGCAAGCCTCGGGTCAAAAAATTTACCTTGGATGTATAAAATTGAAAAAAGTAACCATACTTTTGCTAATAGCCATTCTGGTTTTAGCATTTTTTTCATTTGATCTTCACCAATGGCTGACATTAGAGAGCTTAAAGTCCAGTCAGGAAATCTTTGCAGCATGGAAAGTATCACATCCCTGGTTGGTGCCATTTCTATTTTTTATTATCTATATTGCAGTTACCGCATTGTCTCTGCCCGGAGCAGCCATACTGACTCTGGCCGCAGGGGCTTTGTTTGGGTTGGCCTGGGGTACCCTGCTCGTATCTTTTGCCAGCTCAATAGGCGCCACTTTAGCATTTACCGTATCGCGTTATATATTGCGGGATAGCGTACAAAAACGTTTTGGCGCAAGGCTAGAAACGATTAATCAAGGCGTAAAGAAAGAGGGTGCTTTTTACCTGTTTACTTTGCGCCTAGTCCCAGTGTTTCCGTTTTTTTTAATTAATTTATTGATGGGTCTCACCTCAATTCGCACTGTTACGTTTTACTGGGTCAGTCAGCTCGGTATGCTTGCAGGCACCATTGTGTACATCAATGCCGGAACACAACTAGCACAGTTGGAGAGCCTTGGCGATGTACTATCACCGGCACTACTGTTTTCGTTTGTACTGTTGGGCTGCTTCCCATTACTGGCAAAAAAGCTTATTGAGCTGGTTAAAAAGCGGCGGGTATATGCCCACTGGCAACGCCCGAAAAGTTTTGACCGAAATCTGATAGTGATCGGTGCTGGGGCAGGTGGTTTGGTGAGCGCTTATATTGCGGCGACAGTAAAAGCGAAAGTGACGCTAATTGAAGCGGGCAAGATGGGTGGAGACTGTCTGAATTATGGCTGTGTGCCCAGTAAAGCACTGATCAAATCGGCTTCAGTAGCGCATAAAATTCGCAATGCATCTAAGTATGGCCTGGAAGATCAAACAGCTCAGTTTTCATTCAGGGCGGTGATGCAGCGTATACATAAGGTTATTAGTGCCATTGAACCTCACGATAGTGTTGAGCGTTATACCAATCTAGGTGTGGAAGTTGTCAAAGGTTACGCGCGTCTGATTGACCCCTGGACAGTGGAAATTCAGCTAAACGAAGGTGGTGTTTACCGATTGTCTGCGCGCAGTATTATTTTGGCTACAGGTGCAAAACCGTTTGTGCCGCCGCTGCCGGGTATTGATGAGTGTGGATATGTTACCAGTGATACGGTTTGGGAGAAATTTGCCGAACGTGAAGCTGCACCGAAAAAACTCATTGTACTCGGTGGTGGGCCGATCGGATGCGAACTCGCTCAGAGTTTTTCTCGGCTGGGCTCTAAGGTTACGCAAATTGAAATGGAAGATCGGGTTCTGGTTAAGGAAGATAAAGAGGTTTCTGCGCTGGCAACAAAAGTGTTGCAGCGGGATGGGGTTAAATTGTTAACCGGGCATCGGGCACTTAGTTGCGAACTGGAGCAGACAGAGGGGGGTGAACGTAAATTTTTGGTTGTCGAGGCTAGCGGCGAGCAAACGCGGATAGAGTTTGATGAGCTACTATGCGCAGTCGGAAGGGTTGCACGGCTTGATGGTTATGGCTTAAAAGAGCTGGGTATAGAAAGCCGTCGCACCATTGCCGCGAACGAATACTTAGAAACACTTTATCCAAATATTTATGCGGCAGGTGATGTTGTTGGCCCCTATCAATTTACCCATGTGGCCTCGCATCAGGCCTGGTATGCAACAGTTAACGCATTATTTGGCAAGTATAAAAAATTTAAAGTGGATTATCGAGTGATACCCCGCGTTACCTTTATCGATCCGGAAGTGGCTCAGGTAGGTTTGAATGAGCAGGAAGCAACGGCCAAAGCTATAGCCTATGAAGTAACCCGCTATAACTTAGATGACCTCGACAGAGCAATTACAGAAAGTGCAACGCAAGGGTTCGTTAAAGTGCTGACGCAGCCCGGAAAAGATAAAATTATCGGGGTCGTTATTGTCGGAGAACACGCGGGAGAACTACTTGCAGAGTTTGTATTGGCCATGAAACATGGCCTGGGATTGAATAAAATTTTGGGTACGATTCACTCTTACCCTACTTGGTCGGAGGCTAACAAATTTGCTGCTGGAGAATGGAAGCGTGCGCATGCGCCTGAAGCTGTTTTAACTTGGTTGGAAAAACTTCATCGTTGGCATCGAGGTTAATACTGTATTACTAGAAAAGTGTGTAATACCTGAGTAATTTCCGAAAGATGAACATAATAGATGTAAATTTTAAGCAGATTGAATTTGGAGGTATCGATGAGTCAACGGAATTTCTTGCTGAATAAAATTGGTTTGATTATGTCAGCTGGCCTCGCTATGGGCAGCTATGCGCAGCAGTTGGAACAAGTAGAAGTAGTGGGAAGCGCTGTTTCAGGAGTGGATAACGGCATCAAGGATAGTGAGATTGAAGGTAGCTTCGGTGGTACTCAGTCAATTGCCGATATCGCGCGTTCGGTAACACCAATCAGCGAGTGGCTGCTAAAGCAAGCGGCAGTGAATACGCTTCGTGATTTGCAGCGTGTTGCGCCCAATACCTATTCAGCAGCCGGTTTTGGTGCCCCGAGCCTGCCCACCATTCGTGGTCAGCGCGGAGAGGTGTTTATGGGGGGCTTGCGCCGTCAGGTGGGGAACAATGGCCTGGGCATACCGCTGAGCTTTAATAGTGTGGGTCAGATCAATGTGGCTCGTGGCACACCCTCGGTGATATTGGGAGCCACTCAGCGCACCGGGGGCTTTGTAGATTTGCAGCCCAAGCGACCGGACCTAGATCGATCATTTGGCTCGCTGACGCTTACCGCGGGCCAATGGGATAAGTATGGCACGCAGCTGGATTATTCGGAGTTAATTGAGCCCTCGCGTCAAGCCATACGCGTCAGTATTGAGCACAAAAATGAAGGTAGTTATTACCACCATAGTAACTTAGATAGTAATAATCTGTTTATCGCTTACCGATTATTGCCCAATGCCCATTCAGAGTGGGATTTGTCTCTTGAATATTACAAGGTTGACTGGACAGATAACGCCGGGTTAAACCGACCAACCCAAGATTTGATTGATCATGGGCGCTATGTACAAGGGCAAGGCAGGCAAGCGAATGGTTCGACAGTGCCCGGCGCTGGTGCTGTTATTGAGCCTGTTGGGTTGACTAAAATTAGCCGCAGAAATATTTTGGCTGACCCGTTGGATGTCAATGATGCCAGTACCTTATTACTGCACTCGAGATACCAGTATTCATTCAATGAGCGTTTGTCGTTGATCAACCGTACCTATTTTGAGCATTTTGAGCGGGAGGAAATTGCTCAAAACAGCTTTGTGGAAGTGATTGATGGTGCGGATACTTTTGAGAACCGTAGTGAGATTTATTTCGACGATACGGTATTTGGGTTGAATGTTCGCTATAACGATGTACTTGGTTTTAGTCAATTTTCTACTGAGGCAGATCTTCCCATTGACTTGACTGGTCCTATCAGCAATCGCCGCATTCCCTTGACCAGTGAGCAAAAAAGTCGCTTAGTGGAATTAAGGCCTGGCGTGTTTGTTTCTCCTGGCGGCCAGTACGATGTTAATGGCGATGGTGATGGTGACTTTTTACTTTCCGACACCACTGATTCAACAAGTTGGCAGACAGGTTTATTTGTGCAACACAAACAAAACCTTCATGAGCAAGTTTGGATTACAGCCGGGATACGCGGCGATTGGTATGACGTAAAAGCGCGAGACCCTATTGCTCCGCAAGGTATAACAGGAGCGCGAGACAGCCATAGTGCCTTGTTGAAGTCCGCTAGTTTCAGTGTCAATTATCGTCCCTTGGAGGCCGTTACAGTTTATATGACCACGGCTTATAGTGAGTCTACTTCCAACAGTATGGCCGGTGGGGTTACGTTATCAGCTGACAATGAAATTAATCCATTGAACTTTTCCACGGATAATACTTTGTATGAGAGCGGCATTAAATACGCACCGGATGATAGCTCGTGGTATGGGGATCTGGCAGCGTTTCAGCAGACTCGCAGTTTGCGTAACAGAGATGGCAGCAACACGGGCATCAGCACCCAGGGTGTGGAATTGCAGTTGTTTTATCAGGGCGAGCGGGGCTGGGCCAATATGGGGGCGAGTTATCTGGATGCGCAGTATGATAACTCAACGAGTACTCAGGATGTAGCCCAGGTGATTGACAGCTTCAGTAATGCGCGCCCGGATATCATTGTAGGGACTGGCCGGGGCGCACCCAATGCTGTCACCTTTGCGCGATCTGATACGCGATTGCAGGGCATTCCAAGATGGGCAGCATCCTTTGCTGCGGGTTTTCGGCTGAATGATGTTTGGTCAGTGGGTGGGTCTGGGGTATTTACTGGAAGTTATCCGTTGGATTATTTGCAAACAGTAACGATACCTGAACAATTTACGCTGAATGCTAATCTGGAGTACCGCTTTAACCAGCAGCGTAGCAGTCTCCGTTTGGAAGTGTTTAATTTGACCAATGAAGAGAATTTTACCCCGGTACATGAAGGCGGTTACTTTGGCGCTACACTCATTTTTCCAGAACTACCACGTTATGTAGATTTAAAGCTAGCACATAAATTTTAACCGTTGACCCTGCTATAAATACCATTTTATAGCAGGGTTGCAGCCTGCCTTAGCGAACGAAAGCCTATCCAAGTTGGAGTAGAAGCTCGGCAGTGAGGTCGGGCATAGAAAATACGGCTTTATTTTGCACCTTTTAATTTATGGTCGACTGCCAAATGGTCTTCGCTGCAAAAAGCCCACAGTACTAAGCAGGCGGCAAAAACAATCACCGATGGATAAAATAGCACGTTGGTGCTACTAAGGAACCATCCCCATGGGTCAATTATAGATTTCCACACGCCAACTACGGTGAAGCCATTAATAAGTGTTTGTGCAGGGAAAGTGAAGCGTCGCCAGAGCCCTATTACCACTAAAACACCCAGTAAGGTTTGTATTACGCCAAATCCCAACATCATGGTTTCCCCGGAAAATAAACCGAGGTAATATTTTTGCGAGATAGCGAGGCCGTGTTCAACGTTCACTAACTTATCCAGCCCCCAGAGTACCAACAAGAAACCCAAGCTGACTCGCAATAATAGCAATGAAAATACACGCATAATGACTTCCTATTGTGTTGTTTAAAGATGACTTAATTAGGTTATTACCTGCTCGCATTATCTATCAAAAAAATTTTGATTTCATCAAATAAGTTAGTGCTTTTTACACTAAAAATAAAGTTTACTCGGGATGAATAAGGTTGCCGAATAAAAGGTGGTGTAGACAAATTTAAACTTGAGGTTCGTGTTATCTGGCTCTTAATAAGACTGTCTATATTAATTTTTTTGGTTATAGGTCGAAGACTTGAGTCAACAGCGGGTTTTGATGGCGCTAAGTTGTTGGTAAACAACATAAGGTCTGATTAGATGTGGAAATATTGATGGATTATCAAATGGCACACAGTTATCTGAGCTCACGACCAGAAGCGGTAGAATGCTTCCCCTTTGGTATTGAAGTGGCGGTATTCAAGGTCAAGCAAAAAATGTTTGCCACATTGAGTGTTGAGGGTGGCGTGGCGCGTACAAATTTAAAGTGTGACCCACAAGAAGCCCTGGCGCTGCGGGATGTTTTCGCTGGTGTACTGCCCGGCTATCACATGAATAAAAAGCACTGGAATACAGTCCTGCTGGATGGTAGTGTTCCGGCCCATGAGATAGAGCGAATGATGGATAGATCCTATGGGCTGGTAGTCAAAGGGCTACCCAAAATAGATCGATCTGCATTGGAACTGGCCTATGGCGTTGACAAGGTTTATCGATAGAACCCAAAGGTCTAGTATGCAATAGACAAAGATGATTTAGGAGCGTTTGTGGAAGATATTATTGTTGATGTTTCGGCACAGAACTCTCAGCAGGTGCTGATTGATGAGTCCATGACGCGTCCAGTGGTAGTGGATATATGGTCTGAACGCAATGAGCCGAGTAAACAGTTGAGCTCGCTATTGCAAAAACTGGCCACAGAATATGCTGGCCAGTTTTTGTTAGCCAGGTTGAATGCCGATACTGAGCAAATGCTGGCGGCTCAACTTGGCGTGCGTAGCCTGCCAACGGTGATGGTTTTGAAAGATGGCCAGCCCGTTGATGGCTTTGCCGGTGCTCAGTCAGAGGAGCAGATTCGTGAATGGCTTAGCAGCTTTTTACCAAGCCCGTTGGATTTGAAGTTGCAACAAGCAAAATTACTCGTGGCCGAAGGTAAGGATGACGAGGCATTGCCTATTTTGCGGCAAATTTATAACGAGTCCAGTGCGCGCGCAGATATTGCCAAAACGCTCTCGGTAGTCTTGTTAAGAAAAAATCGCAGTGCAGAGGTGGAGGCTATCTTAAGTAAAATAAAGTTGGTGGATCAGGATAGCGAATATCAGCAGTTGAAAGCACAGCTAGAGTTACAGTTACAAGCGGCTGATTCACCGGCTATCAAAGCTCTGCAGCAGGCACTGAAGGATAATCCCGGAGATTTGGATTCTGCCTATCAACTGGCAGTACAGTACAGCCAGGAAAATCGCGACCAAGAGGCATTGGAGTTATTGCTCAACCTATTGCGCAACGATCTGGGGTTTGAAAAGGGTGCGGCCAAACAGGCCTATCTCGATATTTTAAAAGCAATGGATGCTGGCGACCCTCTGGCGGCCCAGTATCAGCGTAAGTTGATGACACTTTTGTTTTGAACAATGTATAAGCTCTGTGTATTTGTGCCCAAAACTCATCTGGAGCCGGTAAAGCAAGCGTTGTTTAACGCTGGCGCCGGGCGCATGGGTAACTATGACAGCTGCTGTTGGCAGGTTGAAGGCAGGGGCCAATTCCGACCTCTGGCAGGCAGCCAACCCACCATTGGCGAACTTGGTGCCCTGGAGCAGGTGGTGGAATATCGGCTTGAGCTGGTGTGTGCAGACGCGCTGGTGGAGCAGATTTTGACTGCATTGCGCAGTGCCCACCCTTACGAAGAGCCGGCATTTGATCTTTGGCGCTTGGATGAGCGTTGTGG
>JAHZJJ010000046.1 GCA_022600975.1 Gammaproteobacteria bacterium
TATCTTGAGCACCATTTTGAGGCCAAGGAAAATCCTAATTTCGAGATTGAGGGTTAGACATCAACCGGCTTTAGCCGGTATTTGGTGGGACTTTCAGTCCCTAATCTTAACCCACCGGCTTCAGCCGGTGGTTGTTGAGTTGCCGCGTTTTAGCAGTAAGTAGTTAGGTAGGGCCAGTGCTGAGCTTAGATAGGATCTCAGTGAAGTAGAGAAGCCAATTGGGTCTGAGGATTTGATAACTTGGGAAATGTCGAGATGATCCTGCAGGTTTTTACCTACCCCGGGTAGGTGCACTTGAGGTGCTATACCCCATTGCTTCAGCTCCGCTTCGGGGCCAATTCCAGACAGTAACAATATCTGTGGGGATTGAATGGTTCCGGCAGATAAGATGATCTCTTTGTTAGCGAGTATTTTTTGTCCGTTAAGTAATCTAAGCGCAACTGCTCGATCGCCCTTAAATAGAATCCGAGCTACCTGCTTATGGGTAGACACAGTGAGATTGGGGCGGTTTGCTATTGGGTGGAGGTAAGCTGTGGCTGCGGAGTAACGACGACCTTGTTTCTGGGTTACCTGATAAAATCCCATTCCCGCTTGATAGTTGTCGTTAAAATCATTATTAAGCGGGTGACCCGCTGATTGGGCGGCACGTAGAAATGCCGTGCTCGCGATAGATTTCCATTTCAAATCGGATACGGCCAAAGGACCAAATCTGTTGTGATAAGCGTCACTGCCGCGTTCGTTGCCTTCGGCTAGTAGAAAATACGGTAGTATTCCTCGCCAACCCCAGCCTGGATTGCCAGCGTTTTCCCAATTATCATAATCTGTGGCGTTGCCGCGAGTGTAGATCATGGCATTGATCGCGCTACTGCCACCTAGGGTTCGCCCACGAGGCCAAAATAAGCGCCGTTCGTTCAAATGTTGTTGGGGCTCGGTGTAGTGGTGCAAGTTAAATTGCTTTCCTGGCAATAAATAACCAATGCCCACTGGCATTTGAATAAACAAACTGCGGTCTGCTGGCCCCGCTTCCAATAGGCAAACACTATTTTTTGCATTGGCACTCAAACGGTTGGCAAGCACACAGCCGGCGGAACCGGCGCCGACAATCACATAATCAAATGCTATTGGATGAGCCATTCTATTTCCTTTTATTTTTTAAAGTGGGAACTTAACACTACTACAGAATTTATTAAACCGTATTATTAGGTGCCTTCATGTCAATAATTCTAAAAACTGTAGTTGGATTATGTAAGTCTGTGTAAGCCCTTGATGCACCTGGAAAAGTTTAAAAATTTTTCATCATTAAGAAGGCGGCCACGAATGTTTAAAATCTACTATGTACACCAATAACGTACACAACTTTTTTGCGCCCAGCGGTGGTTTCTAGGGATAGGTTCCATATCATAAGCAGACATACTTTGTTTTTGGCGCATAATCATTGATCTAGCCGCACTGATATGCAGCTGTAAAGTGATAGGTTCAAGTAAACTATTAAGACGCCAGAAGAGGTCTGCATTCTCGTAAATAAATTAATTTTTATTATGCTCTCTAAGTTGCATTTTTTGATCAGAAATTATTTTGAGAGCATTGCCTACAAACAGTTTAATACTTTAACCTTCACTGTTCGGGATTGTTAGATTGGGGGTATCGAAAAGCAGTAAAAGTCTGGTACAGGTGGGACTTCTTAGCTTTTAGCTAGAGCTTTGGGATAATGGTTTTTACGCCAAGGATGCTGCGAGTGAATAAAACTGAGCCATAATTAAATTTGACGACAGTCAATTTGGTATCTGGTTGGATGCGCAGTACCCGGAGTAGATCAATGGTAATTCGCAGTAATTATTTCCCCTCTCAGCTATGGTTGCCCGCTGCATTTTCACTGCTTACCTTGCCGGTCTCGGTTCCCGCTTATGGGGAGCAGATCGAAGTGGCGCTGCTTCCTAGCTCGTTAAATACTCTGGAGCTTCAAGCCGATAGTGCGCATTTTACCGATAATGCTTTTGGCATGAGCAATCAAGCGCTGAGGGATTTTGTGGACAGTCTGCATGACAATACCATAGGCATGACTCAGCGTCGGTTGAATTATCAGTGGCTACAGTTTTACGCCAACCCAAAAGAGTTTGCCCCAGCTACCGGTGGTCGTGCGTTGAATCGAATTCTCAAAATGGGCTGGCAAACCTATCGCGAAAATCATCAGAGTAATCAGCAGCACTTTTTGTTTCGCTATATGCGCGGCCAGGGTAAGCTGGGTAGTGCACTGGATTATGACCTGCGGCTGTCGGATGACGAGCTTAAACTATCCTTTGAATATGCATTTTAACCACTTTATGAGTTAAATTTTGCTAAAATCCTCGCCAGTTTTTACTGGTGGAGATTGTAGTGTCTAGCCTTTGTCAAACTTCAAAGCAGTTCTCGGAGCTTCCTTATGCGGGGATTCGTCGCCGGTTGCTGGCACTATCCTATGACATACTGATAATTGCCGGCCTGTGGATGGTATATGGTTTTTTTGCCTTGATGTTAACCTCTGCGTTTGGCGGGCTTCACTGCCAACCACAAATATTGGATTATAACCCTTGTGTCAGAGGACCCCTGTTTCAGCTTGGGTTGCTGCTGATCACCTTAGGTTATTACTATTGGTCCTGGCGAGTTGCGGGGCAGACAGTGGGAATGCGCGCTTGGCGTCTAATACTTTCTAATGCCAATGGTGTTCAATTGAGTTGGTATCAATGTGTCATTCGCTCATTAGTGGGGGTAGTATCACTGGCCTGTGTTGGCGCTGGATTTTTGTGGGGGCTAACACGTACAGACAAGGCTAGCTGGCACGACTTGGCTTCTCATTCGCGGATGCGTGTGCTGGCTAAAAAAAAGTCAGTTTGATGGCCTTTATTCATCACCAGTGATTGCGCAAAGCACGCGGACCTAATGAGCACGCTTAAGTAGGTACCAGCCAGCTAAAAAACTCAGCACAATGGGGAGCAGTACGGCAATAAATGGCGAAAACCCGAATACTAGCGAGGACGGCCCGAGCATTTCCTGCAGAGTTTGAAATACCAGTCCGACAATGACACCAGTAAACACCCGTAAACCTGTTGTCACTTCCCGTAACGGGCCAAAAATAAATGAAACTGCCATCATCACCAAGCCGGCAATCGTCAGTGGCTGTAGTATTTTTTTCCAAAATTGCAGCCAGTAGCGGCTGGAATCTTCTCCCTTGTCATCAAGGAACTTGCCGTAGGTCCACAAATTACTGGGTGATAAATCTTCTGCCGGAGGCACTATCAGCGAGAGCACTTCAGGAGAAATATCCGTTTTCCACATTATTTGAGGTTGATGATCTGACGAGATAAGATCTGTTGCAAAAGTGGTTTCTCGGTTAGCTTCTAGCAGCCATTGGCCGTTGGCAAAATTAAATTGGCCCCGATCGGAAAATATTACGCGTTGCAACTGGTGTTGTTGATCAAAACGATAACGGGTGATACCAAATAATACTCCATTCGGAAGCGCAGCATTAAAGTGTACAAATTCATCTTCATCCTGTAGCCACAGGCCCTGTTCAAGGCCTGTAGCTTGTAATTTTCCCTGAGCCATCGCTTTGCGGCTTACTGATTCTTGATTGGTTACCGGAATAACCCATTGTGCTAGCAGTAACCCCAAGCCGATCAACACTAACAGCGGCTTTATCACCGCCCAGCTAATGCGCTTAATAGACACGCCCGAGGCGCGGATAACGGTGAGTTCACTGGTTCCGGCTAGGCTTCCCAACCCAACCATACAACCCACTAAAGCAGCAAATCCGAGCCGATTGTAAATTCGGCCAGGCAGACTCCAGGCGACAACTTCAAGGGCATCGAGAAATTGGTAGTTAGCTCCAAGGGAGGATAACTGATCGATAACCGCCGAGATAATATCGAGGCCGAGGATGACTAGCAGAGTTGCGAGCACCGATATGGTTACCGTGCGCCCAATATATTTGTCGAGTCTAGTCATGAGTAGAGTTTTCAGTGTCAGCAGCAGAGGCTGGTAACGCAGTGGCGCCACTGTTGGTACTTCTTGTACTTAGAGTTTGTAACCAGTTGCGGCCTCCCAATAGCAACAGTGCCAGGATCAGAAAGGGTGGGTGCACCCACCAAATACTGGCTGGGTTGGTAATTTTGCCATCTTCAATGGCGCCGCGAACACTTTGTAAGCTCACCAGATAAATAATATACAACAACACTGCGGGAATCATTTTAGCGTAGCGCCCCTGGCGAGGGCTAACTCGGCTGAGGGGTACAGCGAGCACGGCGATTACAAGTACCAGTACTGGTAGGCTAAAACGCCAATGAAGGTTGGCCCGTTCTCGTTTGTCGTCACTGCGCCATAAATCAATAGTTGAAGTGGATTGGATTTGTTCCTCAGACTTGGTCCGTAACTGGGGTACCTCTAATAACACTTCATAGCTGGAGAATGCCATTTGCCGATAATCGCGCTGGCCGGGGGCGCCACTATAGCGATAACCATCGCGCAATACTAAGTAGCGCAAGCCGGTTTCGGGATCAATCTTTTGTACGCCTTCATTGGCCACTGTCACTGTTTGATGGGCAATATCATCGACCTTGCCTGAGGCACCTTGCTCGGCGAGAAAAACATTGTACATCGTGGATCTGTCTTTACTCAGAGATTCAGCATAATAGACGGCGCTACCACCGCTGGTGGTAAAAAATTTTTTCGGTATCAAGTGATCAAATTCATTGCCCGATTTATCGACAGTAATTAATTCTGAGCCGTGCTTAATCCCTGCGGGTGTCAGATACAAGCTCATTGCTGCTACCAGCGTGGCCATGGCAAGAGCAGGAATCATGGTGTACCCCAGCAGGCGCCGTTCGCTAAAGCCACAGGAGTGGAGCACAATCATTTCGCTTTCGATATACAGCCGGCCATAGGCTAGCAAAATGCCGACAAAAAACCCTAATGGCAACACCAGTTCCAGAAAGCCTGGCAGACGAAAGCCCATCAACATAAAGAGGATATTGGTAGACATGTCTCCAGCCGCCGCTTCGGCTAGATATTTAACAAAGCGACCGCTCATTACCATCAGCAGTAAAACTGTGCTGACGGCCAATGTTGCTGCCAGTAATTCACGGCACAAATAGCGAAATATAATCACTGAATGATCGACTGTCCCGGTGCTTGTTTAGTTGGCCCAGCTATCTGACAATAGTTTGGGCAAGGTGTTTCAGTTCCACAAAATTGCCAAGCAATAATCGCGGGTTTTGGCCCTGAGTAATTGCAAGGATAGCAATCGAGCAATTTGCGGCGTCTCAGGTTAAACTTGCGCGACACATTATCCCTAAAATTATGCCCAATGTCTCGGTTTGCGCATTGAACATGTGCGGATGAAGCCATTGTAACCCTACACTCTCCGGGTCAGTTCAAGGAACCTTAAGTATGCAGTCCAATGCCAAAGTTACCGACATCAACAAGCAGCGCAGTGCTTGCTTGATTATTGCCGCAGATGAAAAAAACAAATTGACCGCCAGTGGCACGGCGTTAGATAAGGCACTCGATGGTGTTATCAGCAAACTGTTAAAGCGTGGTGATTTAGCTAAAACACTGGGCAGCACGCTGCTGCTGCCACAGTTAAATAGCTCCGCGGAGCGGTTGTTGCTGGTACGCGCGGCCAATGGTGCCCAGAGTCAGACTCAGTTTCGCAAACTGGCCAACGCCAGTGCCAAGGCGATAATTGGGTTTAAGGATGCCACCAGCTATCTGGGGGAGTTAACGGTTGTTGAGGTCGGTGACAGTTGGAGCGCCCAGCAGTTGACGTTGGCCGCAGGTCTTGCCAGTTATAAATTCACTCGTTGCTTAAAGGATGCAAAGGCCTATCCATTGACAAAGTTTACTGTTCACGCAGTGGACAATAAACAGTTAAAAGCATATAAGCGTGGTGTTGAACTTGGCACTGCTCAGGCATTTGGCAGCAATGTCGCGCGGGAGCTGGGTAATTTGCCCGGCAATATCTGCACTCCCGATTATTTGGTTGCTGAGGCTCGCAGTTTGGCTAAAAAACACTCAAATTTGCATGTCACTGTGTTGGATAATAAGAAGATGGAAGCGCTGCGCATGGGTGCCTTTTTGAGCGTTGCTAAGGGGAGTGAAGAAGCCGCAGCGTTGATTGCTATGGAATACAAAGGTGGCAAGAGCAACCAGAAACCCATTGTGTTGGTGGGGAAGGGAATTACCTTTGATAGTGGCGGTATCAGCCTTAAGCCAGGCGCCAATATGGATGAAATGAAATTTGATATGTGCGGCGCTGCCAGTGTTTTTGGTGTGATGAATGCGCTGTTGGAATTACAGCCCGCTATTAATGTAGTAGGTCTGGTGGCGGCGGCAGAAAATATGCCCAGTGGTCGCGCCAGTAAACCCGGCGATGTGGTCACTTCTATGTCGGGGCAGACGATCGAAATCCTTAATACTGATGCCGAGGGCCGGTTGGTGCTCTGCGATGCATTGACCTATGCGGCCAAATTTAAGCCCAGTGTAGTGATTGACATTGCCACTCTCACCGGTGCTTGTGTGATTGCGTTGGGCAGCCACGCCACCGGTCTTTATGCCAATAAAGATAAACTGGCCGCTGAGCTGATCGCTGCCGGTGAAAGCAGTGGCGATCGCGCTTGGCAGATGCCGTTGTGGGATGCGTATCAGTCGTCATTGGATTCTAATTTTGCCGATATGCAGAATATTGGAGGCCGTGAAGCCGGTTCGGTTACGGCTGCTTGTTTTTTATCACGTTTTACCAAAGATTACGCTTGGGCCCACCTGGATATTGCTGGTAGCGCTTGGCATTCTGGAGCCAATAAAGGTGCCACTGGGCGCCCGGTGCCATTACTGATGGAATATATCCTCGGTCGCAAGTAGCCTCGCTGGGACGCGGGCCTTGAGGTCCGCGCTTTTGTAGGATGAGTTATCGAGCCCTCTTAGAGTGAAATTTGCCAAGCAACGACAGTACAAAAATGACTCGCACGGATTTTTATATTCTTCAGACCGATCAATCCAGCGCAGTTGATCTCTTTGCTTGTCGTTTGGCTGAAAAGGCACAGCGCAACGGCATTCAGGTGTTAATAGCAGTTGATAACCACGAGCGCGCCGCAGAAGTGGATGCGCTGTTATGGGGCTTCAGAGAGGACAGTTTTGTGCCTCACGGTTTACAGAGCATGGATTCTGCGCTCGCAGTAGAGATAAACACGGGCCAGTCTCCGGGGGGCCATCACGGTCTGCTGATCAATCTGTGCCGGGAGTTGCCCCGTTGGTTTAGTCAGTTCGAGCGGCTGGCGGAAATTGTATTACAGCAATCGGATTCGTTGACGCGGTCACGCAGACGCTACAGTTACTTCCGTGATCGTGGATATCCGTTACAATCTCACCCTATTAGTAACCTTTAACTCGCAAAAAATGCAGTGCTCAGCCTATGTCCGGTCGTAGAAAACACGCAAAGAAACAACGCGGGCAGTCTTCCACAGCATTACTCAGTGAGCTGAACTCCATTCTCGACCTGCTCGACATTGACACAACGGCAGATATTCCATTGCTTGATCGAGTCGCTGAAGAGGATTCTGCTGTAAAGACGGACCTTTATCCATTTGACAGCGCGGCTGCGGGTTATGATTTATCCAGTTTACTATTGTCAGTTGATAAGCAACTCATGGACGTTTTAAAATCTGAGATCGGTCAGGCACAGCTCAATGTGCAGCCCGTATCACAGGATTCATCCTCTATTGAAGAGGACTCAGATATTGATAGGACCCAAGACCAAGCGGAGAAACAGTCAATGACTGTGCAGCCGCCATCTCCGGGTGATAACCCATTTTTACCGCCACATATACGCGCAAGACTCACAGGTGGGCAGTTGCCTAAATCCACAGTAAGCTCTCAACAGCAGGCTATGGAAGAAGAAGTAAGTACCCTATCACAGGGCGCAGAGTCAATGGCGGCAATTGCTGGCAAGAATAAAAACACCCGGCGTCAGCAGTTAGTGGAGCAATTGGTGGCGGAACAGTTGCCGGAATTGGAGCGGAAGTTACGCGCCAATATCTTGTTGATGCTCGATGAACTGGATTCCAAGCCCGAGTTGTTTTGATCTCGATTCACGCCTAGAGCCTTACCGCTCTTTTGTCGCCTACTGTGGCGACGGTATAATTCCATCTCTAATTTTTATCGCTTACTCCGCGGTGGGCGGCCAGAGCGCACTGCCCGTTTTACAATACTTAAGGCACCAGTTTTCGAATGGACAAAACATACCAGCCCCAGTCGATAGAGCAACAGTGGTACAAAACTTGGGAAGAGAACGGCTATTTCAAGCCTTCCGATGACCCCGAAGCTAAAACCTACTGCATTATGATTCCACCCCCCAATGTCACCGGTAGCCTGCATATGGGCCATGGCTTTGGGGATTCCATTATGGATGCACTGATTCGCTACCATCGCATGTGTGGCGATAACACCCTGTGGCAGGTGGGCACGGATCATTCCGGTATCGCCGCGCAAATGGTGGTGGAACGGCAGTTGGCTGCAGAGAGCACTGATCGCCATCAGCTGGGGCGCGAAAAGTTTGTTGAAAGAGTTTGGCAGTGGAAGCGGGAATCGGGGGGAAACATTACTCGCCAATTGCGTCGTTTGGGTGCCAGCCTGGACTGGTCCCGCGAGCGTTTTACAATGGATGAAGGCTTTTGTGAGGCAGTACAAGAAGTGTTTGTGCGCCTGTATGAAGACAACCTTATTTATCGCCGCAAGCGGTTGGTGAACTGGGATCCGAAACTACACACAGCCATATCCGATCTGGAAGTCTTAAGTGAAGAGGAGCAAGGTTCGCTATGGTACTTTCGCTACCCACTGGCAGATAACTCCGGTCACTTGACTGTTGCCACTACACGCCCGGAAACTATGCTCGGCGATAGTGCGGTAGCCGTGCACCCGGAAGATGAACGCTACAAGCATTTGATTGGTCAGTGTATCCAGTTACCTCTGGCCGGGCGCGAAATCCCGATTATTGGCGATGACTATGTTGATCCTGAATTTGGCACCGGCTGTGTAAAAATTACCCCGGCCCACGATTTTAACGATTATGAAATGGGTCGCCGGCACAATCTTGAGATGATTAATATTCTCGACGCCAATGCACATTTGAATAGCGCAGTGGCGGCACCTTATCGAGGCATGGAGCGCTTCGCCGCCCGTGAAAAAATAGTGCAGGATCTCGATGCTCTGGGGCTGTTAGAAAAAATTGAACCCCACACCCTGAAGGTGCCGCGCGGTGACCGTTCGGGGGTAGTGATCGAACCCTGGCTCACCGATCAATGGTATGTGAAAACCCAGTCGTTGGCTGAGGAAGCCATTCGCGCAGTAGAAGATGGCCGGGTCAATTTTGTGCCCAACAACTACCAAAATATGTACTTTTCGTGGATGCGCGATATTCAGGATTGGTGTATTTCTCGTCAATTGTGGTGGGGTCATCGTATTCCCGCTTGGTACGATGCCAATGGTGCTATTTATGTTGGTCGCAGTGAAGCCGAGGTACGTAAAAAGCATGCGCTTGGCAGCGACGTATCACTGCGCCAGGATGAAGATGTGCTAGATACTTGGTTTTCATCGGGGCTGTGGACTTTCGGAACCTTGGGTTGGCCACAGCAAACGCCAGAACTAGGAATGTTTCATCCCACCTCGGTGCTAGTTACCGGCTTTGATATTATTTTCTTCTGGGTCGCACGGATGATGATGTTGACCCTTTACTTCAAAAAAGAAGTGCCCTTTAGCACTGTGTACGTGCACGGCCTAGTGGTGGATAGTCAGGGTCGTAAGATGTCCAAATCCAAGGGCAATGTGCTTGATCCTATTGATCTTATTGACGGTATTGACCTGGAGTCATTACTACAGAAACGCACAGCAGGCATGATGCTGCCACAGTTGCGCGATAAAATCGTAAAGCAAACCCGCAAAGAATTTCCCCTGGGCATTGAGGCCTATGGTACCGACGCACTGCGTTATACCTATTATTCTCTGGCTTCCACAGGCCGCGAGGTTCGCTTCGATGTCGGCCGTATAGAGGGTTTTCGCAATTTTTGCAATAAATTGTGGAACGCCTCTCGCTATGTGTTACAAAATTGTGAAGGGCAGGAGTGCGGCCAGGATGACGATAAAGACTATACCCTGAGTATTGCTGATCGCTGGATTGTTTCTGCGTTACAGCGCACCAAGCAATCGTTACGCGAAGCCATTGACAGCTATCGTTTCGATCTAGCATCCCAAGTGCTGTACGATTTTGTCTGGTCTGAGTATTGTAATTGGTATCTGGAATTGTCAAAGCCAGTATTGTGGAGTGAGACTGCTTCCAGTGCGGTAAAAAAGGGTACTCGCCGTACCTTGATCCGTGTATTGGAAACCATTTTGCGCTTAGCGCATCCATTGATGCCTTATATTACCGAAGAGATCTGGCAGCGGGTCAAAACGCTTGCCGGACGTAACGGCGATACCATTATGTTGCAGGCTTATCCAGAAGTCAGCGTTGATAAACTCGATAGCGATGCCGAGGCCGCGATCAGTTGGGTAAAAGAAGTCATCGAAGGGGTGCGTACCATTCGCGGGGAAATGAATATTTCCCCGGCGAAAAAAATTCCGCTGATACTGCGCAATGGCACCGCCGAGGATCAAAAATTGCTGGATCAAACCCGCACACTGCTCAGTAAGCTCGCCGGCTTAGAATCGATGGTATGGCTCAAGGCTGGTGAAGCCGTGCCTGTGTCTTCCACAGCCTTTGTTGGCAATTTGGAACTGCTGGTGCCGATGGCAGGGCTGATTGATGTACAGGCCGAAAGTGCGCGCTTGGAAAAAGAAATCAATCGTCTCAGTAAAGAACTGGATAGGCTTTCCGGTAAGTTAAACAATCCAAAATTTGTTGCCAAGGCCCCCTTAGAAGTGGTGACCAAAGAACGCAATAAATTGACGGAATTGGCAACTGCTCAGGGCCGTTTTCAGCAGCAGCTGAAAACGTTGAAGGCTTTATAAGAGCTCAGGCCCTATAGGAAAAGAGGGTGTCACGGGGCAAGCCTTGGCACCCTCTTACTTATTGGCCTCACTTTTAATCTGTAATATTGGATGCGTTAAAATTTCGTTGAGCAGGTTTTTGAATTGTTGTGGCGCTTCAATATGAGGAAGGTGGCCAATGTTTTCCAAAGGGTAGCCTTTGCCCTTGGGTAAACGCTTTACGGCATTTTGAGCCAACTGTTTAAACTGCCCCAAGGTGTAACTTTGCCGATCATTTTGCCAAGCACGCCCGGGGGCAGTTCGGTCGCGTAGGCCGTAAATTAGATAGGTGGGCATTGATAAACGCTCAAGTTCGTAAATGATTGGCCCGGTAAAAATCATGTCGTAAGTTTGGGCATTGATCCTGGCGATGTTAGGCCATTGGTCGCTATTGAGTTGTTCGCGAGTCAGGGCCAGGGTTGCTTCAAATTTCGGGCTCCAGTTGCCATCGTAGTAATTTTTTTGTTGATAGGCGCGCACGCTGTCGAGGGTTTTATTGCGCTCGCTGCGATAAAATACCGATACGTCCTGGTAATCGATATGGGCCAAATAATCCTCAAGGCCCAGTGGGTTCTCGAGTACCAGCTTGGCTACTGAATTGGGATACATCAGAGCATAGCGCACGGCTAACATACCGCCCATGGAATGACCGACGACAACAGCCTGTGAAATACCTAATTGGTTTAATAACCGGTGGGTATTAGTGGCTAGGGCTTGAAAGCTAAATTGGTACTGGGCCGGCTTTGAAGAGCGGCCAAAGCCCAACTGATCGGGAATTAATACGGAGAACCCTTGCCGATGTAGTGTATCTGCAATATCGAGCCAGTAGTCACCGTTGAAGTTCTTGCCGTGTAAAAGCAATATTGTTGGCTGGTTTTTGAGTCCTTTGTACCATCGATAAGCCATGGTTACAGGCTGATTTTGGCTGTCAAAGTTAAAGCTTTGGATATCGGTTTTGTTATTTTTAGGCACTATTTCAGCCTCAGCAGTACAGGTGAAAAAAAGTACCAATAGGATAAAAGTGCGTATTGATAGCGGCATAATGAACCCACAGAAAAGTTTAAGTGCTGCCGCATGGCAATTTTTACATGTCAAGCGGTTGATCGAGATTGAGCTAACATACCGGCCCCGTTGAGGAGAATCAAGAATAAATACTGCGCTATTTGCAAAGCCCAGAGCCTTGAATCTAGAAACCGCAGTTAAATCACGCAAGTCTGCACAACTTCTTGATGTACCAAGCAAATTTTAAAAAGTTCTCATCACCAATAAGGTGATCACGAATTTTTATATTTCGCCATTCACACCAATAATTTACACGGCTTTACAGAGCTAACTGCGGTTTCTGGGTTGAGTGCTTAGCCAAAAATCAGGCTTTAGTCTATCTGTGGTACTGCATCGGTCTGCATCAGAGGCCAGCCACCGAGATCGCGCCAACGATTGACAATATTGCAGTAGAGTTCGGCCGTTTTTTGGGCATCGTATTCGGCCGAGTGTGCACTGTGATTGTCAAAGGTGATGCTTGCTGCCTGGCAGGCTTTTGCCAGTACGGTTTGGCCGTAGGCGAGCCCGCCCAGTGTGGCGGTGTCGAAGCAGGAAAATGGGTGAAAAGGGTTACGCTTTACCCTACAGCGGTCTACCACGGCATTGATAAAACCCAGATCAAAGTGTGCGTTGTGCGCGACCACAATGGCCCTGCTACACCCATGTCGTTTGATCGCCGAGCGGATGGCGCGAAACAGTTCGGGAATAGCCATTTCTTCGGGCAGGGCAGAGCGTTCGGGAGAATCCAGGTCGAGCCCAATAAAATCCAAAGCGGACTGCTCGACATTGGCCCCCTCAAATGGCTCCAGGTGAAAACTGTGGGTTAACTGCGGGTACAGAGTTCCTGTTTCATCCATATTGAGAATGACTGCCGAAATTTCTAGCAGTGCATCGGTTTGGCAATTGAAGCCACCAGTTTCTAGATCGACCACCACCGGCAAAAAACCGCGGAATCGTTGTGCCAGCAAACTTTTGGAGTCAGAAGGTTCTTCAGCGGGAGACACGGAGCATCCTTAATGGAAAAAATTTAGGCGAAATGAGGCGAGGCTTAAGCTAACCGCCAGTTTAGTTTTTCACCAGCGGCCAGAGGAATAAGCGGCTCGCCGCCTATATCCAGTGCAGTGGGTAAAGTCCAGGGTTGGCGGATTAGGGTAACGGTATCGCTGTTGCGTGGTAGCTGGTAGAAATCCGGTCCAAATTCGCTGGCAAACCCTTCCAATCGGTCCAGTTTTCCCGCCCGTTCAAATACCTCGGCATAGAGTTCTAGTGCCGCGAAGGCGGTGTAGCAGCCAGCGCAGCCACAGGCAGATTCTTTTTTATTGTGCGTGTGCGGCGCCGAATCAGTACCGAGAAAGAACCTGTCGTTGCCACTGGTGGCGGCTTCTATCAATGCTCGTTGATGTCGGCTGCGCTTTAAGATCGGCAAGCAATAGTAGTGAGGGCGAATGCCACCGGCCAGCATATGATTGCGATTGTAGAGTAGGTGATGAGCGGTGATTGTGGCAGCCACACCATCGCGGGCATTGGCAACAAATTCAACTGCTGCTGCGGTGGTAATATGTTCCAGAACTATCTTTAGGCTTGGGAAATCCAGCACCAGACGACTCAGGGTTTTTGTAATAAATAGCTGCTCGCGGTCAAAAATATCTACATCGTCATGAGTAACCTCACCGTGGAGCAGCAGCTTCATACCACACTTTTGCATAGCTTCGAGTGCAGGATAGATATTGGCGATATCAGTGACGCCTGAGTCAGAGTTGGTGGTGGCACCCGCTGGATAGAGTTTGGCCGCAATTACCTTAGCGCCATGGGCCTTTTCAATAAGTGCGGGTGAGGTTTTATCGGTGAGATAAATCACCATCAGTGGCTCGAAAGAGGCATCTTGTGGTAGTGCTCCGAGGATCCGCTGCCGATAGTGGCCAGCAGCTTCTGCATCAATTACCGGAGGTATGAGGTTTGGCATCACAATAGCGCGGCGGAATTGTCGTGCAGCATCGCCGACGGTACGGGCTAGGGCGGCGCCATCTCGTAGATGAATATGCCAGTCGTCGGGTGCGCGCAGAGTGAGTTGCCGCAAAGATTTCAACGATGTTCTCCTGCCAGTGGATTTGGGCCGCCGATGCTAACCGAAGTGCCACCAAATTGCGAAAGGAGATGGCCAATCCGGTACCGATAGCGGTCAATATCAGGTTGTTGCCGCACCCTTGTGGATTACAAGTTCCTCTTTATCATGAGAAATGCTCCGCCACCTCGCATACTATTAAATTATGGTTTGCTCTTTTCTGGAACTCAGAGGCCACATTCTATCCCCGTGATTTCTAGCGCACCAAGCAGGCTTTCTACTCTGTTCATTATACCCTTGGCTGATACTGGCAATATAGTGTTTAAACCATCAGGGTATAGCTTTTATCAGGATCGTTGCGCAAGCTAAAGGATAGTGAGCTTGGTATCGAAGTTTCTACGAATGCCAAGCCAGTAAAACGCTCCTGGTAAGATATTTATCCTTTGGGGAAGTATGATATTCTTCTTTTTTATGCATGGGCAGTGGCTCTTCGCCGCTATAAGCAAAGGGCTCGATACGGCACCGCTCCTATTTTTAGTGTGTTAATCCCCATGTTCTGCCGCTGCTTAGCAGGATGTTAACTTTTTTTAGAATTAATAAAGGTGAGGCATGAAACTGCATTTCCAAGATTTAGTGAGGATGAAAGGCGCCAAGCCTATCGCAATGCTGACAGCTTATACTTGTCCGGTTGCGAGAGGTATCGAGAAAGCTGGAGTGCCGGTAATGCTTGTTGGCGATACTGTCGGTATGGTTGAGATGGGCTTCGATAGTACCAGAGCGGTCACCATAGAACACATGGAATACCATATTGGTGCTGTTCGCCGTGGCGCGGCGAACACACACATTATTGGAGACTTGCCCTATAGAACGGATAAAGACCCAGAGACAGCATTAATCAACGCCAAACGCCTGATTGAAGCGGGCGCTGATAGCGTAAAAATTGAGGGGCCAAAAACCTCTATTATTACCCATTTGATTGAGCATGGGATTCCTGTGGTGGGGCATACGGGCTTAACACCTCAAACAGCCAAGAGTTTTAAGCAGGTGGGCAATACCAGTAGTGAGGCAAAAAGGGTTGCTGATGAAGCGCAAGAAATTCAGGATGCAGGGGCGTTTATGGTTGTTCTAGAGCACATTCCCTATTCTTTGGCTACATCTATTACCCGCGCATTGAGTATTCCGACCATCGGTATTGGTGCTGGGCCAGACTGCGATGGCCAAGTATTGGTGATCAATGATGCATTGGGGCTCGGTGATTACTGGCCACCTTTTTCAAAGCAGTATGCTCAGGTTAGTGAAACAATTCTCCATGTTGCAAAGGCGTTTTCCTCTGAAGTGGCGTCGATGGAGTTCCCAAATAATATTATTCAATTTACCGGGAATAAAAAGCGCTAAACGGATATCCCCGCAAGGTTTGTTCATCTCGGAGGATGCTTAAAGCAGTGGCGTCATAAATTCTATCGAGGGCCACTTCGGCTCTTATCCCTACTAAAACTATTATTGTCTTACAGCTCCCATCTTTATCCATAAGGTGAGGAGCTGTAATACAAAATCTTCCTTTTTAATTATCGGAAAAAACACTACTCCCTCTTTTGGCAAAATGGCAAACACCAAAAAGAGACAAACAGCAAGCGGTTAACGGCGCTCATCCAGCAGGCACAGGCCAGGGATGCGCGGGTAAACTGGTTGGTGCATGGCGAAGGGGCGGGCACCTTTGTGCAGGCGCTGCGAAGCCTAGTCCAGCAACCGGGTATCAGCGAATTAGTGGCCAAACAAAATGAGTTAGGAGGGCAAAGCGTTTTCTTCTCAAACCCACGGGGCAAAAAAACCCACAAAAAAGAGCTTGAAAAACTGTGCAAGGACGCGGGCATGCACTTGGTTGGTGTCAACATCAATCATTACGAGATGAAAAATTTAGATGTACGGCAACCCGTAGTAAACGAAGGAATTACTTAAGTGCCAAATACTTTTTAGTTGGTGTAGGGGTGCCCACGGGTTTACAGCGCTTGAAAAAGCCGTCAGCACTTGGTAGTGCTGTAACAACCACTTTGGCAGCCATTGTTATTGGCGCGGCCGGATAGATTATCGGTAAAGATGTTTTATCAAAAAATAGCGGCTATGCCCGCAATATAAACAGTGCTGTTGGTAATACCTGGGGCAATGGCAACAAGCAGTGGGCCGTGTAAAAACATTAAGAAGTTTCAAAAGTAAAAGCTTCTGCATGCATTGGCTGTGGCCAGCGCGCTAACATCCTCATGCTGCCACTGCGAGAATGTTAGCCCGTTTACTACTGCTTAGTGGCAAGTATGGCTAGTCTTGCGTTTTGCCCTTCAATTCATCGAGCCTGAATCATCGCTCGGAGGTTTAGGAAGCGGGCCACTCTCAAAGGCTTGGGCATTTTGCTGGTCTTCTGGTTTCTGGGCCTTTTTTGCTGGGGGCAAAATCCGCTCAACTCTAGTCAGTTCACCACCATCGCGGGCCACAATATAGAGCCTTATGCTACCGTCTACCATCCATACCGGCGTGACAGCGAAAATCTCACCCAGGTGAACCGTTTGCAACGATTTACACGTTATTTCTAACATTTTTATACTCTCCTTAAAAAAAGCCTGTGACGCGAAATTTCAAAACGCGTGCA
>JAHZJJ010000047.1 GCA_022600975.1 Gammaproteobacteria bacterium
ATGGGGCAATGGCGAGAGGCGTTTAATTCAAATCCGATATACATGATTTATTTTATGCTGCTGTTTTTGCTCGCTGCCGTGCCAGGAGGGCTTTATTTTAAGAAGCATTGCTTGAGCGAGCTGAAAGAGCTTGGCTATTTTGCCAAAAGGCACTAATTCCTCTAGCCGCTATCGCGGCAGTGCGGCTGCCGCCGCACGGCGGCTATGGCTGCTAAAAAGAGAGGGGTTCGCCACCGGCCACAAAAAGTTAAGCCAGAAAGTGCGTCGGGGCCTGTAACTTGGTAAAGTAGCCCCTGCACTGGGCTGCATGTTCTTTAAGTGATTGATGGCGTTGGGGTTGTGGCTGATTGTAGTTAGGATCGCACGTAGGCGGACGATATATTCAAAGTGATCCGATAGGACTTGCTGGAGGTCTTAATACCTACGCTTACGTTGGGGGTAACCCATTAAGTTATACTGACCCTTACGGTCTGTGGGCGAATGTTGCTTTCGGTGTAGGTTTTCGTATTTTTGCCGGACGTGCGGCTGGGGCTGCAGTATCACGCGGATTGCAAAGTACGTTTGGACGTACCGCTGGACGTGTTCTTTCATGCGTACTAATCGGCCATTGTTCTGAAACAGCTGATGACGCTACGTCTGAAGCAGAGCCTGAAAGTTGCCCAAGTAGTGATCCGAACAAATGGGAAAAAATACCTCGTTCCAAACAAGCTTATAAGCCCAAAGGAGCTAAAGAGCCTATTTTTGAAAAGGACCGGGCAGGAGATAAGAGTCACGGAGGTAGCAAATGGAAAAAGTGGGATAAACAGAAAGACTGGGCAGCAGGAAAGGATAGAAGCGGAACATACGATGAGAATGGACGTAGGTTGAGAGATTGATGAGAAAATTTATTTCTTTGAAGCCACCAATATATACAGTTTTGCAGAATCAGTTTCCGAATATCATGGAAATTGATGCTTGCGAGGAGGGGTATGGATATACAAAGGTTGCAATATCTTATTTTGATCATTGGTTAAATGAAGCTGAAGCATACAATGCTTTTTCAAAGGTTAGCTTCAAAGAAGCTGCTGATAGGAAAAATAGACATTTAGAGCTTTGCAGACAACTTTTTATTTCAACTGAAGTTTTAAATTATAAAATTTTAGGACGTCCGTCTAATAGATGTGTGAAATTTCGAGCGTTTTCCGATAATAGCGTTGCATTGAAATATTGCTCTAACGCATATGATAAGTTCAGTTCAGCATTTTTTTTCAAATTAGTATTGCCCGAGCACTCCGCTTTATATTATCAAGGTTACGATGCAACCAATTATCTCTATTATAGGAAGGGGGAGCTTCCTCATGAATTGAGATCTTTGGTTTTTAAAAGTGGATTATATATTCTGGAATGACGGATGGCGCTTAGCTGTTGAGGGGAAAGGTTTTATTTTAGTGCTTTTGTTAAATATCAATGGGAATATTTTACCGAAAAAAAGAAGAGTCCTGCTGAGAGGGGTTCTTAGTGTTGTTAGGCCGGTCTGCTCTAAAGATAGTGAAAAAAGGCATAAAACGCGATACAGTATACCTCATGACAAGTCAGATATACCTGCTAGTGGAATCAAGTTTCTATGAGGCAAAATTGTAACTCTGTGCATGAAGTGAGTTACCGGAACTCAAGATTGGGAAAAAACAAAAGAAAGCCTAGATTATCGGCTTTATGATGGCTAAAAACGGCCACAAAAAAATTAAATTTAAAGTGACCAGAAGCTATTAGGGATGGGAAAAATGTTTCAGCGTTGGGGAATTTTAGCAGTCGTTTGGGTCTGCGTGATCGGCATGGCATCGGCTGCACGGGCGCAGGAAGAGGCGCTGTGTGCGGAAGTGCGTATCGAGATTCTCCAGGAGCTGACGCTAGAGCGCCAGGGCTTTGAGGCCATCATGCGGATCACCAATAGCCTGGATTCCTATTCCATTGAAGAGATCGCTATTACGGTCAATTTTACCGATGCCGATGGCAATGAGGTCATTGCCACCTCTGACACTGCTGCCAGTGACGCCGAGTTTTTTATCCGTGTGAACGATACCCGCAATGTCAATTCCCTGACCACGGCAGACAATGGCGCGGTGACTGATGGTGTGATCAATGCCGGCAATGTAGGTGAGTTCCGCTGGTTGATCGTGCCCACCGCCAACGCCGCAGGCGAAACCGATAATGGCAACTTGTTTTTTGTGGGGGCCACACTCTCTTATTCTTACGGCGGCAAAGAAGAAGTGGTGCAGGTGGCCCCAGATTCTATCGTCGTAAAACCGCAACCCCTGTTAACACTGGACTATTTTCTTACCGAGCAGGTGGTGGGTGATGATGCCTTTACCCAGGAGATAGAACCGCCTGAGCCCTACACGTTAGGTCTACGTATCGATAACAGCGGTTTCGGCTCTGCTAAGCAGGTAAAAATTGAATCGGCTCAGCCTACTATCGTCGACAATCAACAGGGCCTAGCAATCGATTTCACCATTACTAAAAGCTTTGTGGGAAATGAGCCAGCAGCCCCCAGCTTGCTGATGGATTTTGGCGTAATAGCCTCGGAGCAGATGAAGTCTGGCCGCTGGATTATGGAGTCCAGCCTCTCTGGGCAATTTACTTCTTTTATCGCCAGCTTCACCCATGCCGATGAGCTGGGTGGTGAGCTGACGTCACTGCTTGAAGCCACCAATGCCCATTTGCTGGTCAAGGATGTTTTAGTGAATCTTCCGGGCCGGGATGGCGTGTTGGATTTTCTCGCCTACGGGGCCGACAGCCTGCTTGTGTATGAGAGCGAGGCCACCGGTGCCGATTTGGCAATATGTAAAAGTTGCGCTGAGGTTACCGCACTCAATTACACCCTCGGCAGTGAAAATGCAGGTACGCGCAAGCTCACGGGCACCGCAGCAAAGGGAGGGTTTGGGCTGATTCGGGTCAGCGACCCTTACCAGGGCAGTAAAAGCTTACGCGCAGTGATGCGCGCGGATGGCAAGCCGTTGACGGCAGCCAACTTCTGGCTCTCCAAAGAGCGTGCCGAAAACGACATTGATTTTAATTACTTTATCAATGTCTTTGATTTTGCCGCTACCGATAGCTACACCCTGCAGTTTATAGACCGTGTCGCAGTACCCCAGCCACCAGTGATTCAGGCCATTTTAGATAAGCGCAGCTATGAAGGCGGGCAGATGGGTTTTGTGGTGCAGTCCTCTGACCCCAATGGCACTATTCCACAACTGCTTTCCGGCGACCTGCCGGTGGGCGCCAGCTTTAGCGATAGCGCTGATGGCACGGGTATTTTCCGCTGGCAGCCGGCTATCGGCCAGGCGGGTAATTATAATGTGCTCTTTATTGCTTCCGATGGCGAGCTATCCAGTGAGCGCAGAGTTAACCTTAGCATCAGTAGTGCTGCCGATACCGACGGCGATGGTATGGCGGATGATTGGGAGATGGAGAATTTTGGTAACCTCGATCGCGATGGCAGCGGCGATTTCGACGAGGATGGCCGTACCGATGCCGAGGAAGAGGAAGTCGGCAGTGATCCCAAACTGGCGGAAGTGGCACCGGGGACACCACAGATTTTGAGCCCCCTGTTTGATGCCGAAGTTCTGGAAGATGCAGATGCATTGCTGCCGACCCTGACGGTAACCAATGGTACGCACGACCCAGTGTTGTCGGTTGCCTATGAATTTGAAGTTTATGCCGATGAGGCCATGCTGCAAAAAGTGGCCGCAGAGCGTGTAGATGAAGGCGCGGAGACTACCGAGTGGGCAGTAACCGCTGAGGACCTGATGCCGGAGCAGGGCTTTGCCGACAACCGCCTGTATTACTGGCGCGCGCGTGCGATCACCCGAATAGAAGAAGGCAGCGCGGAATCCCCAGTAGCCTCGTTGTGGGTGTCCAGTCGCTTTTTTATCAACCGTGCTAACGATGCGCCCTCTGCGCCAATGATAAATGCACCACAGATCAATGCGGTGGTAGCCGATCTACGCCCACTGATGATTATTAGCCACGCCTTCGATATAGATCGGGATTTGCTCAATTATGGCTTTGATCTTTATCGCGAGTCTGACCTTGAAAATATAGCCTCTGTCAGTGGACTTTTACCGGGTGGCAACTTCCAGACACAGTGGCGGGCGCCAAACCCACTGCAGGAAAATGACGCCTATGTATGGACAGCCTGGGCCGAAGATGAACATGGCGCGCGCACAACCAGCGAGCTCGGCACCTTTGTGGTCAGTAGCTTGGATGATGCCCCCAGTGAGCCTGTGGTCTTGTCACCCAACGGCATTTTATTCACCTGGTTGCCAAACAATGGTGTAGAACTGCGGGTACGCAACGCCAGTGATCCGGAACAGCAACCACTCAGCTATTATTTTGAACTGGATACAGTCGCAAGCTTTGATAGTGGCGCCGCCATTTCTTCGGACTCGGTAATGGAGGGGCAAAGTGAAACCACTTGGCTAGTCGAAGGATTACAGGAAGATATCACCTATTACTGGCGCGCCAAAGCGAGTGATGGCGCGGTGGAAAGCCAATGGGTCAATGCTAGCTTCAGCGTGGATGCCGATAACACCCCGCCACCCGCGCCAAGTTTGCACAATCCCGGTGCCGACGCGATGGTTGAGACCCTGCGTCCATTGTTTGAAGTGAACCCGGTTGTCGACCCAGATGGGGATGCACTGCAATACCACTTTGAAGTCTACACCGATGCGGCACTGACCTTACTGGCAGCCAGCCAGGTGCAAGTGGGCACACAATGGACGCCGGATTTCGATCTGAGCGACAAGAGTGATTATTACTGGCGTGCCCGTGCTGAAGATGCCAAAGGTGCAGTCAGTGACTGGAGTTCGGCCAACGCCTTTGTGATCAATGCAAGCAGCGCCAATGTTGCGCCCAAGATTAATTTGGTGCTACCAGATAGCGAGGTCACGGTGAGTGCGCCAGAGCTGCTGATTCAGTGGCAGGACAGCGACCCGGACAACAATGCCAGCATCGCCCTTTACTACCTGTACGAGGGTGGTGATCGCACCACGATTATCGAGGGTATCGAAGAAGATCTGGACGGTGCTGCGGATCAATATCTATGGGATGTCACTGATTTACCGCCGGGTAATTACACCCTTGAGGCCGAAATCAATGACGGTGAAACCACCACTACCGCCGATGGTTGCTGCAACATCATTGTGCCTGAGAAAAGCAAACCTATTACAATCTTCTTGCCAATCTGCACAGACGATTTATGCGTAATTGTACCCTTCTATACTCGCGAGAAAATGTAATGGCAAAGCCCTTTAACGACTGGTTTGACATTTTTCTGTTCTTGATGCGTCAGTGTATTTGCGGATTACGTCAGTTCGACATCTCTGCGAACATTGTGAAGATCAACCAATGACAACAGAGCAATACTCTTGGTGTAATCGTAATGCGTCTGTCACGAAAGGACTAAAAAAGTATTGTGCCCGCCTGTGCAGAGAGCCAGGGTGTTTTAAATTTCTATACACTTTACAAAATGATAAGCAGTAATGATAATACGGGGGTCAAATTGCTACAATATAGCTGTCTACTTTTAAATTATTTATTAGGTCATAAAGGATTTGAATTAAATATGATTAATTATTTTAAAAAATACTTTTTTTTAAGTTTGGTATTTGCAAGCTTCTCAGCTAGTGCAGCTGAGAATTCTTTAACTGGTAATATTGAAGCCGTCACAAGTACGGCATCGGGTTTACTGATTAGGTTGGACACTGGGGTGCCAGACAACTGTAAGGGAGTTGCCTACGATCTGATGATAATTAATAGTGAAAATTCAGTAATGATAGCAGCAGCTCTAACTGGTTGGGCAAACGAGAAGAAGCAAGTAACTGTATACACTGACCCCATCTCATCTGGAAGATGCAATATCAATCAATTTGATCCACACTGGTAATTGAGAAGCCAAAAATCTAGGCTCTTCGCGCTTTTGCATGGAGCCATGGATGAATGCTGGATACAATGGGCTTTAACTGCTTTACTTCGGGTGTTGTTCAGTTTTGATTCCACGCAAAGGTGTTGCGCACCTTTTTCCTGTCGTAGTTTTTGCCAAATTATTCATCGTAGGATTTGCTAAAAAATAGTCAATTTTACCGATTTAATATCGTACGCAAAAACACCCTTACTTAATTGCTATCGTATACTGTGCCAAATTATTATCGTACGATATGGCGAATTACTTATATTGGAATTTAATAACTAAAAAAAGGGCTTTCGCCCTTTGAAGTTCTTTGATTAAATGCTCGCGTAGCGAGCATTTAAAAAGGAATGTTATCCTCGTCAGAATCCACAAGCAGTTGTTCAGTCTGTGGTTGATCTTGTACCGGTTGTTGATGGTAATGCTCCATAATATCGCTGCCATAGGTCTGCCAGAGAGTATCGCGCACATCATCTAAAAAGGATAAGTACGCATAGGCTTCTTCCGGCGTCCAATGCGTTTTCAGGTAGGATAATCGCATCATGCCACTCTCCTTGATGCCACTTGCTGTTTAATCAATTCCTCGTGCGAGCGCCAATGAGGTTGCATGAGAACATTATTCACATGGGAGATAGTGACGGTTTTCTTCGTCTCTCTTGCCGCTTCGATCAAGCTGCCTAAGCATAGATTACGACACAAGCGCAAGTTTCCTTCCGCCGAGCGGGTGATGAATGTCATAGCCGATTCGTTAAAGGTGTTGATACCCATTTTCGACGCTTCCAGCTCTTTAACAATATATCGCTCCATATCGTCATCATTCAGCGGCTTAAGTGTGGCGGAATAGGTAATTCTGCTCTTAATGTCTTTGTTGGTGCTCAATGATAAATAATGCAACAGCTCTAGCTGACCCAATAACACCAGGTTATGATTTTTCGGGAAGCGCTCAAACAACAGCCGCAACTTAGTAAGCGCCAAATAATCGACATACTTCCCTTATCAGCCAATAGCTGAATTTTTTTCAAAGGTGGCCTTAACCTTCCACGGCAACAAAGCCTCGATGTCTTCGACAGTTTTGGCATAAGGCAGCTTTCCAAGAACAAACCG
>JAHZJJ010000048.1 GCA_022600975.1 Gammaproteobacteria bacterium
CACCCTTTTTCATTTTCAAGCAGCCTGTTTACGCTCCTGCTCAGGTCTGCTTGGGTTTAAGGTCACCTCCCTGACATGTTCCCATTTCCTGATCTCGCCAGACCATCGCTGAGGGTTTTCCGCCTTTGCCTTTTCATACACGGATCTCCGGTTTTGTAGAAGCTCTTTGTCTTGCCCACCGTGCCTCTGTGACGGGGTAACAAAGCCAATACGGCTATGGCAGTGTTCATCGTTGTACCAGACCTCAAACTCGTTTACCCAATCGCGAACGGCCTGTAAATCTGCAAATCCCTCAGATGGCCAGCGAGGGCAATACTTCAGAGTGCGGAATAACGACTCAGAGTACGGGTTATCATTGCTCACTCGAGGGCGACTGTGCGAACCCGTTATTCCCAACTCTTCCATTTTTGCTTTTAACGTTGCTGACTTCATCGGTGCTCCGTTGTCTGAATGCAGTATCATTGGCTTTTTAAAGCACTGTTCTCGCATCACTGTGCGTTGCAGTAGCTGGGCCGCCAGTTCGCCACATTCTTGTTCATGCACCTCCCAGCCCACAATTTTTCGGCTGTAAATATCTTCTATCAAGTGCAGGTAATAATACAGACCACGTACACTAGAGGCGCAATAGGTAATGTCCCAGCTCCAAACTTGATTGGGCCCGGTCGCGGTGTAACTGGTGGGCGCCGAGTGCTTCTCCCTAGTGCGATGACGACCCCGGTGGTGCACTTGATTATGGGCGTGTAATACCCGGTAAAAGCTCGACTCGCTCGCCAGATAAATACCTTTGTCTGCCAGCTTTGGCACTATTTGAGAAGGCGGTAAACTTGCGTATTCGGGTTGATTGCACGCCGTTAATATCTCCGCTATCTCTTCATCCGTTAGCTTGTTCTTTGGCTCAGGCCTCACTGCTTCCGGGCGCCGATCCTGCTGCACTTGCCCATCACCCTTAATCCAGCGACGATAGGTTCTCAAACAAATATCTGCTTCCCTACACGCGGGTTCCAAGCGACTACCGCTACCCACAGCTTCTTGGATAAAATCAATCAGTGTTTGCCTTTCACCAAGAGGGGTCAATCGCCCTTTGGTTCCTCCCCGTAAAAGGCATTGAGCTTTTTTCTAAGCACCAAAAGCGCTGCGGCCTCCGCCAGGGCTTTATCTTTACGACGCAACTCTTTCTCTAACTGCCGCACGCGCTTCTTATCGGCTTTGGATTGCTGCAGCTCTTGGCGTTGACGTTCTGGGCATGATGTGACCCCATACAAACAGCCTTGCTTCCAAGCCTTTATCTGCTCTAGATACAGACCTTTTTCTCGGCAGTACTGACCGAGTTCTGCCTCGCTCAAAGCGGCTGTCTCCACCACTACCGCTAACTTCGTTTCACTTGACCAATTGTCTGATTTTTTACTCGGACCCGGCACTGGTGTTCCTTTTAGTTTAGCTTGTGTGCGCCAATGATACAGGGTACCTGGGGATAGGCCTTCCTCTGCTGCCACCTTTGCGACTGATAAGTTTTGGGGTGGTAGTAGCTTCTTTAGTAATGCTTCTTTTCTTTCTGGTGAATAGCGTTTCAAGTATTCCTCGTTAGCCCCCTGATCAAATAGTAAACAACTTGAAAGGGATGACAACTATCCTGACACAGGGGGTCTGCAAGGCGGCAACAAACAGCGGCACCCACACCACCGCTACCGCCAATAACCAATGCCACACCTTGTGGAAACTCATTGCTATTATGCTTCATAGTTGTATCCGGGGATGATTTCTAGTCGAGAATAGTTAGGATCTACCAGCATCACTCTGATTATGGTATTCAAGCTTACTCTTTTTTCTACGAAGATGACCGCAAAGGTAAGCGAAGCCCATGTAGCAGCTTTATGGATAACCTTTACATGCTCATCGTCTTAAAAGACTAACGATGTAGCTCTTTCAACCGCTCCGAATTTATCGAAGGTAATTTTGTTTGTGTCATGGGCTTACGGTAGGTTCGACGTTCGACGGGTTCGACTTGCTAGTAATATAGGCTTTGAGCCCGACTGATGGGATCGGCAATAGGCTTGAAGCTACGACGATGATTAAATCAACGGACCCAAAATGCAGTGGTTGGTTAACACCGCCCAGCCTTTGCCAGGCAGGTTTCAGTGCTTCTCTCCCGAGTTCAGCTAGGTACTTTGTATGTTTATTTTTAAGTAATCATTGTTCATTTAGCGCGTTTTCCAGTACGCGCATAGAAAACGTCAACTCAGAGGCTTGAAATCTTCTCTGTTAACTAGCGCCACTGTCGTTTTAATTGCCGCAGAGCATCCGCATGTAACTGTCGTGCCCGCTCCTGGCTGAGCCCCAATTGTTCTCCTATTACTCTGAAAGAGCAATCCTTATCGGAAGTTAACCCATAGCGCAAGCTGAGTATGGTACGTTGGCGTTGAGGTAAACGTGAGACAGCCGTACGTAAGTGTTCAGCCATTTCCTTGTCGGAAGCCAATTGATCGGTGTTGAATTGTTCATCGGACAAGGCATAGTCTAGTCGTGTGCTATTCTGGTCATCGGAAATAGGGTCATCGAGAGAGCCTGTAGGCCCAGGCAATTTTAACAAGCTCTGCACGCGCTCTAGTTCTAAGCCTGTTTGTTTAGCCAGATTTTCATCTGAGGTTGATAGGCCACTGGCACGCATCTGGTTTAGCATCCGATGAATCGAGCGCATGTCATCTTGAACATTGGCTGGCTGGCGCACCAAGTCATCATTGCGGCGTAATGCTAGTTGGATTTCCTGTTGAATCCACCAATAGGCGTAAGTGGAAAATCGATAACCCATTTGTGGCTTGAAGCGTTCGATTGCTTTCATCAACCCGACATTGCCCTCCTGAATTAAATCGATAAACGGCACTGAAGGGTTGCGAAAGCGTTTGGCAATGGCAATCACTAAGCGTAAATTGCACTGTATTAATCGCTTGCGTTGAGCCTGAAAGCTGGTTAATGCGTTTTGTATGGCGCTGTGGTTACGCTTGCTTAAATTTGCTTCACGCATTAGTTTTTCTGCTTGATATATAATCAAGCCATGATCATAGGCGCCGGTACTGCCCCTTTGCTCAACACCTTTGCTACGCAATTCTAGTGAAGAAATTTTATGTTTTTGCAGCAGGGCAACCAGCTTGTCCTCCAATTTGCGGAGCATGCGGGTAATTTTGTGCTCCTCTTTAGGCGTTAATAGATCAAGCCGATACAGCTGTTTTAAATAGTTTTGCATTGGCGTGCTAAAGCTATCGCCAGCTACAGAGGTATCGTTGTTTTTATCCATACCCTCCGAAGGAACACGCATTGTATCGTCGGAAGCTTCGATCTCATCGTTTTGATGGGCAAAATTTTCCGGAGATTTCTGGTTTAGGTCAATCTTAATGGACTTGTTGCCACCTTCCTTTAACCATTGAACATCCGGTAAGTATTTGATTTTACTAGTCAAAGGTTTGGACCTTATCAATTGAATTAGCTGTTAACCAATCTTTTACATTTGGCTAAGTGAAACTAAAAAGCTTGCAATACTTCTTGCACAGCAGCATACACGGCGGGTTTTCCACCGTGTGGGCAATCTAAATATAGTGTAAAGATGAAAAAAGCGTCACTAAATTAGTGACCGATTAGTCTTTCGGAGACTGAGCCGGAATATTGAAAGAATAAGAAGATAGCCCCGTAACCACTTAGCGTGGTGTTTCGTCAATGTTTATATTTTTATTAAAAATCTGTGAGGCGTTAGTTGAAATTTCTCTATAGAATAATATTTCTTATTCTATGTGGTGGAAGTATAAAGTTTCAATTTAAAAAATTGTGCTGTTTTACTAAGCAGCACTATAGATGAGTTGCCTTTGTAATGTTACGAAAGGATAGGCCTTGCCTTTACTTAATGCGCTTAACACGTACAGATTTACCGCCACTGTGTTTGCGCATTAAAAATGAGCCCAGTGCTCCGCGTTTAATTTCAACCTTTTCGCCGCTTTTCCAAGAGCCCAAGCTGCTCGCCGTTTGACGCCAAACCTGGCCATTAGCAAGTGTGATTGTTAATTTCCCATAAGCTCCTTTTCGAGAGTTGGCGATGGTGCTTGTAAGATGTTTAGACGTATCATTGACCAACTGCTCGGCTTCTATACCAAATTGGTGTTCGGCGCGCGCCATTAAGCTATTAGATAAAGTGTCGTAACAAGCCAAGCGTTTGTCATCTGCAGAAACTGCAGCACAGATTTTCAATTGTTCTGGTAGCGTTTTTGCAGTCGCTGTGTAACTTGCAAGTAGGCAGCCTATAAAAAAAATACGTATAAACCACATAGGATGATTCCACCGTTTCAAATGGTCGAGGTTATTTCTTATGAGGCAATACAAGTAAAAAGACTTAACGAGCAACTGCATTCCTCTGTGTATAATTAGCGTATATTTTTCAGAAAATGTCGCGCAAGAATTAATTTTTGAATTTCGCTGGTGCCTTCATAGATTGTGGTGAGGCGCACATCGCGGGTCATGCGTTCTAGTGGGTACTCTTTAGTGTAGCCCACGCCGCCATGTAATTGTAGGGCGGTATAACAGGCTTCATTGGCTTTTTCACTGGCAAAAAGTTTTGCCATCGAAGCGGCAGCAGCAAAGCTTTGCCCGTTATCTTTTTGCCACGCAGCGTTCAATAGCAGTAATCGTGCGGCTTCCATCTCAGTATATTTATCCACCAGCTGCCACTGTAAGCCTTGAAAATGTGCTAAAGGTTTGCCAAATTGTTCTCTCTGTTGGATGTAGTCGCGGGCTTGATCTAGGGCTTCTAGTCCGATGCCCAGTGCCAGAGAGCCGATACCAATACGCCCGCCAGCCAATTCACCGGTTGCAATACGAAAGCCCTTATTTTCCGCACCGAGCAAACTACTGCTGGGAACCTGGCAATTTTGAAAAGATACTTCATTGGTTACTGAAGCTTTTTGCCCCATTTTTTCTTCGGCTTTACCTATTATTAATCCCGGTGTACCCGCTTCCACTAGAAAACAGGAAATCCCTTTGCCTTTGGGTGCATTTGGGTCAGTGATTGCCCAAACTAAAAATATACCAGCAAACTCAGCACTACTGATAAATAGCTTGCTGCCATTGAGGATGTAGTTATCCCCTTGTTTTGCCGCGCGGGTGCGCATAGCGGCGGCGTCGGAACCAGAACCTGGCTCGGTCAGGCAAAAAGATCCAGCCGCATATTCTCCACTACACAGCTTCGGTAGATATCGGGATTTTTGACGTTCACTCCCAATTGTCTGAATCACTTCCGCGACCATATTGGTCACAGAAGTAGTCGTAGCCGTAGAGGCGCAGCCGCGGGCCAAGGCGGTAATGACGAGGCTGAAGGTAATAGTATCGGCGCCGGTACCGCCAAACTCTGGTGCGATATTAATTCCCATAAAACCCAGTTCGGCCAGTTTTTTTAGCTTTTCCAGTAACAGTGGCCGATTACCTGTTGCATCTAGTTCGGCGGCAACTGGTTTTAATTCGCTTTCTGCAACTTGGTGTGCCGCATCGGCAATCATTTGTTGTTCTTCTGTCAAGGCGAAATGCATAGATTAACTCGCTCTGTCGTGAATGTGGAAATGCGTTTCATAGGGGCTTGCTTAAATGGGAGAAGTGCCTCAAGGCCTGATTGTTTTAACGGTTGCATCTGGCACTATCACAGCAGTATCCGTTTTAACCTCTTCGATTACCACATAAGTGTGGGTTTCTCGCACGCCAGGGATGGAGGCCAACTGCTCACCGAGAAAGTGCCGATAGTCGAGCATGTTTCTGATGCGAATTTTAATCAGATAATCGAAGCCGCCGGCAACCATATGACACTCTTGGACTTCATCTAGTTTAGAAACATGCTGGTTAAATGTTTCTAAAGCCTGGGTGTCGGTATCGGTCAAGGCAACTTGGATATAGACTACAAGGCCAGCGTGTACTTTAACCGGATCCAGTAGCGCTACATACTCGCGGATAAAGCCCTCACGTTCCAGCCGCTTGACCCGTTCTAGGCAAGGAGTAGGGCTAAGATTAACGCGCCGCGCCAGCTCTACATTGGGTAGGCGTCCCGAGCGCTGCAAGGTACGCAGTATTTGGCGGTCAATACGATCCAGATCTTCTAAGTTGCGAGACATAACAAAATAGCCTGCTGGTAATTGGTCGATAATGCGTGATATTTAACCACAAAACTGCCTAAAATGGCGACTAATTCTGAAGTATTTACTACATAATCCCGCTTTTTATCCTGTAGTAATAATAGAGCTTAGGAGATCTTATGCCGACAACATCCGCCGGAGCTGTGCGCAGCGCCCGTCAGCAAATCCATCAGTATCTACACATTGATGAGCATCAATGTGTAGAAGAGCTGCTTGTTGCCCCGCGCCCCGGTGATGCGCTACGTAAAACAATTTTCGCGACTGCCAGTGAGCTGGTAGTTAAATCTCGTGAGAAGCGTAGTCAACGTGGCACTTTGGATGCATTTTTACAACAATTCGGGCTATCTAATGTAGAGGGTGTGGCGCTGATGTGCCTGGCTGAATCTCTACTCCGGGTGCCTGATGCCGAAACGGCCGACAAGCTCATTGCCGAGAAGGTACATTCCGGCGATTGGTCCAGCCATCGCGGCCAGTCTGACTCATTATTTGTCAACGCTTCGACCTGGGGGTTAATGCTCACAGGTAATATCGTAGAGTTGGATGGGGATATCACCAACAAGCCATCTAGTTGGATGAAACGTTTGGTTAGCCGCGTCGGAGAACCGATGGTGCGCGCGTCCATGATGCAGGCTATGAAGATCATGGGGGGCCAGTATGTGCTCGGACGCACTATTAAAGAAGCGCTTAAACGTGGCCCGGCAGAAAATGCGCCCGGAACGCGCTTTTCTTTTGATATGCTCGGCGAAGGTGCGCGTACCATGGCCGATGCCACTCGCTATTTCGATGCTTATAAAGCGGCGATTGAAACTATTGGTCAATCCAATCGTAAGCCCAGTGTGATTGAAGCCAATGGTATCTCCATCAAACTTTCGGCATTGCATCCCCGTTATAGTGCCCTACAGCGTGCGCGAGTAATAAATGAACTCTTGCCTCAAGTAAAGGCTTTGTGCCTGGCCGCAGCCAAGTATGATATGGGGCTGAATATTGATGCAGAAGAAGTGGAACGCCTGGAAATCTCCTTGGATATCTTCGAGGCGTTGGCGCGGGACGAAGCTTTAAGAAGCTGGCAAGGGCTCGGTTTTGTGCTGCAGGCTTATCAGAAACGTTCTCCTTATGTGGCCGATTGGTTGATTGCTCTCGCGCGCGACACTGGGCGCAAGTTGATGGTGCGTTTGGTAAAAGGTGCTTATTGGGACAGCGAAATTAAACACGCCCAACAGATGGGCCTCAGTGATTATCCGGTATACACTCGCAAATGCCACACTGACCTTTCTTATCAGGTTTGCGCGCGCAAGCTGTTGGGCGCCCGCGATGTAATTTACCCTCAATTTGCTACCCACAACGCCTATACTGTTGGCCTGATTTTAAAGTTGGCAGGTGATACCAACGACTACGAATTCCAGCGCCTGCATGGTATGGGGCATCTTCTCTACGCTCAAATCGAAGCGGTGCATGGTAAACCTGTACCAGTGAGGGTTTATGCGCCTGTTGGTGCCCATAAGGATCTGCTGCCTTACCTTGTGCGCCGCCTGCTGGAAAATGGTGCTAACAGTTCTTTTGTAAATCGATTTATGGATGAGGCCACACCGGTCGATGAGTTGGTACAAGACACCATAGAACAGTGTGAGGCCCACTTCCCTTATCGTCACTCAGAAATTCCACTGCCCGCTGATATTTATTTTGGCATGGAGCCGTTGCCACGCAAAAATTCCCATGGCCTGGAGTTAACCGACGAGCTGGCGCTGGTGCCACTGCTGGCAGATGTGCAACAATTTAGTAAAAAAGTATACAGCGGTGGGCCGATTATCGACGGCGTTAATGGCGTCGCTGATCTTCCCGTTATTAACCCGGCAAATGGTGCGGTGGTTGGCCACACTGCGAATACTGATTCAAAGCTGATTGCATCGGCCATGGCCTCAGCCGCTGCCAGTCAAGAAGCATGGGATCAGTTCGGCGGCCAGGCGCGAGCAACCATACTCGATACCATTGCCGATTTGTATGAGAAAAACCTACATGAACTGGTCGCATTAATTTGTCGTGAGGCGGGGCGCACTTTAAACGATGGTATATCCGAAGTACGGGAGGCCGTAGATTTCTGTCGTTATTATGCCAATGGTGCGCGCCAGCATTTTAGTGAACCCTTGAAGTTACCCGGTCCCACTGGTGAGCTTAACGAGCTCTCTTTGTGTGGTCGTGGTGTTTTTGTTGCGATCAGCCCATGGAATTTTCCACTGGCAATTTTTACTGGCCAAGTGGTGGCCGCACTAGCTGCTGGCAACGCGGTTCTTGCCAAGCCTGCCGAACAAACTCCGTTGATCGCAGCCTTTGCAGTTGGGTTGATGCATCAGGCTGGAGTGCCTCAAAAAGTGTTGCACCTTGTTACCGGCACTGGTGCCGCCGTCGGCCAGCCATTGCTGGATGATCCCCGTGTTGGTGGTGTTGTCTTCACTGGTTCGACTGCAACAGCACGTCATATTAACCGGCAATTGGCGGTTAAAGATGGCCCGATTGTACCCCTGATTGCTGAGACCGGTGGGCAGAATGTGATGATTGTGGATTCCACTGCGCTGCCTGAACAGGTAGTGGACGACGTAATACAATCAGCATTTTTAAGTGCTGGTCAGCGCTGCTCAGCGCTGCGCATACTTTGTGTACAGGATGTCATCGCCGACAACCTGCTCGACATGCTAAAAGGCGCCTGTAAAGAGCTCAACCTCGGGGATCCGGCGCTCCCCGAAACTGACATAGGCCCAGTTATTGACGACAAAGCTAAAAATTTGTTGGAAAAACATCGTCAACGCATGGATAAAGAAGCGCAGCCACTCTTTGCCTTTAACCCCAATAAGCTTCCCTCTGAAGGCACCTTTTTCGGCCCTCAACTTGTTGAAATTAAAGATTTTTCGGTCCTTGAGGGCGAGGTTTTTGGCCCATTTCTTCACGTGGTACGCTTTAAAGCCAGTGAGCTGGAAGATGTTATTCGTCGGATCAACGCTACTGGCTACGGTCTTACTTTCGGATTGCACTCGCGCATTGAGGGTCGCGCTAATGCCATCTTTGAGCGTGCCAAGGTCGGTAACTGCTATGTAAACCGCGATATGGTCGGTGCAGTGGTTGGGGTAAACCCATTTGGCGGTCAGGGTCTGTCCGGCACTGGCCCCAAAGCCGGTGGCCCCCACTACGTATTGCGTTTTGCCAATGAAAAAACCAAAACCGTTAATATTGTTGCAACCGGCGGCAATGCACAGTTGTTTACTTTAGGGGATGTTTAGCTTAAAGCTTCACGTTTGGAGCATTTGCTCGTGAGTAATTATTAGCGTGAAGCATGGGGTTTATTGTTAGTTTTTGTCTAAACTGGTAAACCCCTTTTCAATAGGCAATGTTAGAATTCATATTAACCCATGCACTTCAAGCTGCGGCTCGCTGCCTTTATACTATGAACCCTAGGCACTTTTAGTTTAATTATGAAATCTAAAGCTACTTCTAAAATAAAAGCCATCTCTGCAAAACCCTCCACAACTAAACCCAACTCGAGACGTGAACGCAGAATCAATGAGATCCTCGCTGTTGCGCAAGATGTTTTTGAAGAGTTTGGTTATGACACAACGACTGTAACCGAAGTGGCACGACGTATTGGTGTGGTGGAAGGTACGGTGTTTGCTTATTTTGAATCGAAACGTGAGTTGATGTCCCATGTCATTCAAGCTTGGTACGCTTCGTTGCAGGGCAGAACAGAGCAGGGCTTAAAAGGCATCACTGGGTTTGAGAATCGTTTGCGCTTTGTGATTTGGAGTCACTTGACTATTATCACTGAGAATAGCCGTCTGTGTAGTGTGATCCTTACTGAATCACGTAAATTAGAGGATGGCTTAAGTTCGATTATTTATTCTATGAACAAAGAATATACCCTGCCGGTGATGCGAGTTATGGCTGAGGGTATAGATTCTGGTGAGTTAAGATCCGACATTTCCCTGCAACTGGTGCGCAATGTGATCTTCGGTTCTGTGGAGCACGCTATGTGGGATATTTTAGAGCATCGACGTCAACTTGATGTTGAGCAGTATACGGATGATTTGACCACATTGGTACTCACTGGCCTCAGAGTTAAAAAAACAGAGCCCGATCAACAGCTGTGGAGCCGGCGTTTTGATACGTTAGAACATCTGGTGCTTTCGTTAAAAAAAAACCGCTAGAGACTGGGTTCAAATAGTCAAAATTTAGACATTAAAATAATCTGGTTTGCCAGCGGTCCATAGCTCGCCCCATAAGCGGCCACCACCGTCGAGAACCATCACATCGCCGGTCATAAACTTGCTGGCATCGCTGGCCAAATAAACACAGCACTCAGCAATATCCCAGGTTTCCCCCATGGTTTTCATTGGGTTGGAGTATGCAAAGGTGGCTCTCGCTTCATCGGAGTAGGCTGACAAACCAGAGCTCTCAATCGCACCGGGTGCAACACAGTTAATACGAATATTATAAGGTGCCCATTCCACTGCCATACTTTTCGACAGATAGATAACGCCGGCACGCGCTGCACAGGTGTGGGATACGCCAAGCATGCCTCGATCAATGACGGTCACCATATTAATAATATTGCCAGGCCGATCCAGATCTCGCCAGTATCTGGCCGCGTTTTGCATCATATACCAGGTGCCGTTGAGGTTGGTGTCGATTACCGCTTGCCAACCTTTATAGGAAAAGTCAATTGCCGGCTGGGGAAACTGCCCGCCAGCGTTATTGATCAACACATCCAAACCATCAAACTCTTCACTTAGGTAATGAAACAATCCTTCCACCTGCAGAGGCTCGCGAATATTCAAGCTATATATATCAGATTTAAAGCCTTGCTGTGTTAAGGCGGTGGAGAGGTTTTGCAGTTTAGCTCGGTTGCGCCCACACAGTATTACTGTGGCGCCCAGCCGTGCGTAGAGACAACTAATCACTTTGCCAATGCCACCGCCGGCTCCGGATATCACTGCCGTTTTGCCAGCTAACAGTTGCTCGTTAAAAATAGTTTTGTTTTGAAAACAGTGTGTTAATAAATCGTTACCACTTGCATTTTCTGCAGTCATAACTACAGGCCCACTATCGGTAGTTTGATGATTAAGAGGTGGTTTGGTAGGCGACTGCTGCAAAAGGTTTAGCAGCAAGTCAAATAGTTAGCGTAAAAGCGCGTTACTAATAATCATTTTACGCACTTCAGTTGTGCCGGCACCGATTTCCAGCAGTTTGTTAACACGGAACAGACGGTTGGCTTCTGACTCCCAGATATAACCACCGCCGCCGTGAATCTGCACCATTTCATTGAGTACGCGATTGGTAGTATTTGCTGTGAACATGATTGAAGCGGCAGACTGGGTGTGGATGCGTCCTCGGCCCCCCTCACCTTTTTCCACCTGTACGGCTTCCGCCAGCACCTGATAGCTGAGGGCGCGCATAGATTCCACCCAAACATAGATGTCTGCCAGTTTAGATTGAATCATTTGGAAGGAGGCAATAGTCTTGCCAAACTGTTCCCTTGTCTTGGCATAGTCAACCGATAATTCAAGGGCGCGTTCGCAGATGCCCAGTAACATTGGAGATAAAATGGCACGCTCAAAATCCAAACCGCTCATCAAGACCTTATGGCCCTCGTTTTCATTGCCGATCAGATTTTCGGCTGGAACTTTGCAATTATCAAATACCAATTCTGCAGTTTGACTACCTCGAAACCCCATTTTTACTAACTTTTGCGCCACCTGAAAACCAGGGAAAGAAGGTTCCACCACAAAGGCTGAGATCCCTTTTGTGCCGCGAGACATATCTGTTTTGGCATACACCAATAGCACGTCGGCAACCGGGCCATTGGTAATAAATATTTTTGAGCCATTTAGAAAATAGTGGTTACCTTCGCGATGAGCGGTGGTGCGCATGGAGCCAAGCGCATCAGAGCCAGCACCTGGTTCGGTGAGCCCCAGAGCTCCAATATATTCGCCGCTACACAATTTTGGCAGGTATTTATCGCAGAGGTAAGCAGAAGCGTTGCGATAGAGATTATTGGCGCAAAGGTTGTCGTGTGCCACCCAGGACAGCGCAATCGCATGATTCCAGCGCGCAAAGCCCTGTAATATTAACCCCGCACTGAGCAAATCCATACCGGCGCCGCCATAATCTGGGCTGACCGTGACGCCTAGGAAACCCAGTTCGCCCATTTGCCTCATAATACGTTCTGGCCACCATTCTTCTGTATCCATTTTTGCCGCGAGTGAATACAGCTGTTCGCGGGCAAAACGGTCAGCGTGATCGAGCAGTGACTGTTGCTCTGAAGTCAAACTAAATTGCTGGTTGGGTAACATTGTTAACGCCTCTTTATTATCAAATAGTGGCACCACAATTAGCTCAGCCGAGCTCAGGTAAATACTTAGTTACATGGTTATGGTTTGTGGCCGCTGCACAAGCGCTTGAAAAGGAAGCTGAAACTTACAGGCGCAATACACCGTACCCACTTTCACCTATGGGGGCATTTAACGCGGCCGAGATAGACATGCCTAGGGCGTTGCGTGTTGCCATCGGATCGATAATGCCATCGTCCCATAGCTCAGACGTCACATAGTAAGCGCTGCTTTGTTGCTTAAAGTCGCTACTGATTTTTTCCCGCAGGGTGTCAATTTCCGCAGGCTCAGGTTTTCTTCCTTCTTTGGCCAGCTGTGCCAGTTTTATTGTGATCATAGTGTCGATAGCCTGGTCTGATCCCATAACCGACAGCTGGCTCTGTGGCCAGCTGAACATTAACCGGGGGTCAAAGGCGCGACCGCACATACCGTAATTACCCGCACCAAAAGAACCATTGGTTAGTATTGTAAACTTTGGCACTTGAGAACAGGATTGCACCATAATCATCTTAGCGCCATCTTTAGTAATACCCCGTCTTTCGTATTCTCTACCCACCATATAGCCGGTTACGTTTTGTAGAAATACCAGGGGGGTGTGATTTTGATTGCACAGCGCCATGAAATGTGCAGCTTTGAGTGAGCTGTCATTAAAAAGTACGCCGTTATTCCCTAATATGCCGACTTTAAACCCCCAGATATTGGCGAAACCACAAATTAAGGTTTTACCATAGTGAGGTTGGTATTCATGGAAGCGACTGCCGTCCACAAGGCGTGCAATCACCTCACACATATCAAATTGTTTTTTGATATTGTCTGGAATAATACCGTACAGCTCGCTGGGATCGTAGTAGGGTTCTTCAGCTTTTTGCCACTGGTGTTGAGTTTTTACTGGCAGATTCCACTGGGACACGATTTCGCGGCCGATGGCAATCGCCTCTCGCTCATTTTTTGCATAGTAGTCGCAGGTGCCACTTATTGATGTGTGTGTGCGAGCACCACCCAGCTCTTCGACCGTCACCTCTTCACCGGTGGCGGCCTTCACCAAAGGTGGCCCACCGAGAAATACTGCGCCGATGCCATCCACAATGACCGAATAATCAGACAAGCCAGGGATATAAGCCCCGCCAGCAGTACAGTGACCAAATACCAGAGATAGTTGTTTACAGCCCATCTTCGATAAAATTGATTGATTGCGAAAAATTCTTCCTGCCATATAGCGGTCGCCGAAAAGTTGCGACTGCTGTGGCAGGAAGCCGCCAGCACTATCACAGAGATGAATCACTGGCAGGCAATTTTCAATGGCCACATCCAGTGCGCGCACTATTTTTTTTACCGATAGCGGATACCAGGCACCACCTTTGATGCTGGAATCATCGGCATGGATAATCACTTCCCGGCCACTGACAATGCCCAACCCGGTAATACAGCTTGCTCCGGGGGATTCTTCATCGTAAGCACAGTTCGCCGCTAGGGTGGAAAACTCTAAAAATGGCGTGCCGGGGTCTAATAATAATTCCACTCTATCTCGGGGAAACATTTTATTTTGTCGTTTCAACCGTTCGATATCTCTTTCTGGCCGATGATGACGAGCGGCTTGCTGTTTTTGTTTAAACTCCGCCACTATTTTGAGGTTATGGGAGTGATACTGTTTATACTCGGCGGATCGGGTATTGAGTTGCGATTTAATCCTTCTCATAGATTATGCTTCCAGGTTTTTTTTCATAGCAATATTTGCCAGCAGATCACTTTTTGCGAAGTTGTCACCGGCATTTACATAGATGGTGGACATGACGCCGGCTGTTGGTGCTGGAATCTGTATTTGGAGTTTCATACTTTCGATCAGCATGATGCATTGGCCGGTTTGTACAAATTGCCCGGGCGCTACAAGAATCTCGACAACCATGCCCGGCATGGGCGCCCGTGCTTCGCCGTTAGGATTGTTGCCAGCCTCATTGTTATCGGTAAATTCATCTAGTCTTTCCACTTGCCAGCTTTTCCCATCGAGATGCAAGAAGAGTGTATTGTCATCTTGTGCAACATATAGGTCATGGGTGACACCATTCATACACAGCGCAAAGCGGTGATTGTCGTAGTAGCTGATGTGGCTATCCAAAGCATGGTCGTCGATTCCTAGTAGAACTTTGTCTCCCATTGTTTTGATAAGGTCAACGGTGTAGGTTTTATTATTGAGCTTATAACGGGGCTTCATTTTAGTTGCTCCAACGGCCGATAGCCCTATAGGGTTGCGGGGTTACCTCCATCAAGGCACGAGTTGCTGTATCGGACAGTGCGGCGGCAGACAGCAAGGTTTGAGCTTGTGATAGGGTTAACTCATCTTCTGTGAATGCAGTTTTATATTGGGTGATAAAGTTGGTATTAAAATTGCCTTCGACAAATCTTGAGTGAGATAACACTTTGGTTAAAAAATTGGTATTACTCTTTACACCTAAGAGTACAAATGTACGTAAAGCTTCTAATATTTTTGCTATTGCTTGTTCACGAGTGCTGCCATATGCCACTAACTTGGCCAACATAGGGTCATAAGCCGTGCTCACCGTCTGCCCCTGGTAGAGCCCGCTGTCAAAGCGAAGATTGTCGCCGCTGGGTTCTTTCACAAACAGCACTTTACCGACCTCCGGGAGGAAATCATTAAAGGCATCCTCTGCACAAATACGGCATTCAATGGCACAACCCTGAGGCAAAATATCTGCTTGAGTCAGTAAAAGTGTTTGGCCAGCAGCGAGCTTGATTTGCTCTTTAACAAGATCGATACCGGTGACCATTTCCGTTACTGGGTGTTCCACCTGTATGCGAGTATTCATTTCAAGAAAGAAAAACTCACCCTCTGGGGTGTAGAGAAATTCCACCGTACCGGCATTGCGATAGTTAGCGGCGCTGGCAATAGCCACGGCCACCTCGCACAACGCAGCTCTGCGTTCTACAGATAGAGCAGGGGAGGGGGACTCTTCAATGATTTTTTGAAAACGGCGCTGGATTGAGCAATCTCTTTCGCCCAGATGAATAACATTTTCACCATCGCCGAGCACTTGAACCTCAATATGGCGCGTGTTGTCAAAATAGCGCTCGACATAAATTCGGCTATCGCCAAAGTATCTTTCCGCTTCGGAAGCCGCTACTTGTAACTTGATTGCCAAATCGTCAGCACTGCGTACTATGCCCATGCCCTTGCCGCCACCTCCCGCCGATGCTTTAACCACCAGTGGAAACCCCATAGCGGTAGCCGCTTCAATAAAACCTACTTCGTTGACGTTCATCGACAGTGATGGTGGTACCGGCAGGCCCAGCTTGGCGACAAATTCACGCGAACGGATTTTATCTCCCATCAGCTCAATAACTTCTGCCTGTGGCCCGATAAAGCAAACATTTATGGTTTCTAACGCTTGCGCAAAAGTGGCACTTTCCGCCAAAAATCCATAGCCGGGGTGAACGGCATCGATCCCAAGGCGCTGGCAGATACTGACAATTTGCTCGATATCCAAATAGGCTGCATTGGCGCTGTCACCGATAATTTCCACGGCTTCATCCGCGAGCTTAACCGCCGGTGATTGGTTGTCGCTCTTGTGATAGATGATCACCGATGGAATTGCCATGTCCTGTAAGCAGCGCAATACCCTGAGTGCTATTTCGCCACGATTTGCAATCATGACTTTATTAAAACAACGTACTTTGCCCATGTTTGTCCGCTCTGTGTCTGGCAGGCTTAAGGATGAGCACAAGCTAACAATATTTTGAGTTAACCTCAATAAAATTGATAAATAATGATGAATTTATATTGACTTGATAATTTAATCTTGTATTAATTGCCCCAATAAGTTTGAGCCTTACTCAATTAAATGGTTTTATCTTTGCACGCTCAGTTTTGATTGGTTAGTGGTATGGGGGGCAATCTGGGCTTTTATTCGTTAAACCAGTAAGCAATGAGGCCGATGTATGTCAAGCAGCGATGAGTTATTGCTAAATATTGATACGCGGGGTGTGATGACCATCACGATGAACCGTCCGCGGGTACATAATGCCTTCGATGATAGGCAGACTCAGCGTTTGTTGGCGGCGTTGCAGAAAGCAGCAAACGATGATGGCGTGCGTGTTGTTATTCTTGCCAGTGTTGGCAAATCGTTTTCTGCTGGTGGTGATCTGGCTTATATGCAGCGCATGGCCGTAAATAGTTATGAAGAAAATCTGCAGGATGCAGGCAAGCTCGCAGTACTAATGAAAACCCTTAACTACTTACCTAAACCCACCATTGCGCGTGTTCAGGGTGCCACCTTTGGCGGTGGTGTCGGTTTGGTAAGCTGTTGTGATATCGCTATCGGCAGTGAGCGAGCGCAGTTCGCGCTCAGTGAAGTAAAGATTGGCTTGGCGCCGGCAACTATCGCACCTTATGTAGTCCGTACCATCGGAGAAAAGGCTGCGCGTCGTTATTTTTGTAGTGCTGAAATTATTCATGCGCAAAAAGCGTTGCAGTTGGGTCTGTTGAGTGAGGTTGTTAGCGAAGATGGGCTTGAGGCAAGTATAGAGGCAGCCACCCAGAGGCTGTTGAGTAACGGCCCCCAAGCTGTACAAAAAGCCAAACAAATTATCTTTGATGTGGCACCAGGGAGAGTGGATGATGAGATGATCGCCCACAGTGTTAAATTTATTGCCGACCTGCGCAACTCAGATGAGGCGTATGAAGGCTTTGATGCTTTTTTAGAAAAACGTGCGCCGGACTGGCAATAATTGAGCGTAGTGGCAATGGGTGAAGCGTTTGTTGAATAGTTTCCAATTAACTGAGTTAAATCGGGTATTCAGGTGCAAGCACAGCAAAATAAGAAGGTATTAATCGCCAATGCCCAGGGGTTTTGGGGCGACAGTCTGCTTGGCTCTTTGCGGTTGGTTGAAGAGGGGCCCGTGGACTACCTGACCTTCGACTATCTGGCAGAGATAACCATGAGCATTATGCAAAAGCAAAAAATGCGTGATGCAAATAGCGGTTATGCCACCGACTTTGTGCAGCTGATTGGTCGAATCATCAAGATTTGTAAGCAAAAAAAAATCAAAATTATTGCCAATGCCGGAGGTGTAAACCTTAGGGCCTGCCTCAAAGCGATTAAGAAAACCATAGTGGAGACTGGTGTCACTGGTATCCATGTCGGTATTGTTGAAGGTGACGATATTATGGATCGCCTCGCTGAACTAAGGGTATCTGGTGAAACCTTTGCCAATATGGAGACCGGTGAAGCCATTGAACCTATTGTGGATCGTATCACCAGTGCCAATGTTTATATTGGTGCCGCGGGTATTGTTGAGGCACTGCGCCAAGGCGCTGATATTGTTGTGACCGGGCGCGCAAGCGATCCTTCTTTGGTATTGGCACCCTTGATTTATGAGTTCGGCTGGCCCCTAGATGATTACGACAAAATGGCAGCCGGCACCATTATGGGGCATGTGATCGAGTGCGGTTCTCAATGCACCGGTGGAAACTTTACCGATTGGCAAACTGTGCCCGACATGGCGCGAATTGGATTTCCTGTGGTTGAGGCTAATGCCGACGGAAGTTTTGTTGTTACCAAGCACGATAATACCGGCGGCTTGGTAAGCGTAGAAACCGTCACTTCGCAGTTGTTGTATGAGTTGGGTGATCCAAAAAGCTACTTAAGCCCTGATTGTATTGCAGACTTTACGAGCATTCAGATCTCCCAGGATGGCGAAAATCGTGTCCGTATTTCGGGCATCCGGGGTCGCGAGGCCACCTCCAGCTTCAAGGTGTCCATGTCTTATAGCAATGGTTATAAAGTGCTGTGTACCTTATGTATTTCAGGGCCAGACACTGTAGAAAAAGCGCAGAGACTCGCCGATATGGTGTTTGCTCGTGTGCAAATGCATGGTTTTGATATTGCTGAAGACGATCGATTTTTAGAGTTGTTTGGCAATAACTTACTGTATCGCGGTATTGTCCCCAGGCTCGAACATCCACACGAAGTGTTGCTGCGACTTGGCGCTAAAAGTAATAACCCTAAAGCGCTGCAGGTATTGGCTGCAGAAATTGCACCCTTAATAACCTCGGGGCCGCCCGGCATCACGGGTTTTGCTGGTGGTCGGGCGCGGCCTACAGAAATCGTTGGCTATTGGCCAACATTGATCGATAAATCCAGGATCAACACCCAAATTCTGGTAGAGGAGGTTTAGCATGGCAAGGGTTGCGTTAGGCCAAATTGCACTGGCTCGCTCTGGCGACAAAGGATCGGGCAGCAATATTGGGGTTATTGCCAGGTCACCACAGCTATACACATTTCTTTCGGCACAGTTAACTACCGCTGTAATTAAAGAGGCTTTTAAGGAGATCTGTTTGGGCGATGTGGTGCGTTACGAGTTACCCAACTTGAATGCACTGAATTTTTTGTTGGCTAATTCTCTCGGGGGTGGCGGCACTGAAGCCATGATCACCGATGCTCAAGGCAAGGTGCACGGTCCGGCATTGCTACATATAAAGATGGATGTGCCAGAGCATCTACTTATGTGAAGTTAATCTCGCCATAAGTTTCGCCCTGAAAAAATGCTTCCCAAAGCAGTTCCGAACGGCTTGGTGTTTAACCATTAGGATTCCAATAAATTGGAGGCCGTTGATGAGTGTTATCGATGGGCTGTTAAGGCGGGCGCAATGTCAATTGCGAAGGGTTATCTTCCCGGATCAGGATGATCCGCGCCTGTTAGCGGCGCTTGAAGTATTGTGTCGAAGTCGATTGTTGACGCCAATTCTATTAAACCCAGTTGCTAATTTACCTGAGGGCTGCGAGATATTTAGTAAGCGGCGTGATGCAAAGCTTTGGTATGGCCGGGCGCTTGAAGCCTGGTTGCAGTCGAATGCAAACCGTTCGGATACTGCTGCTGCTCGCCTTGCCTTAAAATGCCCATTATTGTTTTCGGCGATGCTGGTACGCATAGGATATGCCGATGGAGGTGTTGCTGGTTCTCTTGCTACCACGGCAGAGGTGGTTAGAGCGGGGATTCGCGGTATTGGCCTTGCACAGCAGGGCAGGCTGGTTTCCAGTAGTTTTATTATGGAGATGCCGGATAAAACGGTTTTCAGCTTTGGCGATTGTGCTGTTATCCCTGAGCCTAGTAGCAGACAGCTCGCCGATATTGCTATTGACAGTGCGCAAACCCATCAGCGCCTCACGGGTAGTACACCGAGAGTAGCTCTGTTGTCATTTTCAACCAATGGCTCGGCACTTCATCCGGCTGCAGGCAAGGTGCGTGCGGCTCTGCCACTGATCAAGCAGCGACAGCCAGAGCTGATTGTTGATGGTGAGATACAATTCGATGCTGCTATTAATCCGACGATTGCAAAAACCAAAATGCCTCAGTCTGTGCTTGCCGGGCGGGCCAATGTGTTTATTTTTCCAGACCTTAATGCCGCCAATATAGCCAGCAAAATTACCGAACATTTGGCTGGTGCCCATGCTATTGGTCCTGTACTGCAAGGGTTGGCTAAACCCTGGATAGATTTGTCTCGGGGTTGTAAGTCGGCGGATATTGTCTCCACAGCTGCGGTTGCCTCAGTGCTGGCCACCAAGGGAATGTGTGAGATAGCTTAGGCCACTGCACATGACCCTAGAAGCCGTAGTTAAATTACTCAAGTCTGCACAAGTTCTTGATGCACCTAGGAGCCTGTCGGACTTAACACTGGCCTACTGCGAAAAAGCCGGATTTGGCCATTTTTTTATGCTGATTCTCGCTACGACCGGTTAAGTCCGACAGGTACCTAGCAAATTTTAAAAAGTTCTCATCATCAATAAGGTGACCACAAATTTTTAAAATTTGCCATGCACACCAATAAGTTACACAGCTTTTGCGCGCCCAACTGCAGCTTCTAGGTTAAATCACATCTAGGTTGGTTGATCTCTTCCCGGCAATCCTAGTTTGTCGTTTTCTAGCAAAAGTGGCCAGATTTGGGTTGTCGTTGACATTTTTTGGCAGCACTGTAGCTGATAGACCGATTTCATAACATGGCCGCTGTGTCATGGTGCCCCCAATCTTATGTGCGGCAAACCTGAGCTACATTTTTTGCTTTGATTCTGCAAAAGCTTATCCCAGAGCGAATCAAGGGCGTCTCTGTGTTTCTTTTTACCTGTAAATTTTATTTTTCACGTATTTCAGGCGTGCTTTTTCATCTATCTGCAAAGTTGGCCCAAAACTTGTAACTAAAGCGGCAGTGTTATTAAAAAGGGTTTCATTTGTAAGCCCGAAGGATAGATTAAATGAGAAAGCAATCGGGTTTTAGTTTAACGGAGCTGATGATTGTTGTCGCAATTGTCGGCATTTTGGCTACTATCGCTTTGCCGTCGTACAACACGTACGTTATACGTGCTCGGGTGGTAGAAGGGCTAACTCTCGCCGAGTCTGCCAAAACCGCAGTGGCTGAGACGTATGCAACTACCTCGGCTAGTACCATTGTCGCCTATACCGGCACTGGTGCTTCACCCGCAGGCTCTTATGGATTTAGCTACACTGCGGGCAGTATCGTAGCATCGATAGCTATTTCTGCTATAGTCGATACCAGCGCACCAGCATTGAACACTGATGCACTTGTTACTGTTTCATTTACAGCCCCCACTTCTGACGCTGTAGGCTCAGTGACTCTAGTGCCTGGCACTGGGACTATTGCTGCCACGGGCCTCCCTTCCGCGGCATTGAACCCCACTGATCCGATTGTTTGGGGCTGTATAGTTGCTGGAGCTACTGCATACCCATTTGTGCCGGCCAATTGCCGCTTCGATGGCACTTAAGCAAGGTTAGGGGAAATATCCAGGTTGCTAGATAGTTCCCCTACCATCCTCCCGAAAGAAGAGTATCTCATCCGTTCTATTTGGTTGTTTTATAACAAAAATAGATCAAATTTGGATTGTGGTTGACACTAACTATAGGCTTTGGCAGCTTCTGCTATTAGAATGCGCACCTTGTCAATGATCAAATAACCACGATTCCAATACCCAGGTGAGAGAGTTCTAGGCATGATTATCCAGCCGAAAGTACGCGGTTTTATTTGCACCAATGCCCATCCTGAGGGCTGTGCAGCCAATGTGCGAGAGCAAATCGATTATATTAAAGCCCAGCCTACAATGGCTGGGGGCCCCAAAAAAGTCTTAGTAGTGGGCGCTTCCACTGGCTATGGCCTGGCGTCGCGGATTAGTGCCGCTTTTGGCTGCAATGCCGATACGTTGGGGGTGTTTTTTGAAAAACCTCCTACTGAGAAGCGCACGGCGTCTGCGGGCTATTACAATGCCGCTGCGTTTGAGGCCGAAGCTCGCAAGGCCGGGTGCTATGCCAAAAGTATTAATGGTGACGCCTTTTCTCGGCAGATTAAGGCTAAGGCCATTGATATGATCCGAGCGGATATGGGCAAAGTGGATTTGGTTGTCTACAGCCTTGCATCGCCGCGTCGCACCGATCCGCAGACAGGGGAGTTGTACTCGTCGGTATTAAAACCAATTGGTAAATCCTATACCACCAAAAGTTTAAATACTGACAAACTGGAAGTTTCCGAAGTGACGGTTGAACCTGCTACAGAGCAAGAAATTGCAGCTACTGTCAAGGTTATGGGCGGCGAAGATTGGGAACTATGGATGCAAGCGTTGAATGAGGCAGGCGTGCTTGCAGAAAATTGCAAAACGGTTTCCTATACCTATATCGGCGACAAGCTGACCTGGCCCCTTTATGGCCGAGCGACCATTGGTAAAGCTAAGGAAGATCTCGATCGTGCAGCCAAAGCAATTAGCGAGCGCGGCCAGGCAAGTGCCAGAGTCGCTGTGTTAAAAGCGCTGGTAACACAATCCAGCTCGGCGATTCCAATAATGCCGCTATATATTTCTTTGGTTTACAAAGTGATGAAAGAAGAGGGTACCCACGAGGGATGCATCGAACAGATTTATCGCTTGTATACCGAGGGCTTGTATACGGATACTCCACGGTTGGATGACAGTAATCGCCTGCGGGTAGATGAGCGAGAATTGCGCGCAGAAACCCAGCGGAAAATTGAAGCTTTATGGCCTCAGGTCAACGGGAAAAATTTGTTTGAACTGAGCGACTATAAAGGTTACCAAGCAGATTTTCTAAAGTTGTTTGGTTTTGGGGTAGAGGGCGTGGATTACCAGGCTGATTTTAGCCCGTTGGTAAAAGCAGATTTTAGCTGAATCACTGGTATTTCGGCAAAGACAAAGCGCTTCGGCGCTAAGAGGAGCCGCTTGCACAGGCTCCTTTTTCGTCAACACTCAGGTGAGATTTAGTCCAGATTTAAATAAAAGCCTCACGCATCACAAGCTATGGGCGTAGGGCGGGCTTGATTTCAAGTATCGCCCCCACCGCACAGTAATCCACTTCTTCTTCCGTTATTGGCTAGCGCGCAGCATCCAGGCAGTTTTTTCATGTACCCGCATACGATCAGATACCAGTGCAATGGTTGATTCATCGTCACCGGCCTGGGCAGCTTTAAGCACTGTACGACAGGTTTTTATCGTTTGCTCATGACCTTGGGTAAGGATTTCAACCATGTTTTCCGCAGCTGGAACGCCCTCTACTTCCTTTATAGAGCTGAGCTTAGCAAAGGCGGCATAGGTTCCCGGTGCTATAACATCAAGTGTACGGATGCGCTCGGCAATATCATCCACTGCAGTAGCGAGCTCAGTATATTGTTCCTCAAATGCTAGATGCAGTGTGCGAAACATATGCCCGGTCACATTCCAGTGAAAGTTGTGGGTTTGTAAATACAAGGTGTACGAATCTGCTAACAGGCATTTGAGGCCTTCGGCGATCGCTTTTCGGTCTTTAGGGCTAATTCCAATATCGATTTTGTGCATTGTTAACCTCTATCTTGAATAAACATTGTATTGATCTATACCGACCATGATAGCCTAGTAACAATCAAGCCAAACCAAATTAATAGTGATGCATCTAATAGTCTAAAGCTATTATCGAAACACTGTATGAGAGATGTTCAGAATGATTGTTGTACATCAATGCTATGGTGTTGGTTAAAAATGGGCAAGTTTGCACAGCAGGATGGTATCGATAAATACAATTTATTGTATAAAGGCACGAGTTAATACCATCATGCAACCAATCAAGGCACCACAATAGGCGAGCAAACTCGCCAGGGGCAGGGGAATTATATTCAATTTGGAAAAATAATTTAGGGAATTTTGAGTTCGGCACTTTCTGTGGAAGGGTAAATTACAAATATCCACACAGGCCGCAGCCTAAACTATGAATATTTATAGGAAGCTAATATACGATATGCTTCGCAGGGTGGCGATGAACCCTGGTTTAAAGCCAAAGCACATTAGTTAAGGTATTTAGTTTATTCTCATAACACCCTTGTATACAGGCCATAAATCCTTTGCGCTACACCCATTATTTTTTTAGGCACCTAAAGCTACGCTTCAGTTGCATTCTTTAGAAAAAACAATTAGCGTGGCCGGTGCTGTCCTAGCGCTTGCTTAAAACCGGCGCAAGCGAAAAAAGCAACGTATAAAAAACCGTTAAATGCAGTCCCTAAACCCGCGAGGCACCAACAACAAAATCCCTCGCGGAAAAGCAATCACCGTAATAACGAAGAAGAACCACCGTATGACCGTGTGAACTTGAGATAAACGCCATCCCCCGGTGTGGACGCACCGAGAGACGGCTAACCCCAAAAGATACGATACTATCTAGAGAGGCTGTCTTGAATGATACGCTACTCACACGCTCGCCTTCAATAAAGTTGTTTGTAGCGCTGAGCAATTTCACCCGCTCTCACCTTTGGTGCTGGAGTGCGTTGTGGTGTGCCGTGAAAATTGGTGTGGTTCTCTACTTCAGCCGCGGCCCGCCCGTCCCCGCTTTTCAAACATCCCGTAAAATAACCTTACATTGAATCTAGATGGATTACGCCTGTGGCGAGTGTGCATTGTAAGCGTGCACGCGTTTTGAAGTTTCGCGTCACAGGCTTTTTTAAGGAGTCGATAAAAATGTTAGAAGTAACCTGTAAATTGTTGCAATGTGTTCAATTGGGTGGAATTTTCACTATCACACCGGTATGGATGGGTGATGGCACGGTAAAACTACACATTGTGGCATGCGATGGTGGATATCTGAGTAGAGTTAAGCCGGTTTTGCCAGCAGAGAATCTAATTTGGTTACAAGGTAAACAAAACCCTCAATCCTCTTCCGATAGTTAGCCTCTGGCTGTTTGAGCGGCAATTCGGAGCCAGCGCACTGAAAAGTAAAATGCAAGAGCCTAGCCATGCTTGCAGCAACACCAAAAGTGCTGGCATTCTCGCACTATTCTCCCTCTGCCAATGTGGGGATGCCGGCACGCTGGCCATAGTCAGCTAATAAAGTAGTTTTCTTGGGATACAATACTTCGGACAGTTTCATGCGGCTATAGCCCCGTAGTCACTGTACCGTTCGTAAACCCCGGCAACTTTTCCACATCTTAGGTCTAATTCTAACTCATCAAAAAGTCTATCCATCAGATGCTGGTTGAACTTGCGGCGC
>JAHZJJ010000049.1 GCA_022600975.1 Gammaproteobacteria bacterium
TTGCTGTATTCTCATTATCCCAGGTCACGGTTTCTTCCTTTTAAGACTGGTTTTGTTTGGCGACAATCAGTCTAACCGTGACCTGCTTCTAAATCATCTACAGGCGAATGGCGAATTTACAGAAAGGATGATGCACTACCACGTTGAGTGAATGCAAAGCCTGTTTAAATAGCAAGATTGAGCGATCTCTGTTGGAAAGACGCTTGCAGCAGTTAGATACTGATATTACACAAAAGCAGCAGGCTCGCACACTTTTGGCTGCGTTGCTGGGCGAGGGTTCGCTACGTTCGTGATATCAAATGACCGATAATCTAGCCCCAGAGGCCCATCTGGATTGGTTGCAGCAGCAAGGTTTCGATGAAAAACAGGCCCCGCACTTAAAATGGTTGTCAAAAGATATGAATGAACACGATAGCTACATGACCGACTTTATGACGGTTTTTCAAACCCTAGAACGCTGGGGCCCAGGCTCCGATGCGGACTCGCTCAAGGCTTTGTCATTGTTGCCTATTACGTCAGAAAAAATCATTGATATCGGCTGCGGTAAAGGCTTTTCCACCACCTTGCTGGCGCAGCAGACCAAGGCGCAGATCGTAGCGGTAGACAATGAACAAAGCGCGCTTAATCAGCTTGGCGGGCGGCTCTCTCAGCAGCAACTGGAGCAACGAGTGACACTGACTTGCGCCAGCATGATCGATCTACCTTTTACATCATCGAGTTTTGATCTTATTTGGTCGGAAGGCTCTGCTTATATCATGGGCGTTGAGCAGGCCCTGAAGCAATGGCAATCATTGCTCAAATCAGGCGGTTGTTTAGTGATCAGTGATTTAGTTTGGCTGACCGAGACACCAACCCCTGCTGCAAGCGAGTTCTGGCAGCAAGAATACCCTGATATGCAAAACATCGCCACGCGCTTGGCACAAATGCAAAAAGCGGGCTTTGAGTTGATTGAGCATTATACTCTGAGTGAACAAGCTTGGTTAGCCTATTACCAACCATTGAAAATACGAATTGCTGAGCTCAAACCTACCATGCCAATTTCAGCAGCGATTGCCGATTTAGAACGAGAAATCGAATTCTATGAACAATACTTTGGTGAGTTTGGTTGCCAGATGTTTGTATTAAAGAAGGGGCTGTAACGACAGCCAAAGCAAACCATCGCTACTTTGTAGCGCGTAAAAGTTTTATTTTCTTAAATGTAGTAGTTCAGATTACATCTGAACTACTACATTTAAATATCCATCCAGACGCTCGAATCGATAGTATTGATATTCGCTCACGGTGACCTTTTTAGTGCTTAACGTTGAATTGGAATGTTTGTATTAACAGAGGCTGTATCTGTACTTTTTGCGGTTTCTGTTCTTTCGCAAAAAACCGTTTAGAATCGAAGGTGATAAACCCCCAAAACTGTAAAAAGCGTTCAATAAAGCGCGATTCTATCATGATACCAAGAAACTTAATTGGCGTGTAGTAATCGTCTGGCGCGGAATGATGTAATAAATCTGGAAATGCAGTGGCCACCTCATCAATTAGCTGATCAACGCTGGCATGGGCTTGCATGCGCCACAGCATAAATAACCAGAAGGTTCTCAGATCAACCTCATATTCCCAGCTATCTAGGTATCCCCAGTTATACTTTGTTATTGCCGCTTTCAGCATAGGCTTGAAAAAATCCTGAATGCCTTGGTTTAGATACTTTTTTTGTGCGGCTTTTTCAATATGATAACGACCACTGCGGCGGTAAATAATACCGGCTATTTCTGCCAAGATACGGGTATAGTGTAGGGCATTAAAGTTGCCCTCATGACTGCCCGAAAATTCACTGATACTGAGATGCCGTTTAAATTGAGACACAGCAAACTTGGGCAATAAATCGCTAGCCTGTTTCACCAATTTTACGGGTAAGTTTCCTTTACTGGTGGCCTTAAACGAGCCGTTATTTTGCATCCCTTCATCTATGATCAGAGTTAAATAACGCATCACCGGGCTAAAAGACAAAGGGTCTGGCGTGCGGATGGTTACCCAATCTAATTCATCGAACGGTGCATATAGCCAATTGGCCATTTGAGTCGGTGATAAGCCACAAAAATCAGGGTTAGGGCGATTGTTTTGCTTATGCATTCTATGCTGCATCACCACATTGAGCTCATCAAGCGTCAAATTGGGATTCATAGCAACCACTTGTTCAACATCATCAAATACTTCAGTATGCAGTTTTGGCCCACTGTTCATACAACAACGTTTGTACTTTTTGCCGCTGCCGCATGGGCAAGGATCGTTTCGGCCTGGTTTCATCTTTAATTACTCGTTTTCTATTTAGATAACTCAGTGTGATTTCAGAGAAAAAGTGCTGCATTCTCCTGTCGTTATTGGACCAGTATTTTCTCAATCACCGACAAGTTTGTTTTGCTGGTTTCTTGTTGTTGTGTAAGGTGTACAAACTGGTTGTGCGCTTCAGCAACTTCGTGGATGTACTGTTGTGTATCGATCTAAGTAGCAAAGCTTACGTTGGCAGCCTGAATTATCCCGGGTTTGCCGGAGACAGTTTTATTTGAATCATACCGCTTAGGTAGATTCAGCTGGTTGATAATACAGGTTTTGGTATTCGGTTGAAGGCATATTGTCAATCGGCTCGAGAATGTGGTGATGGTTAAATTAGGCTACCCAGGTTAAGGTAGTTGACGTTTGACACTGCCCTTTTCAAGGGCCTATTTTGTGGGTGATCTCCGCTTTGAATAAGTCATTGATGGTTTCTGCCAGCACGATGTCGGCTTGGAGGCTCGTTGACACGTTAAGTGCGTACATACCGTTGTTCTGGATTGACCTGCAGGTGCCTGCAGCGGCACTACTAAGTAGTCGTGCCTAGCTTAGTGCCGTTAGCGACGTTCAGCTTTATTAGCCCCAGGATCGTATGGTCACAGGCGTACAGCCGATCTTGGAGGCGATAGGTGAAATCGCTGCCCAGCACGATTTATGTTCGTGCCCGTCGGTTAATACCATGAGAACTGCGGGTTTCCGTACTTCGGGAGGGTATCCAGGGCGTTTGTTCATTGGTTGCTTCAAGAAAGTTAGCCTTCGATAAATCCGGAGTGATTTATAAATCTATATAAGCTTCCGAGGCTACCCTAAAAACCCTGAATGTATAGGGTTTCTTTTATTTGTTCAGCCAAGTGGGCAAATCCGTCGGGGTGAAAGAAGCCTGTACTATCCCGGCTGAGATGGTAAGCTTAGAAATGGCAATTGGGCGCGCAAAAGCTGTGTAAGTTATTGGTGTGCATGGCGAGCTTTTTAAAATTTCTCAAGTAGATCAAGAACCTGTGCAGACTTCAGTGATCCAGTTGCGGTTTCCAGGGTAATAGATCTGCACACTCCAGATAAGGGAGAACCATCTCAACTGGAGTTTATGGAATGATCACAAGAAAGCAGTATCTTAAAAGCAAGGCTGCAGCTTTGAGAGTCTAGGCTGAGGCTAACGTATAGATTCTTCGAGGAACTTCAGGAAAGAAGCCATCGCTTAGTAGCGAACTTTAGTTGGAAATGGCGGTGAGGGAGGGATTCGAACCCTCGATACCTTGCGATATACACACTTTCCAGGCGTGCTCCTTCAGCCACTCGGACACCTCACCATAGCTTTGGTTGATCTTGTTGTGAAAATGCTCATTCACAACGACAGACTAGCCCGCCGATCAACAAGCGCGCACTGTACACAAAGAGGGCATTTAGCGCAAGCTTAACTCTGCCCCGGAAAACCTTTGCGCATAAGCCTTCAATGTTCATCACTGGCCGTTGATGACAGCATTCAGCGTTTTTTAATACAGTTGAAATGCAAGTTAGGGTCGAAGTGAGGATAGCCCTACTGCGTAACATCGCGCAGCTTGGCGCCACACAAAAATTGTGAAGCGCTCGAAATTTAATTGACAAACCTCAACTTGACACTCCACTCCAGGTGGAAAAATAATCTGAGATTACCAATGGTGGTGATTCAGGTGGTAGTTTTTTAGGTGTGCCCAAATAAATAAAAGCGCTGATCTCTTCGTTCGTGTTTAAACCCAGACCACGGGCCACCTGTCGATCCCGAGCTAGCATTCCAGTGCGCCAGTAAGCGCCGACACCCTCTGCAAAAGCTGCTGTCAGTAGTGCCTGTACGCCAGCAGCTGTGGACATTCGTTGCTCTTGCAGGGGAATTTTACAAGCCTTATGTAAACAGGTAATCGCCACCACAATCAATGGTGCGCGCAATGGCATAGCGAGTATCCGCTGTTGTTGAGTCTCGTTGAGTGCTTCGTCAGCTGCAGATTCACTGGCATGTAATAAGACCTGAGCAAAGTGCTGACGAGCGCTGCCCTCAATCAAAAGGTATCGCCAAGGTCGCAGCTTGCCATGGTCAGCTGCGCGCAACGCCGAGCGAAAAATGTTCTCGCGCTGTTGAGCATCGGGAGCCGGCTCCATAAGCGATCCAACAGATATTCGATTGTGAAGTGCAGTCAAAGCATCCATAAATTTCTCGATTTTAATAACACTCAAAGGCGCATTTTAACTTAACAAAACCCATCTGCGGGTTGCAAACAATTAAGCTTATCATGCTGGGAAAACAATTGACCTTGAATCAATTTCCTTAATAGTTAGCAATAATTGGGAAATTCATGCACACTCGCCGGCTTTTAGTCTCGTCTCAACGCTTATCTGACTCGTTGTAGGCTGAGGAAGCCTATTTTGAGTACGCTTTTTATGCCAGCAATACCTTGATTTTAAGCGACCAGAGTGACAGTGCTGTTTTTTAATATTTGCAATTTAACTTAAATTTGTACATATGCTGGATCCTTTCAAAAAATTTACCAAGCAAGACATAAAAGCACCCAAGGCCCTCCACTTTCGCGGTTTAACCTGTTTCGCTGCGATTAGTACACTGCTTACCAGTCTTGACTGGTTAACACCGTTGAATGAAAGGGCTTGGTTACAATGCGGTATGGCTCTCTTATTATTGATATATCTCCCCTCGACTTATCAGCTGGCACGCCTTCGTGACAATGCAAAGAGAGCGCAAACTGAGCGCGGGCTGCTATTGGGCGATTGCGGGCTAATCGGTATAGCAATAGTACTCATTGAGTTCGCGTTATTGCCCTCACTATTTTTGGCAATCGCAGTACAAGCCCATAGTTTCGCTCAGGGTGGTAAAAAGCCATGGTTTAGCGCTAACGTTACATTACTTGCTGGAATCGCCCTGGGTTGTTTGGTGCATCACCCAATAACTGTCACGCATACCGAATTAACCATCAATGCCGCAAGCCTAATTGCCTTGATACTCTACTTTTGCGCTTATGTTTTTTGTATTCGCAAACAATTAACGTACCTACAACTCGAAAACAACAAACTGATTCAGGCGCATCGCGAAACCAGTCTCGCTAGCTACACCTTGTCTAAATACTTACCCAGGCCGCTCTGGAGCGCGGTTACCAGTGGAAAAGTCAAGGGTGTCGTTACTGAGGGCAAATTGCTCACCATTTTTTTCTCCGACATCAAAGATTTCAGTCGCCTTACAGAAGAAATGGAAGCCGAAACTCTAACCCGGTTACTCAACCATTATCTGACTGAGATGTCACGCATTGTTGCCAAACATGGGGGTACTATTGATAAATTTATCGGTGACGCGATCATGGTGGTCTTCGGAGACGATCAGAGTAGGGGCCCCAAAGCCGATGCCTTACGCTGCGTTATTATGGCGTTGGAAATGCGCAAAAGAGTGCAAAAAATGATGTGCGAGTGGTACGATCAGGGGGTCTCCTATCATTTGCAGGTGCGCATGGGCATCAATACCGGCCACTGTACTGTCGGTGTATTCGGCACTGCAGATTACCAGACTTACACTGTTATGGGCTCCCACGTCAATTTGGCAGCACGTTTGGAAAGCGCCGCTGAGCCCGGCGAGATATTGGTCAGCCAATACACATGGGGCATGATTAAGCAAGCGGTGATATGTCGCGACAAAGGTTACATAGAGATTAAAGGATTTAGCAAGCCGGTAAATGTGTATCAGGTTGCCGATTTGCGCCGGAATTTGGGCGGCCGACAAACTTATATAGAAGAACACGCCCTCGGCTTTTCTATGCATCTGGAATTGGACAAAGTCCGCAATTATGACAAGGAAAAATTGTTGCAGTCGCTACAAAAAGCTTCTGAGCAGCTTAAAGATACAGCGATTAGCTGATTATTGCCGGGCAAAACGCCTCGGCAATTGTGCATTTTCCTGTGTGCTGCGCAACGGGTTAATATCCAGGCCTCCGCGGCGGGTATAGCGGGCACAAACAGTCAAAGCTTGTGGCATCGCGGCTTGTTGCAGATCACAAAAAATACGCTCGACACAATGTTCGTGGAAGTCCTGGTGTTCACGAAACGAGATGATGTAGGCTAACAGTGCGGACCGGTCCAGAGCCAAGCCTCGATACTCAATGCATACTGTAGCCCAATCGGGCTGGCCAGTGACTGGACAATTACTGCGAAGTAAATGGGAATAGAGGGTTTCTTCCACCTCGACACCCGCTGGGTCGAGTTTTAGCAAGCACGCATCCGGCTGATACTGACGGGCTTCTATAGCTAGTTGATCCAGGCAAGTACCCGAGGGCCGACAAACAGCCAATTGGTCACTTTCCACCTCCAGTAGTTGCACCGTTACCGCGCTGCCAGCCACTGCACTCAAGTCTATAGTTAAGTGCTGCTGTACCACCTCTGATGAGGGAAATTCTGTCTGATTAAATGAGTTGAGGTACAGCTTAAAAGATTTAGATTCGACCATCGCCGGGCTTTGAGCCGGGAAGATAAAACGCGCCACTCTTACCTGTGGTACACCGTGAGGATTTAACCACGAAAGCTCAAATCCCCACCATTCGTCACATCCAAAAAACGGCAGTGTTGTCGAGTTTAGGCCGAGTTGAGCACGGGCTGAGACCCGTGGGATAGGCTGTAGAAGCTGGGGCTTATAGCTGGATTCGTAATGGGCTGGCTGTCCCAATGGAAGCTTTTGCCAGTCTGTACGGTTCATTTGCAGTTACCTGACTGTCACAATCTTACTGTCGCAAGCGCCCACTGTGCACCATTAAACGCAAGCCCCAGCAACAGAGTGCTGCAATGAACACCGCAATGCCGATAAAAGCCCCGACGAGATTAATATCCGATATGCCCAGCACGCCGTAGCGAAAGGCATTGACAATATACAGTATTGGATTCAGATGAGACACGCCTTGCCAAAAGGGAGAAAGCATGTCGATAGAATAAAAGACACCGCCCAGATAGGTTAGTGGGGTTAGCACAAAGGTGGGCACAATGGAGACAGCATCGAAACTGTTGGCATAAATGGCATTGATAAACCCCGCCACTGCAAACAGTGTTGAAGAGAAAAAAACGATCAACATAGTAATGGCGATATGCTGTATCGTCAGTTGCGTAAACATCAGTGCTATCAAACTGACAACTAGGCCGACCAGCAGCCCACGGGTCACGCCACCCAATACATAGCCAGCCATAATAACCCAGTTAGGTGTGGGTGAAACTAGCAATTCCTCTACATTGCGTTGAAATTTGGCACTGTAAAAAGATGAAACTACATTGGCATAGGAGTTGGTGATGACCGACATCATGATCAGACCCGGGGCGACAAACTCCATATAAGAATAACCGCTCATCTCGCCAATGCGGCGGCCTATCAAGGTGCCGAATATCACAAAATACAACGACATGGTAATCACCGGCGGCAGCAGAGTTTGCGGCCAGATACGTACAAAGCGGCGTATTTCTCGGCGAAAAATTGTCAGAAACGAAGTCCAAATTACAGCGCACTTCATACATCCCCCTCCAGTGCATCTGTATCGTTTTCTTGATCTGCAGCCGGCAGCTTATCTTCTAATAGCGAAACAAATAATTCTTCCAAGCGATTGGAGCGGTTGCGCATGCTGGTTATTGAGATTTTTTGCTCACCTAACAAGGTAAATAGCTTGGTAAGTGACTGCCCTTTCTCCACCGTTACTTCTAGGCTGTGCTCATCGAGCAATCGGCCACTAAAATCGCCAAAATTTGGTGGCTCTTTTAGGATTTCTTTAAAGTCCAGGATAAAAACTTCTTTGCTCAGGGTTTTCAGTAGTGCTTTAATCGAGGTATTCTGGATAATATCGCCGTTATCGATAATGCCGATGTTGCGGCATAGATGCTCGGCTTCTTCCAGGTAGTGGGTAGTGAGAATAATGGTAGTGCCCTCGGCATTCATTGCTTGCAAGAACTGCCACATGGAACGGCGTAATTCTATATCGACTCCGGCTGTGGGCTCATCGAGAATCAGCAGCTTAGGTTCATGAATCAGGGCACGGGCAATCATTAAACGCCGCTTCATGCCGCCAGACAACATTCGCGCCACAACATCTTTTTTGTCCCACAGGCCCAATTTGCGCAGGTATTTCTCTGTGCGTTTTTCCGCCAGCGCGCGCGGCATACCATAAAAACCACCTTGGGTGGCGACGATATCGAACACCTTCTCAAACTGGTTGAAATTAAATTCTTGGGGCACTACGCCGATCATCTGTTTAGCCGCAGCAAAATTCTTATCGATATCGATGCCAAAAATAGCAACTTCGCCGGCAGATTTGCGCACCAGTGAACATATGATGCCAATAGTGGTGGATTTACCCGCACCATTGGGGCCTAGCAACGCAAAGAAATCTCCTTGTTGCACTTCGAAGCTAATGCCCTTAAGAGCCTGGAAACCATTGCTGTAGCTTTTTTGTAGATTGCGAATAGAAAGTGCGGCGGACATAATTCACTCATTTGGCAGCCAAGCGTGGCGTCTATTCAACGCTTTTAACTTTGAAATTTCAAGTGGATATTGCTGCGATAAAGCTGTTTTTAACCACAGTGTGCGGTACAGTGGAAAAAATTAGATAAAACACCATGCACCAAGAAAAATCAACAAGCTTGGTTTATAAAAGGAAACCTTAGCCTGGTGCGCTTCAATTTACGTCCCTTTTTGACCGATCGCAGCACAGATGGAACTGTTATCAACAAAGTGAGTGTTTAGATTGGAGCGGGAAACGAGACTCGAACTCGCGACCCCGACCTTGGCAAGGTCGTGCTCTACCAACTGAGCTATTCCCGCAATGGCATCCCCAAGGGGAGTCGAACCCCTGTTACCGCCGTGAAAGGGCGGTGTCCTAGGCCTCTAGACGATGGGGACTAAAACTTGCTCCGGCTTGCAACCGAATAAGTCTCCAACCAAGAGGCTGAAGGATACTTAACAACGGCACACTATTTTTAATTTTGGATTGCTACTGCTTTAATTTAGCTATTTTAACAAAAATTAAAACTGGAGCGGGAAACGAGACTCGAACTCGCGACCCCGACCTTGGCAAGGTCGTGCTCTACCAACTGAGCTATTCCCGCAATGGTATCCCCAAGGGGAGTCGAACCCCTGTTACCGCCGTGAAAGGGCGGTGTCCTAGGCCTCTAGACGATGGGGACCCAGAATTCCTCCTCAGTCAGTTAAAAATCTCAACCATGCGTGAAGAAGTGGGCGCATTCTATGTAGGGTCCAGGAGACTGTCAACACCTGCAGGGCTACTTTTCCAGTATTTTTTTCCTTTTGCAGACAGGTACTTACCAGAATCTAGTGAGACTTCACTGTCAATCGGATGGCATTGATTGCGATGTGTGCTCTCGCTTGTGCAAGGCCTGCAGGAAGGCGCGAATCCTTCTACCATTGGCGCCTAGGTCGCTCAAGCCAAGTCGCGAAGCCGAACGGATATCCACTTGGGAGCCGCCGTCACGAGCTCGCACCCGCACCACCACATCATCATGAAACCCCAGTAAAAAAGTACGATCAACCGCCTCTAAGTGACCGAGTTGGGGCTCTTTAGTAACTACTTTCCATCCCATATCCGTCGCAGTGGCCGCCGCCAATTCGGTAGCCGCTACTACATTCAGCGGCAGCCACAGCGGTTTAATATCGTTGTAAATGGCTGCCTGGTGTTGCATTGAAGCCACCGCCTCACCGCCATACGTAGCACTGTTATCGCCAGGTTTTCGCAGCGATTGAACCGCTTCAAACTGCGGTGGGGTATTTGTGTCGGTGCTGATATCGTGAATTGGCGGTACCGAAAAATTGCTCGCGCCCACGGTCAACATTACTACCACAAGCGGTAACAATCCCAACACCAGCCCCCACAGTGCCGGCCAGCGAAGCTGTCGCTCCCGTAACCCCCATATCAATACCAGCAAGCTTAACAGCGCAACCACCAATGCTGCTAGCCCGGCAAAGCGGAATACCTTAAAAATTGAGCTGAAAGGCACTAATTCGAAGCGTAGCGCCACAATAGCTAAGGCGATAGTTGCCAATAGCAGCAATTGAATCAATATTAGCCAATAGCTCCAGTGTCTACGCGCACTTACCTCCAGTTTTGGCTTAGTCACTATTCTGTTTTCCTTCTTCGTCAAAATTTACGGACAGAGAATTAACGCAATAGCGCAACCTTGTTTCCGTGGGACCATCGATAAATACATGGCCGAGATGGCTCTCACAATTGGCGCAGATAATTTCAGTACGCTGCTGGCCACCGCTGTTATCGGGGCGCTCGGCTACCACACCACTTTCGATTTCGGCATCAAAGCTAGGCCAGCCACAACCGGCGTCAAATTTAGAGTCAGAGTTAAATAACTTTTTTCCACAGCAACGACAACGATAAATTCCATCCTCGAACTTATCCCAATATTCACCACTGAATGCAGGCTCAGTCCCCGCCTCACGGCAAACATGAAATTCTTCATCACTCAAATGTTCGCGCCAATAAGTATCATCTTTTTCTTTCAACATATTTTTCCTCTTTTTTCCCCTTTGCTGTTTAGTGAGCCACTGACCACCCTCCTAGTCTTCTCAACTCAAAGCCCCCATCCGCTATCCATGCACTGCAGATTCAAGCTGCTGGTGAGCAAGCGCTCTTGGGCGAGGCATTCAGCAAGTGTAAATAGTCGTACATACCCTGAAATATAGTGCCATGATGCCAGTGACAACTCCGCCAAAGTGCTTTAAGCCCTTTATATTCGTTATTGCTTAAGCTCAATGCATAAAAAGCCGCAGTATTTTTATACTAAAGAGTACCATCTACTAATCAAGCGGGCCCGCCATTTACGAGCAGAGGGTTATTACATCATAAATTAAACTGCGAAATCGGATTTCTACCAGTTTCGAGATGCTGAGTGAACCTTTTGCCATGTTAGCTACAAGCTTCCCCAGACTCAAGTCTACACCCATACTAAAGGGCTATTTGCGATATCCAAATAGTCGAAAAAGATGGCATTTATTCGAGAGGTAAGGGTTTGGACTTGTTTTCGGGCTTTCTGCACCTGCTTCAACGTTCAATTTTTTTGGCAGGTGAGTCTGTAAGGCCCTCACCAGAAATGATACAAAAACTAACCTCTGATAGACTAATTGTTTCGTTTGCTACTTTTATCTGCCAGAGTTGCTTCAGTTTCCTTTGCTTGCGAAGGTGGCATGTTTGAATGAATTCTTACTATTTTTTGTTATTTGTGCGCAAGAGGAGGTTCCTTTATGTCAGTAACATCGAAAAAATGCGTCCGATCCAGCCTGTCGCCAACATCGCCAAAGCACCCCAAATGGGTACACGTATCGCACCTTTTAACATGGATGCACCACCTAACTTTGCCGCCACTGCTCCTAAAACGCTAAGCATGATGACGGTGCACCCAGCTATTATTGGTAACATTTGGCCATTTGCAACAAACCACGCAGTGGCCAGTGGCCAAATAGCGCCGGTAAAAAACGCAGCAAAAGAGGTTAAGGCTGCTATTACAGGATGTATTTTTTGTTGATTCGTAATACCTAATTCGTCGCGAATATGGGCTTTTAGAGCATCTTGATCCATTAATTGTTTAGCTACTTTCCGAGCTAAATCAGCATCAAGGCCGCGTTGTTGGTAAATGTCAGAAAGTTCATTCATTTCATACTCAGGATAGTTTTTTAAGTGCTGGTCCTCTAAGGCAATATCAGCTTGCTCGGCATCTCTTTGTGAACTCACCGAAACATATTCTCCTGCCGCCATGGACATAGCGCCAGCGATGATCCCGGCAGTCCCAGCTAATAAAACATCACCACCTGCAGCAGCAACGCCAATAACTAAGCTTGCTGTTGATATAAGTCCATCATTAGCACCTAGTACAGCGGCCCTCAACCAGGGTGCACGCTGAGATAGATGTATATTCGGGTGTTGGTTATCATCACGGATATGCATAGCAATCACCAAGAATGGAATAGTCGCCAAAGTTTGAGTAGTAATAAAGCTTGGGTCAGATGAATATTAAGCCTAAAAATCGCAGTTGAATCATGCAAATATGTACAAGTTTTTGAGGTGCCTAATAAATTTTAAAAAGCTCTCATCATCATTAATAAGATGTCAAGAATTTTTAAAATTCGCCATATACGCCAATAATTCACACAGTTTTTGCGCGCCCAACTGTGGTTTCTAGGTTAACAGTATGTAGCCCCGACTATCTGCGTTCACAATCCGGCTATATTCTCACTCTGATTATCGCAATAAACGAAAGTGATAAATTTGCCTCTCTTGATGAAATTACTGACTAAATATCCCCCTAAACTAGCTTGATGGCCAATGGTAACATTGGAGTCATTTTTTAGCGGCAGACTGCAGGCTCTTTCATAACAAGTTTATAAAAGGAGAGCCCTATGTCTTTATCTAGAAGGCGGTTTTTACATTTTTCCGGCGCTGGCCTTGCTGCTTTGTCGCTATTGAAAGCCTATGGGTCTGGTCGACAGCCTTTTCAGCATGGCGTAGCCAGCGGCGACCCTTTAACGGATCGTGTGATTCTGTGGACCAGAATTAGTCCATCGGATGACCCGTTCTTTCAAGCTATGGTGGCCTTTACTTGGGAAGTCGCCCTGGACCCTGAAATGCGCCTGGTTGTCAATCGCGGAAGTGGTATCACTGGGCCGGAAGTAGATTACACCATCAAGGTGGATGCCAGCGGTCTGCAACCAGGCACCACCTATTATTATCGGTTTTATTCCAATAATATGGATTCACCAATTGGCCGCACCCGCACTTTGCCACTTGGCCATGTGGATCGCCTGCGTTTTGCGGTAACCAGTTGTTCCAATTATCCGATGGGTTACTTTAATGTTTATCGGGATATTGCCCTACGTCCAGACCTGGATATGGTTTTGCATTTGGGTGATTACATTTACGAATATGGCCCCGGCGGTTTTGGTACCAATCAGGCTCTGGGGCGTGATCCGATTCCAGCTAAAGAGATAGTAACCCTCCAAGATTACCGTCAGCGCTACGCGCAGTATCGCTCGGATCCGGATTTGCAGGAAGTGCATCGCCAACATCCTTTCATCTGTGTGTGGGATGACCACGAGAGCGCCAATAATGCCTGGGCAGGCGGTGCCGAAAACCATAACCCTGAAAAGGGTGAGGGCGACTGGTTTAAGCGTCGTTCGGAGGCAAACCAAGTGTATTTTGAATGGATGCCTATCCGTGACAATGGTGTTTTTGATCACTTTGGCGACAGAGCTATTTATCGCAGTTTTCGGTTTGGCAACCTGATGGATCTGATGATGCTTGATACCCGCATTGCCGCACGCAACGAGCAGGCGGGTTTGTTTGATCAGCCTACCGCCGATGATCCGAAACGCAGTATTCTCGGCCAGCAACAAGAGGAGTGGCTACATCAGAGTTTGACTCAGTCTCAAGCCAACGGTGTGCGCTGGCGAGTGTTGGGGCAGCAGGTGATGATGGCACAGCTCACCTTGGCTGAGGATTTTTCCATCAATATGGATCAGTGGGATGGTTACACTGCTACGCGTACACGTTTATTCAACCATATTACTCGTCATCATATTGAAAATTTTGTGGTGCTTACCGGAGATATTCACAGCTCTTGGGCTTGGGATCTTGCCAACAACCCGTTTAGCATTCTGGAGTACGGCCCCCTGACTGGCCGCGGTGCGCTGGGCGGCGAATTTGTGACGCCTGGGGTAACATCCAGTTTCCTGAATAAATCTCATCTGACCGATATAGCTGCAATGGCAATGGACGGGTTGATTCCTCACCTGAAGTGGGTAGATATAACTGAACGGGGTTATGTATTGATGGATATTTCCCATTCTCGCGCCAAGGCGCATTGGTATCATGTGAATACAGTCAGCAGTAGGGATTACAATAGCAATCTGGCTAGAATTTATAAGCAGAAAGCCGGTTTTAATCATATTCAGCGTGCATGGAGTGAGAGTACAGGGTCAATCGATGCGCCGGCGCCTGCCCCCGAATATGGAAGCCTGGCTGGTAATGCCATTGCGGCGTTGCGTGCGCGCTATAAAGTTTGAGTGGCATAAAAAATTGTGCAGCCCAAGTGAGTTGTGCAATTTTTTTATGTTTCGGAATGTGAAGAGCTATTTAGTCTGGATCGAAAGGTTTGAGTATTTTCTCTAAAAATACTCAGTTTACTCCAAGCTGTATGGCACTTTTGTGATAAATAAATGTTCTTTTTGTTTTTATTAGAAAGAATCGCGCTCTAAAGAATTTAACTAATGTTTAGAGCGCGGTATTTAATTGTGATTTTGCATCTGTTTTGGGCTATTGCAAAAATTGTTTTTTGGTTTTCATTAAAGCGCTGTCTCCCCAGGTAGCATTCCCCCAAGTGATGACGCTGCCATCAGACTTTAGGGCTGCAAAAGCACGATTTGTTGAAAAGATGGTGGTCACACCTCCAGCTAGACGATGCGCTACGGTGCTACTGTTACTGCCAAAATTAGTATCGCCCCAAGTCACCACACTTCCATCAGATTTTAGCGCTGCAAAGGCATCATGTGTTGAAAAAATAAGATCCACATCACTGATTAATTGCTCTTTTACACCATTGCTACCGCCACCTCTGGCTTTATCTCCCCAAGTGACGACACTGCCATCCGTTTTTAGTGCAGCAAAGGCCCCGGCCGTTGAAAAAATGGCCTCCACGTCGCCAGTTAACTGGTCAGCAACGGCACTGCTATCTCCGCCTGAGAAAGCATGTCCCCAGGTGATGACGCTGCCATCAGATTTCAATGCCGCAAAGGCAAATTCTGTCGAAAAAATGGTGGTCACGCCGTTGGTCAATCGATCAGCAACGGCACTGCTATCCCCTCCAGCTATAATGTGTCCCCAAGTGACGACGCTGCCATCGGTTTTCAAGGCTGCAAAAGCATCTCCAGTTGAAAAGATAGTAGCAACACCATGGGTTAACTGGTCTGTTACGGCACTGCTATCACCCCCGGCATCGGCATCGCCCCAGGTCACCACACTGCCATCAGCTTTTAGAGCTGCAAAGGCATCGAGGGTTGAAAAGATTGTTTTCACTTCACTCAACATGAAATGACCGGGCACGATAGTATGGGTTTTTATACTGTCGCGTTCATTGGTGTTCGAGTCACTAGAGCCGCCACAGGCATATAATGTTGAAAGAAAAATAAAAACCAGCCACGTTGAAGTGTTGTATTTAGCCATTGTTTGTTTCGCCCCCAAAGTTAAGAGTGAGAGCAGTCTAGTTTAAATCGAAAGGCTTTCCAGAGTTTTTATCGTGAAAATTTGATTATTAAATTTTTCGGCACAGAAAATTGTTTGTGTAAAATAATTGCGAAAAAGGGCTGTCAAAATTATTGCTCTACAGCTATACCTTCCCCGCTGTGATTGAGTTCTTATGGTTTCAGCTGCCAGTTAGCTTCCATTGTTGTGACTATAAAAATGGAAGCCTTTATGGCAGATTCGCAGTTGTTTGTTTAGGCATTTCATGTCAAAGGTCGTCGCGGCAGTAGATGTACTTTGGTTTAGGGTTGCTCAAGGGTGGTATTTTTGTAGGGTGGATTCCGCTATGCTTTTTTTGATGCCCAGTAAGGTAAAAGAAAAAAGCGTTTGGTAGGGATTTAAGAAAAGGGTTTGGCGTCAAGAGAGTAGAACCCGGCCCATTGAAAGGGGCGCACAATATGGTAATCAGAGTATTAAATTTTTGGATGTAAATTATTTTGTTTTTAAAGCATCAAGCAGGCTGTCTTGGACGGTCTTTTTACAGATAGAGAATTTTGGTGGAGCCTAGCGGGATCGAACCGCTGACCTCAACACTGCCAGTGTTGCGCTCTCCCAGCTGAGCTAAGGCCCCAAGTAATCTGCTTTCTGTCAAAGGCGGGCGCATTCTAGCATTGCTTTTGGCGCTGTCAACCAATTTATATACAAAATCCATGAGCCAAAGCTCTAGAATGGGTGGGAGTTCGTTTGTATGGTGTTTAGAGTAACTGCTGACGGCCACTGAGATTGGGCTTGCTTTTGGTTTCCAGAGTGGCGTTAAAGCGGAAAGTTTAGCCAGCTATGTGGCCCTTGGTCAGCGCTAGCTGGGAGGTTTTGCCATATTTTTTACCCAATGATTGGCCTGCCCTTTGAACCTAGCGCTGATTGTGGCCATAATTTACCCTTTTCATCTTCCTCTTTATCAAGCAGACAATAGCGAGTCTCCGCCGTATGACCGAGCATCAGTTGTTCGATGTTAGCGAACGCCAGCCGTTGAAGGAATATACAGAAAAAGCGTACTTGGATTACTCCATGTATGTAATTCTTGATCGTGCCCTGCCCAATGTAGGCGACGGTTTAAAGCCGGTACAGCGGCGGATTGTCTACGCAATGAGCGAGTTAGGGCTTAAAAACAGCGCTAAACACAAGAAATCAGCGCGTACTGTGGGGGATGTAATCGGTAAATATCACCCCCATGGCGATAGTGCTGTGTACGAGGCCATGGTGTTGATGGCGCAACCCTTTTCCTATCGCTACCCCCTGGTAGATGGTCAGGGCAACTGGGGATCTGCCGATGACCCCAAATCCTTTGCCGCCATGCGCTATACCGAATCGCGCATGGGTAAATATGCCGAAGCGTTACTATCGGAATTGGGCCAGGGCACCGTAGATTGGCAGGCCAACTTTGATGGCAGCATAGAGGAGCCCAAGGTTCTGCCGGCAAGAGTGCCAAATATATTGCTTAATGGCACCAGTGGTATCGCTGTGGGTATGGCGACAGATATTCCTGCACACAATCTACGCGAGGTGGCGAATGCCACGGTGGCACTGCTGGATAATCCCAAGCTTACAGTGCGGGAGCTGTGTGCGTATATTCAGGGCCCGGATATGCCTACAGAGGCAGAAATTATTACTTCCCGTGAGGAGATTGAAAAAACCTATTCCAGCGGTCGTGGTTCGCTAAAGATGCGCGCTGTTTGGAATAATGAAGAGGGGGATATTGTTGTGACGGCTCTGCCCCATCAGGTGAGTGGGGCAAAGGTTTTGGAGCAGATAGCGGCTCAGATGCAAGCCAAAAAACTACCGATGGTTGCGGATTTGCGAGATGAATCAGACCACGAAAACCCTGTACGTTTAGTGGTAGTGCCGCGTTCTAACCGTATTGAGATTGGGTCGTTGATGAATCATTTGTGTGCTACAACTGATCTTGAGCGCAGTTACCGAATCAACCTGAATATGATCGGTATTGATGGTCGTCCACAGGTTAAACCGCTCGATAAAATTCTCCATGAATGGATCAGTTTTCGCACTGTCACCACACAAAGGCGGCTGCAATTTCGCTTGGATAAAGTGGAAAAACGTCTGTACCTGCTGACTGGGCTTTTGGCTGCGCTGTTAAACATTGAGCAGGTAATTGAGGTTATCCGCACTGAAGATGAGCCCCGACAGGTATTGATGGAAAAGCTTGGGCTTACCGAATTGCAGGCGGATTATATTCTCGATACCAAATTGCGTCAGTTGGCACGTTTAGAGGAGGAGAAGATTCGCAGTGAGATGGCTGCGCTGGAAAAAGAGCGCAAAACCCTCAGTATGAACTTGAACAGCGAGCGCCGCCTCAAAACCTTGATTAAAAAGGAGCTGTTAAGTGCGGCAGAGGAGTTTGGTGATGAGCGTCGCTCCCCGATTGTTGTGCGCGCTGAATCTAGGGCTTTCAATGAAACTGAACTGCTCGCCAGTGACCCGTTGACGGTGGTGCTGTCCGATAAAGGCTGGATTCGCTCAGCTAAGGGGCATGAGATAGATCCCACTGCACTCAGCTATAAAGCGGGTGACAGCTTTAAACTCGCTGCGCGGGGCAAGTCTAATCAGCCGGTTTTGTTGCTGGACAGCTATGGTCGTAGCTATTCGTTGCCATCTCATACCTTGCCTTCGGCACGGGGTCAGGGGGAGCCCTTGAGCGGACGAATTAATCCAGCTTCCGGCGCTACTTTTGCAGGGCTGCTGATGGGTGCCGATGACCAGCGTATACTGCTGGCTTCAGACGCTGGTTATGGTTTTGTGACTAAATTGGCTGACTTGCAATCACGCAATAAGGCGGGTAAAGCTATGCTCAGTTTGCCGAAAAATGCTCAGGTACTGGCGCCTTGTGAAATTTTTGATCCACATGTCGCGATGGTGGCCGCAGTTACCAATGAAGGGCGTATGCTCGCTTTTCCGGTAACTGAGCTGCCGGAGTTAACTAAGGGCAAAGGTAATAAGCTCATTAACATTTCTGCTATGCGAGCAGCCAACCGCGAGGAAATTATGCTCGCTGCAGTAGTGTTGGAGGGCAATGCACAATTGGTCATACACGCTGGCAAGCGCCACGCGAAACTTAAAATTGCTGAATTGGAGCACTACCGGGGCGAACGCGGGCGTCGAGGTAATAAATTACCTCGGGGTTTCCAAAAAGTGGATCGAATAGAGGTGGTTAATAAATAACTGGCTAGTTTCTAAAGTGACTCATGTGCTGACGTTGATATTGTTTTGCGATTTTAAGGTATTTGGATAAGGCGTATCTGTGCGCGTTCATTACGCCCCACCAGCCATAGATAAATCCACGTTTAAAAATATAACTTTTCAAAAAGGCTGTAGGGAATTCACTCAACATTCGTGCAGGTGAAACATTATGCCCTCTCTCAAGCATGTCGTTAGCCTGCATGTCTGAGCAATCATTCATTTGTTCAATTGCAAAATGGAGTTCTTGCTGTGGTCGATGTTCTATTTTTCCTTTTAATTTTGCAATGCTTGAGCCATGGCGTGGTGTGACGACATCGTGTAAAAAAGAGGGTGAAAAATTCCCGTAATGTTTGTTATAGAGCCGAAATTGCCAGCAGCCATAGGCCCATTTGTGGGCGGTTTTCTCATGAGCTAGAAGGTCTATAATATGGATCTTATAAATATTTTTTTCTGGTTCTGAAAAAAATAAAGCTTTGATTTCACTGGCGAGCTTAGGTGTGATACTTTCTCCAGGGTTAATGTTAAGCAGCCATCGATTTTGGCATTGGCTCTCCGCAAAGCTTTTGGGGTTGCCATACCCGGTCCATTTGTTAGGTAGAACGTTTGCTCCGGCAGCCTCTGCAATGGTTGTGGTGGCGTCGGTTGAACCGATATCTACAACAATAACCTCGTCAACCCATGCAATTACGCTTGCAATTGATTTAAGTATTCGATCTTGTTCATTTTTGGTGATTATAAATGCAGAAATTGGGAGTTTTTTTATTTTGCTCATGATTTACCGGAAATAGGTTGGTTTTTCAAAGAGTGTCGTAAGCAAAAAGCTACTATCAGTTTCAGGTTCATTTGGTGCGATAGTTGAGGTGGCGTGAAAGCCTTCTTGCAAGAGACAGGTTGCTTTTTAATCGAGAACCTCACGCCTTGGCAGTATGGCTCAGTTCAGCCTCGATGTCGCTTTAGCTTTCATGTGAAATAAAATGTCTCATAAGCTTGAGACGGTTAACTAGCATTATTCCTCAAACGCTGAAGCTGCCTGTTGGTTTGTGTAACATTTATTGGAGTTGGGGGGGGAAGTTGCTGGGGCTTTGGTATTGTGCTTGTTAAGGGACGTCGTAATTATTTAGCTTTAAAAAGCTATGGCTTGCTTTTTCTTGTGTGCCGAAACTTGGGCGGTTATGCTATCTGTGGTTGTATATTACGATGGGTAGTACAACAGAGGTACTTAAGGAAACCTTCATGATTAAAAGAGAATTATTGCCAAGCATTCAGTTTCCAATCTCTCGGCCCGAGTTAAAATCGAGTTGGCAGCGAGCTGCTAAACTGGGTGTGATTTTCTTTTTGTTTCTGGGGTTCAGTATGGCTAATGCAGCTGAATTTACGTTAACTTCCAGTAACTTTAGCAGTGGCGGGCGAGTGTACGATGCTCAGGTGTTTAATGGGTTTGGCTGTAATGGTAAAAATGTATCGCCAGAATTAAGCTGGCGAGGCGCACCAAAAGGCACGAAGAGCTTTGCTCTGCTCACGTATGACCCCGATGCGCCGACAGGCAGCGGCTGGTGGCACTGGGTGGTATTTAATATTCCAGCTACGGTTTCCAGTTTGCCGGAAGGCGCCGGAGATTTGAAAGCGGGATTGATCCCCGAGGCCACCCAGAGTCGTACGGATTATAACAGCCTCGGTTATGGTGGGCCCTGTCCGCCAGAAGGGGATGGGGATCATCGGTATCAATTCAAATTGTTTGCACTTAATGTTGAGCAACTGCCTCTGGATGAAAACAGTCCGGCGGCTATGGTTGGTTTTTATGCCAATGCCCACAAGTTGGCGGAGACAGAGTTGGAAGTGAAATATAGCCGTTGATCCATCACTTAAACTATCCATAAAACTTTTATTAGTGTGTGGTGATTAAGTTTTTCTGTCAATGTTTTGACGCCAATTAAAATTAGAGAGAGCAGATGCAGCAACGGCAGCTCGCCTGGGCTGAGGCACTCGGAATCTATTTAAAGCCTCGTGTGCTGGTCATGTTTCTGTTTGGCTTTTCTGCCGGGCTTCCTTATTTGTTAGTGTTCAGCACTTTGACCGCCTGGTTGCGAGATTATGGGGTCAGTCGTACGGCTATTGGTTTTTTTGCCTGGGTAGGTATTACTTATTCCATTAAGGTGTTGTGGGCGCCGGTCATCGATACTCTGGGTTTGCCGATGCTTACGCGCTGGCTGGGTAAACGTCGCAGTTGGATGCTGTTGGCCCAGTTGGGTATTGGGCTGGGTTTGTTGGGCTTGGCGCATACTAATCCTCAGTTGGCCTTGCTCCAGGTGGCATTGTTATCACTCTGGATTGCCTTCTGTTCGGCTACTCAAGATGTAGTGATCGACGCTTATCGCATTGAGGCGGTAGTTGCTGAGTATCAGGGTGCTATGGCCGCCAATTATATTGCCGGTTATCGCGTGGCGTTACTGGTTGCCGGTGCCGGTGCACTGTATTTGGCGGAGTGGGGTGGCTGGTTCGTAGCTTATGGTGTCATGGCCGCATTAATGGTCGTGGGTATAGTTGCCACATTTATTATCGTTGAGCCGAAACATGACCAAGCCAAGCGACAAGTAGCAGGCTTTCAGCACCATTGGGTGGATCGTGTGCTGGGCAGCGGTGATCACAGCCGCTTATGGGAGTGGTTTGTACGGGCTGTCTGCTGTCCATTTTTAGAGTTTTTTCAGCGCAATGGCCGCTTTGGTTTAGTGCTGCTTTTATTTGTGGGGGTGTTTCGCCTGAGCGACATCACCATGGGCATAATGGCCTATCCATTTTATCTGGATCTCGGGTTCAGCAAAACGGATATTGCTCAGATCAGTAAAATTTATGGGTTTTTCTGTACTGTTGCTGGGGCCTATTTGGGCGGTTTGATTGTGTTGCGTTACGGTATTTTGCGCCCGCTGATTGTCGGTGCGCTCATGGCGGCAAGCACTAACTTATTGTTTGCGTATCTGGCGGGCCTGGGGCCCAGTAAGGCTTGGCTGACTGTGACCATCAGTGCAGACAATATCAGTGGTGGCTTTGCCAATGCGATATTTATTGCATACATCTCAAGTTTGACCAATCAGGCCTACACCGCCACACAATATGCGTTATTCAACTCGCTGATGACTCTGCCAGGTAAATTTATCAGTGGTTTTTCAGGCTTGGTGGTGGATGCTCAGGGCTATGCGCCCTATTTTGTCTATGTGGCACTATTGGGCATACCGGCGATTCTGCTCGCGGTTTACCTTTGGCGGCGAGATAGTCGTTTGGCGATTTCGCAACCCAATTCTGCCTAACCGATTGATGCCTCAATAGTGCGCTATATTGGCTTTGTTCAACCTAGGAGCCTGTCGGGCTTAACACTGGCCTACTGCGAAAAAGCCGGATTTGGCCATTTTTTATGCTGATTCTCGTTAAATAGAACCACTATTCGCCTCGGATCATCATAAAAAATGGCTCAAACCGGTCTTTTTCTCGCTACGATCGGTTGAGTCCGACAGGCTCCTAGAAGCCACAGTTGGGCGTGCAAGAACTTGTGCAGACTTGTGTGATTCAACTGCGGTTTCTAGATTCAAGGTTGCCAGAGATATTTTTTCAAATCCACCCTGCCGTTTAAGAGTGTAATCCCCTCGCGTTCCAGGCGGGTGATCTGTCGCTGTGCAGCGGGTTGTGGCAAGGATATGCGGCCCTGGGCATTGATTACGCGGTGCCAGGGTAAGTTGGTGTTTTTTGGCAGCTTGCGCAGCGTTTGCCCCACCAGCCGCGCCGCTCCAGGTGTTCCGGCGAGAGTAGCTAAACCTCCGTAAGTAACGACATACCCTGAGGGTACCTGTGCCAGTGCCAGCCAGATGCGATTTGTGGCATCATGCTGTGTCGATTCGGATGATTTGTCTGAATAAGTATCCAAGGCGTTATAGCTCCACTGTTAGTTTGAGGTTTGTTCGTGTTTCAAACTGTGTCACAACTGCTGCGTATTGTCCCTTTTTGCCTTGCTTATGTTGCAACTGCAAATGCTGGTGTACTGACCTTGATCAATGGTGACCGAGTACATGGTGAGCTGGTTGTGGTGGAGCGCGAGCGGGTCGTCTGGTTGTCGGAAAATTTTGGCGAAGTTGAGATAGAGAAAGCGAAAATTCTCTCCCTGGATACCGATACCGAGCTGAAGATTGCCGGGCGGGAGGAGCCTTGTGCGCTAGCGGGGCATCGCCGCCAGCAGTGGGAACTTTATTGCAGCCAAGGCTCCGGTTGGGTGATGGACTTTCCGGCCATTGAACATGCTGAACCCTACAATAACTTTGTCGCCAACCCCATTGTTTATCATGGTCGTGCTACTGCTGGCGGCGTACTGGAACAGGGCAACCAAGAACGCGAAGATTGGGATCTGAACGTCAAATTTGACGTGCGCCAGGGAGATTTTCGCCATTTGTTAGATACTCTTTCCCAGAGAAAGACCAGCACTGAGGAGGACACGGAAGGTGACTCCCTGGGAAAATATCAATTGAATTATGATTTGCGCTGGGTTTTTGCCGAAAAGTGGTTTGCTGCGGGAAATAGTGGGTTAAAGCGAGATGAAGCGCGCAATCTGAGTTTGGGCACGGCATTCGGCCTCGGTCTCGGTTACCTGTTTTACGATACAGATAAGACAGAGTTTTCCCTAGAGGGTGGATTGAGTCAGGTAAACGATCACTTTATTGATCAAGAAAAGAGCGATGAGCAAGACAAACGCTATACCGCAGGGCGGATAACTGCCGACTACCGTTATAAATTTTCCCTTGGACCTGAGATTTATTTTAATCCGGAGCTATTGCAGTCTTTAAATAGTGCTGATGACCTTGGGAGTAGTGTCAAGCTTGGTGTGAGTACGCCGTTGGTAAAGAATATTGTGCTAGATGTAAATTATTTGTGGGAATATGATCGCACACCTTCGTTGGATAGTAAAAAAGAAGATACGAAGTTGACCATTGGCGTCGGCTATGAATGGTAATTAAAGTAAGTTTAAGGGGAGTCAGGATGCAAATAGCCGGCAGCGTAATTGCCATTACCGGTGCGGGGCGGGGACTCGGGCGGGCCATGGCTACTGAGCTTGCAAAACGAGGTGCACGCCTTGCATTAATTGATGTTGATCAAGCAATGTTAGAGCAATGTGTGGCGGCTTGTACTGAGATAAGGGCCGAGGTGCGCAGCTATCTGATGGATGTCACTAATGAAGTGGAGGTAGATGCCACTTTTACCAAGATTGTCAGTGATTTTGGCCAGCTGGACGCGTTGGTCAATAACGCCGGGATTATGCGCGATGGCATGCTGCTGAAAGTCAAGGAGGGTAAGCTGGTGGAGCGTATGTCACTGGCACAGTGGCAGTCTGTGATTGAGGTTAATCTCACTGGAGTTTTTCTTTGCACGCGTGCGGCCGCGGCGGCTATGGTTGAAGGTGGTGGAGGGGTGATAATTAATTTATCCAGCCTGTCGCGTGCGGGCAATATGGGGCAAACCAACTATGCTGCGAGCAAGGCTGGGGTGGCTGCAATGACCGTTACCTGGGCTCGGGAACTGGCACGCTTTGGTGTGCGTGTTGCTGCTATTGCGCCGGGTTTTATTGCTACCGACATGGTGGCACAGATGCGCCCACAGATACTTGAAGGGCTTCTTAAGCAAGTGCCATTACGCCGTCTCGGTGATCCCCAGGAAATAGCCAGTACAGTGGCATTTATTCTTGAAAATGATTACCTTAGTGGGCGGGTAATTGAAATTGATGGTGGCGCGCGAATTTAAGTTTAGGCATCGTAAATTAGCGCATTAGTAAATTCTTTGTACCCCGCCGGACAGTCGTTTGGAAAACATCCACTGCCATAATTGGATATTTCGTGCACGAAAAGCGCCGGCGCAAGACAATAGGTAGTAGCGCCACATGCGGTAAAAATGTTGGCCGTAATGATCTGCAAACTGCGGCCAGTTGTGTTCAAAATTGTTGTGCCAGCAGAGCAGCGTGCGGTCGTAATCGCAGCCAAAGTTGTGTAAATCCTCGCAGCACAGCAGGTCGTCAGCACTGTCGCCAATCTGCCCGGCCGAAGGTAATTCTCCGTTGGGGAAGATATATTTCTCGATCCAGGGGTCTGTAGTGGAGTTGCGTAGATTTTTACCTATAGTGTGTAATAGTAGTATTCCCTGTGGTTCCAGGCATCGGTCTACGATCTCCATGAAAATGCGATGACTTTTGTGCCCCACATGCTCAAACATGCCAACGGAGGCAATACAGTCAAAGCTTTGGTTTAAGTGGCGATAGTCTTGTAGTCGGACAGTGATCGGCAGGTGTTGGTAGTGTTCGACAATATAGTCGCGCTGCTCTTTGGACACAGTAACGCCAACGGCTTCAACGCCGTAGTGCTCGGCGGCATAGCTCATTAGGCTGCCCCAGCCGCAGCCGATATCCAGCAGGCGCATGCCGGGCTGCAATCTCAGTTTGCGGCAGATTAAGTCGAGTTTTGCGGCCTGAGCCTGATCCAGAGTGGTGGCTTCTTTCCAGTAGCCGCAGCTGTAGGTCAGACGCTTGTCGAGCATTTTTTGATAGAACTCATTGCCTAGATCGTAGTGATGTTCGGCAATCCGAAAAGCGCGATGGCGGCTTTGTAAATTGATCAGCTGGCTGCGCAAAAGGCGCCAGATGTCACGCCAAAGTTTGATGCGTTTAGGTAATTGGGCACGCAGAATGCGATAGAAGAGCTGGTCTAGGGAAGGCGCTTCCCAGTCACCGCGCATATAGCTCTCCCCCAGCCCCAGGCTGCCACGAGAGAGTATCTCATCTAGAGCTGAGGCGCGGTGCAGTTGTAAATCCCATGGACGATCCCCATTTATTTTGATATCTGCTTCATTTAGTAGATCATCGAGCAAATGACGGCGTCTGGCTGTCATTTGCGGAGCGATAGCGAGCTTCTTTCCCATGTAAGGCTCCTTTGTGGAGTGGCTTTTATGCTGGCACTTTCCGGGGCGTGATGAGTGACCGGACTTGCTTCCAGAGTCTTTTTACTACAGGGCTTTTCAACTTTCCAGAATATTAGCCTAGTCGCCCCATAGGATGTCAACAATGGATGCAAGGAGACAAAGAGCCCAATGAGACCATTTTCATCGTTATTTTTGATCATGCCCCTTCTCGAGCTGTGGGTTTTGATTATTGTTGGTCAAAAAATAGGCGCCTTATGGACGATTGGCCTGGTATTGTTGACCACGTTTTTGGGTTTGATTTTGCTGCGCTGGCAAGGTATCTCCACGCTGAAGCGGGCTCAGCAAAAAATGCGCAGCGGCGAGACACCTGCACGGGAAATAGCCGAGGGGATGTTTTTGACGATGGGTGGCACGTTACTAGTGATTCCTGGTTTTATTACCGACGCCATTGGTTTTGTCTGCTTGATCCCCGGCGTGCGCCGATTGTTGTTTGGTCGCCTATTGCGGGGCTTTGCAACAATGCGCAATTCTAATGCAGCTAAAACTGGTGGGGCTGAACGCGATGTGATCGAGGGGGATTTTTCCCGGGAGTCTGATCGAGGCCGCGAGAACAAAAAGAATATTGAACCAGATAAATAGTGAGCAGCTTGCCGTCACTTCGGGTCTCACCGCAAATACTAAAATTTTTTGCAGGTAACTATTGAAATCACTTTTTTTCGCCCTCAGATAGAGAGCACCCCAAGATTTTGCTCCGCTTTTGATTCTGGGCTGGGGCACAGGCTTAGTGCCTTTATATTTAGAACCTAAATGACCTAATGGAGAAAAAATCCATGAAAATTCGTCCTTTAAACGACCGTGTGGTAGTTCGCCGGCAGGAAGAAGAATCCAAGACTGCTGGTGGAATTGTGCTGCCAGGTGCAGCCAAGGAAAAGCCAAACCAGGGTGAAGTACTTGCCATCGGTGCAGGCAAGCAGTTAGACAATGGTGACGTGCGTGCCTTGACTGTAAAAGTGGGAGATACGGTGGTTTTCGGTCGCTATGCCGATAGCAATACCCTCAAAGTTGATGGCGAAGAGCTGATCATTATGAGCGAAAGCGATATCTACGGCGTGCTGGAAGGCTAAGCCATCACTGCTAACCCATCTGTCAATAAGATTAGATTAGAGGAAATAGAATCATGGCTGCTAAAGACGTAAAATTTGCAGACGACGCTCGCCAGAAGATGCTGGCTGGAGTGAATATCCTGGCAAACGCTGTTAAGACCACCTTGGGCCCCAAAGGTCGCAATGTGGTACTGGAGAGATCTTTCGGTGCACCTACGGTTACTAAAGATGGTGTTTCCGTTGCCAAAGAAATCGAACTGAAAGATCGCTTTGAAAACATGGGTGCTCAGATGGTGAAAGAAGTCGCCTCTAAGGCGTCTGACACTGCTGGTGACGGCACCACTACCGCTACTGTACTCGCTCAAGCGATTGTAACCGAAGGGCTCAAGTCTGTTGCAGCGGGCTTCAACCCAATGGACCTAAAGCGCGGTATTGATAAAGCAGTAAGCGCAGCAGTAACCCATGTTGCCAGTCTTTCCACCCTTTGTGCAGACAGTAAGTCTATTGCTCAAGTCGGCACCATCTCGGCCAACAGCGATGAGCAGGTGGGCCAGATTATTGCTGAGGCGATGGAGAAGGTCGGTAAAGAAGGCGTAATCACTGTAGAAGAGGGCAGCGGTCTAGAAAATGAACTGGACGTGGTAGAAGGCATGCAGTTCGACCGCGGCTATCTGTCTCCGTACTTTGTCTCCAATCAAGAAAGTATGACCGCTGAACTTGAGAGCCCTTATGTTTTGCTGGTTGACAAAAAAATCTCCAACATTCGCGATTTATTGCCACTGCTTGAGCAAGTAGCCAAGGCCTCTAAGCCGCTGCTGATTATCGCTGAAGACGTTGAAGGCGAAGCGCTGGCTACTTTGGTAGTGAACAGCATGCGGGGTATCGTGAAAGTTGCAGCAGTTAAGGCGCCGGGTTTCGGCGATCGTCGCAAAGCTATGCTGCAGGATATCGCCATCCTTACCGGTGGTACCGTTATTTCTGAAGAGGTGGGCCTGGAGCTGGAAGCGGCTACTCTGGAACACCTGGGTACTGCCAAGCGCATCACCTTGTCTAAAGAAAATACCGTAATCGTGGATGGTGCTGGTAACGTTGCTGATATCGAAGGTCGCGTTAAGCAAATCCGTGCTCAAATCGAAGAATCTACTTCTGATTATGATAAGGAAAAACTGCAGGAGCGTGTTGCCAAGCTCGCTGGCGGTGTTGCGGTGATTAAGGTGGGTGCTGCCACTGAAACCGAAATGAAGGAAAAGAAAGCCCGGGTTGAAGATGCCTTGCATGCAACTCGCGCTGCGGTGGAAGAAGGTGTAGTACCTGGCGGCGGTACTGCACTAATACGCGCCATTCAAGCTATTGAAGTTAATGGTGATAACGAAGACCAAAATCATGGTATTGCCGCGGCACTGCGTGCTATGGAAATGCCATTGCGTCAAATCGTAAGCAACGCCGGTGATGAGGCTTCTGTCGTGGTTGATAAGATCAAGCAAGGCAACGGTAACTTCGGTTATAACGCCGCTTCTGGTGAGTATGGTGATATGCTGGCCATGGGTATTCTCGATCCGACTAAAGTCACGCGCTCTGCACTGCAGGCAGCGGCGTCCATCGCGGGTCTGATGATCACCACAGAAGCCATGGTTGCCGAGATGCCGGAAGACAAGGCGGCTGCACCAGCTGCGCCTGATATGGGAGGCATGGGCGGTATGGGTGGAATGGGCGGCATGATGTAAGACGGCTGCTCCAAGTTGGTATTCGCGCCGTAAACGCTGGATACCGACTGGCTTTATGCTAAATCTGATGCCGGGTTGCAACTGTAACCCGGCATTTTTATGCCTGCTAGTATAAGGCGGCCACGAATTTTTAAAATTCGCCATGCACACCAATGACTTACACAACTTTTGCGCGCTCAACTGCGGTTTCTAGGATGATGGTGAATTTGGATAAAACCGTGTTTGTTGTCTCAGTCAGCAGGCCTTTAGAGGCCGGTGCAAGTGTATTTATAGTGATAAAGTATGGTGTAGACAGTAGTGGAACTGTTAGACCGTTATTTTAGAGCCCTCCAAAAGCAGTAGCAATCAACCATGAGAGGTTACTAGCTTAGCTCCATGCACAAAATGCCACTTAAATTCATCCGCAGTTTTTTTGATCTACTGGCAGGCCTTGCTGTTATTGTGTATTTTTCTTCTCATCCGTGGGTTGGTGCCTGCAGGTTTTATGCCTGCCTAGCCAGTGGCAAGCTGTATGATTTTTGTCACGTCGATAGTAGCAGTGCTCAGTTACTTGGGTTGTTTAAAAAGAATATTGCCTACGGGCACCACTAGGCATCTTTTCAGATTCCACATCGACATGATCCTGAGGCTGGTAAGGGTTTTACCGACAATCATTGTATATTTTCTGCTACTGGCTTTACGTTACCACCCATAGAAATAACATTGTTGTTCGCCGTTGATAACATGGCGGGAAAAGTTGGGGTTTTGTTTGCGGCAGGCGTTTTTTGTCGCGCTTATTTTCAGTCTCCCGGTCGCGCACCCCCCTTATGTTTCTCGTTAGAGTAAGCTGATGGAGTGACTTCTGCCTGCTGGTGAGAAAGCTGGTGCAGGCATATTGTAACTCGTGAGCCGTTGGGCCGCGGTCTTATTTAAGGGGAAAATCAATGGAAATTAATACTACTATAACCAATATAAAACTGAAAAAATATTTAACCGCCGCGGCAGTTGGCTTGTGTACGCAAGGTGCTTTAGCATACGATAAGTTATTTCAAAATGAATTTACTCCAGGTTATCTGCCGGAAGGACATGCTCCGGCCGGAGTTATGAGTGATCACCTGCATAGGCAGGGTGAGTGGATGTTGGGATATCGTTTGCAGCGTACGGATTATTCTAGTTTGTATAGAGGCTCAAAAAAAAGTGACGCTATGGCACTGAGCATGGCAGGTTATTCGGTGATGCCCAGTAAAATGCGTATGGAAATGCAAATGCTGGATATCATGTATGGGTGGTCAAATAACCTTACACTCATACTCATGCCACAAACTATGCAAATGGATATGATTATGACAGCAATTGATGGGGGTCATGGAGGTCATGGAGGTCATGAGCATAGTGTATCCGGTGTGGGTGATACAATTTTCGGCGGATTAGTACGCCTTGCAGATAACCAGGGCTACCGGCTGCATGCTACTTTGGCTGCCAGTGCACCCACGGGGTCCGTAGCTGAAAAAAATGCCGATGGCAGTTTTATGCCCTATGGCATGCAGTTGGGAACGGGCACTTGGGATTTGCTGCCTTCGCTGACCTATAGTAGCGCCCGTGAGCAACTTAGTTGGGGGGCACAACTTTCTGCACGCTTACCACTGGAGGAGAAAAATGAGTCTGGCTATCAAGTCGGAGAAAAATTCTCTGTTACTGCCTGGAGTGCTTATCGAGTGGTGGATTGGGCCAGTGTTTCCCTGCGCCTCGATTATAGTAAGGAGGGTGATATCAACGGCCATTATAATGGTCCCCATAATCACAGCAGCCCAGCGGAGCTTCAACCTAATTATGGCGGAGAGTTAATTAATGCAGCAGTCGGAGCTAATTTTGTGGTCCAGGGGGGGGTATTTGCCGGAGTGCGCTTGGGTGTAGAGTGGGTGAGCAGTCTATCTGCAGATTACAATGGATTTCAGTTGGCGCAAGATGATGGGCTAAATATGAGTCTGTCTTACTCTTTTTAGTTCCTTACAGGAAAGCGTAACTTTTTCAAAACACGCCAGCCTGTATAGGTTGGCGTGTTTTGCTGTAAGCGCGATAATATATCGAGACTCAGGTAACGATTAAAAGCGGTAGCTGAGATTGAGCGTCAATGTACGCAGATGGCCGAGGTCAAATTCTGAAACTCGGCCTACATCGTTGTAGTTATACTCAATAGAAGTATCTAAGCTTCGGGTCCATCGAAAGCGGTAACCGATCCCAGCATTCCAATAATAATCGTGACCATCGCGATTTACTTTTAAGTCGACGCCTCGGCGCCGAACACTATCTACCTTAAAGTCACCATAGTTCCAACCCAGCATCCAGTACAGGCATTGCACATCACAGTGAAGGGTGAAATCCACCTTAAAGCCAATGCCATATTGATTCACTCTGACACTGCCATCATCAAACCGAGTGTAGCGTAAATCCATTCGCCATAATCCCTGGTTGGGCGTAACGCCAATACTGGCATAGGCAGTAAAGTCGATTTCTTTATTAATTTGCAACTCACCGGAGCCGACACCTAGGGTGCCGATCAGATGGTAATCACAATTAAGAAAACCCTCAATGGGATTATTCCATTGAGCAACAGAGGTGGTACTATAAAAAGTTAATATTAGCAAAAAAAACAACTTTTTCATTTTATTCTCCCTCAGTTTATTTGTCTTTTCATAATACAGATAAATTTTCTGGTCGATTAAAAAAATGATTAATATAGTTAAATGTGCGCCAATAATTACTTTTAATATCTCGTAACGAGTTTTGTGTTGAAACAAAGTAATATCGGCTTCCACCAATTTTTATGCATTGCTGTCAATAAGTTAGAATGCCAATGGTGTCATAAAAAACAGGTTGTTGTATATTTAGCGCTCAAAAACACAATATGTGAGCTATAACAGAGCACAGCATGGTGATTATCCTTGTTGCATTAATAGTTATCTTTCAAGGGTAGTCGGAATTTTATTGCTCGCCACAAATGACTACAGAAACGTCGATTACTGCACGGGAGTGAGCTGTAAATTAAATAGAGCTATAGCGCGCTTTAAGCTTTTTTGATCTTACTGGATAGATATGCAAGCCTAGTTAGATTAAAGTTTATGAACTATCTTTTATTTCAATTTAATAATTAAAAAAATAGCACCTTGAATAACTGCCTGTACTGAAAGGCACACGCTAACTTTATAGGAAAACTTGACGCTTATGTCTCTGCATAGCAAAAAAAAATTGTCGCGCTCGGCCAATAGTAATATAAAAGATGTGGATATTTTTGCCTCTGACGCTACAGCTCAAAGCTTGCCCCGCTATAGCATACCCGCAAGAGGTACCAGGGCAGAGGTAAGCTATCAATTGGTGCGTGATGAGTTATTTATGGATGGAAACTCGCGCCAAAATCTTGCCACTTTTTGCACCACCTGGGTGGAACCGCAAGTACACCGGCTGATGGAGGATTGTATTGGCAAGAATATGATCGACAAAGATGAATATCCACAGGCTGCGGAAATTGAATCCCGTTGTGTGCACATGCTTGGAAATTTGTGGAATTCACCTACAGCGGACAATGCCGTGGGCTGCTCTACCACAGGCTCTTCCGAAGCCGCAATGCTCGGTGGCTTGGCATTAAAATGGCAATGGCGTAAGCGTTGCCAAACTGCGGGTACAGATACCAGTAGACCTAACTTGATTTGTGGACCGGTGCAGGTGTGCTGGCACAAGTTTGCTCGTTACTTCGATGTGGAGCTTCGAGAAATACCTCTGGATGATGATGAGGTGTGTCTCAATCCCGATAAAATTGTGCACTATGCCGATGAAAATACGATCGGTGTCGTGGCTACGCTCGGGGTAACCTTTACCTGTGTTTACGAACCGGTTGCGGCTATTGCCCAAGCTTTGGATCGATTACAACAGGAGAAGGCACTCGACATCCCTATCCATGTGGACGCTGCCAGTGGTGGCTTTGTGGCGCCTTTTATTCAGCCAGAGATCATTTGGGATTTTCGTATTGAACGGGTTAAGTCTATCAATACCTCGGGCCATAAATACGGTCTGGCGCCGCTGGGCGTAGGGTGGGCGATATGGCGCGATGCGCAGGAGTTACCCGAGGAATTGATATTTAAAGTGGATTATTTGGGTGGAGAAATGCCCACATTTGCACTTAACTTCAGCCGTCCGGGGGGAGAAATTATTGCGCAATATTACAATTTTATTCGTCTGGGGTTTGAAGGTTATCGGGCGGTGCAGCAACATTGCGCTGAAAATGCCCAATGGTTGGCTGAGAAAATCAGTGGTCTTGGCCCTTTCGAGGTATTTTATGACGGCAATGGAGGGCTGCCAGCAATCAGTTATACATTAAAGCCGGGTAATTGGGGCTTTAACCTCTATGACCTTTCAGATCGTGTGCGCATGCGTGGCTGGCAAATTGCCTCTTATCCACTTCCGAAGCACCGTCATGACTGTGTGATTCAGAGAATAATGGTTCGTCATGGAGTGAGCCGAGATATGCTTGCACTATTACTTGAAGATATACAGCGTGCGATAAATTACTTACAACAACATCCCGTGTCTCATTCGGCGAGTCAGCCAAGCTTTAGCCACGCAAGGTAACACCGCGCAACTTCGATAAAATTGCGACTGTGATAAGGCACTTGGCCTATTATATCGGCCGTTGTAATGGCTGTGAAAGAGAGCGAAGCGATGGACAGGAAGATTACCGTTAACACATAGGGGTTGGCTGTGGCTTTATAAATTAGATTGAAAAAGGTAATAGCTTGTTTGCATACTTTAGGCTCCCATCACGTTGGTGCTGAGATGACCTGTTTTAAGGTAGAGAGTCACACCTTTCGCACCAGCAATAAATTCTGGGTATCTGCCCACCGGAAGGCGTATCCAGCTGTCTTGCAAGTAGGATTGCTTGGCAGTTGTCAGCTCTCCGGCAAGCACAAGCAATTCGGCACCATCCACTGCATCGGCAAACAGCGTTTCTCCTGGCCTCAAACGATGTAAGCTCACCTGTTCATCTTCATTCGAGAATAGCAAGCAAACCTCACGATCATTCTGTTGTTGCCAAAGCAATGGATCGTTGGTATTAATGCGAACTTGATGGTTTTCGCTTTGCTTCATCTGCCAGAGTTTGACAAAGATAATAGCGCCTTTGCTACTAGAAGGCTGATGGCTTGAGCCCGGCGGACTACGCAGGTACCAACCAGCTGGGTAATGTTGATTTTCTTCAGAGAAAGTACCGGATAACACGAGGATTTCCTCTCCGCCGGGATGATGATGGCGAGGGAAGTAGCAATCAGGCGCGTAGCGCACGATGCTGGTAGCACGAGCGCTTTCTCCGCCCAGGCGATCCAGCATCACACGTTCGACGCCAATTTGAGGAGAGGGAACCCAACGGAACTGATCGGGGGTCACGATGGCACAACGTGAAAAATCTGCGTTGATTGTGGTAGTCGCTTTCGTTTTTTGCAATATTCTAGCTCCTTCAGTTGAGGTTGAAGGCCTTGATACACCTAGCATTAAGTTCAAGGCAGTGACACCGGGTTTGATAAAGAAACCCACTGCTATTTTATTGATCCTAACTTGCAATACTTCAAGGGCACAGACTATTTTTAACATTATGAATTGAATCGCGCCGCTGCGGGAGGGGTATTTTTTGTCAACTTAAGTTTTGACGTTCACAGCGTTTGCATCGAGCAGGGCGGGATGGCCCCTTGTGGGGCACGCATGTGTATGCGTTTCTGTATGCTCTTCACGGTCACCCCAGTCAAAAGAAGTCATCTCCATTCGGCGCCCGACCTGAATTCCAAAACTTGAGTTGTTCAGGGAGATGGTACATTTTTTGTCAGTGATAATTCTCCTCGGCAAGGGATTTTGCTTTGGTGGCTGATAGGGCCTTAATCTTTGTGGCGGTTTCAATAATGTTAGAGTATTTCCGCAAAGAGTCTTGGGTTTCACTAAAAGTTCATGTCGAGCGACACGCATCAAGAAAAGTTCCGTCCTGTGATCAATTAAAATTAAAATAATTTTTAATTTTAATTGATCAAATTCGATGAATGATTTATTGAGTTTCACGTACCCACTAAATAGTATTTACAAGGTTATGCTGTCTTATAAACACGCAAGCGCGCGATCTATAAGGTAACGGTTACAATTTTAAGAAAAAATTATTTCACTTTCTATAAAAATTAAAAAATTTTTTAAAAAAAGATAATAATGGTAGATTAATTTTCTGCAGGTCAATATAGTGCATCTAGTATCTATTCAGAGATCAAAAAAGGAGAACAAAATGCTGTACTTTCGCGCTATAACATTATCCTTGGGGCTGTTGCTCAGCCAAGTTTTGATGGCACACCCTGACATTATTGCTCACCGGGGTGCTTCTGGCTACCTACCAGAGCACACCTTGGAGGCTGCGACGTTAGCTTTTGCACAGGGGGCTGATTATATTGAGCAGGATCTGGTATTAAGCCAAGATCTTGTGCCTGTAGTGTTGCATGACATTCACTTGGATACAGTAACAGACGTTGCTCTGAAGTTCCCTAGTCGTAAACGTGAGGACGGGCGTTTTTATGCGTTTGACTTCACCCTTGCAGAACTGAAAACTCTAAAAGTACATGAGCGCACTGATCAGAAAGGTTATCCGGTTTTTCCCTATCGCTATCAGGGTAAAGGTGGTTTTACTATAGCCACTTTTGAAGAACAGATAGAGCTAATTACTCAGCTTAATCGCCAGTTTGGAAAAAGTATTGGCCTGTTTCCAGAAATAAAATCTCCTGCATGGCACAAACAGGAGGGTGCAGATATTACCACAATTGTATTCAATCTATTGCGCAAATATCAGCTCGATGATGCCAGCAAAAAAATCTATGTACAATGCTTTGATTTTTCCGAAATCAAACGTATGCGAAAAAAACTGGGAGCTAAAGTAAAGCTAGTTCAGCTAATTGGTGAGAATAATCCAAATGAGCCAACGGATTATGAATATTTGCAAACGCCTGAGGGGTTGAAAAAAGTAGCTAAATTTGCTCAGGGTATAGGCCCGGGAATAGGGCAGCTAGTTAACCTTAAAAAAAGGCGAGTCAAAAAGCTTGCAAAAAATGCCAAAGAGGCCGGTTTGTTGATTTACCCTTATACTTTCCGTCGCGACGCGTTGCCAGCGGGCATCAGTGAAGTTGAGCTATTAGATATATTATTTAAACGGGTAAAGGTGGGTGGAGTATTCAGTGATTTTCCCGATTCTGTTGTTGAATATTTACAATCTGACACGGTGTACTAAAAATTACAGAGTAATTTTCGATTATATGGCAAGGAATGTGCCGTTTTACTAAGTTGAAGCGGTATGGTTTGAGCCTGTTTGACGTGCGCTAATGTCATACATAGTTTTAAGTTTTTATTGACAGAGACCATTGTTTGGCGGTACTAGTAGTATTTGTAAATGTTTTAGAGGCTTAAGTAATGAGATTGGAAACAGAGCGTCTGGTCATCGAGCATCTGACAACTGCTGATGCCGAGTTTATCCTGGCGTTGCTAAATGATGAAGCTTTTATAGCGAATATTGGAGATAAGCAGGTGCGCACTAAAGAGCAGGCTATTCAGCATCTTGAAGATGTTCCCATCCGTAGTTATAGGCAGCATGGTTTTGGTGCTTATAAGGTGTGTGAGAAATCTACCGAGAAGTTAATTGGTACATGTGGCTTGCTAAAGCGTGAAAATTTATCGGATGTGGATATCGGCTACGCTTTTCTGCCCGCAGCAAGGGGCAAGGGCTATGGGTTTGAGGCGTCAAAGCGGGTGCTGCAGCACGCGGTTGAGGATTTTGGGCTGCGGCGAATAGTGGCCTTGATTGCACCACATAATCAGGGCTCCATCAGATTGGTAGAAAAGCTAGGTTTGAGCTATGAGCGATTGTACCGTATGCCCTCTGAAGAAAAGTCCATTTGCCTTTACGGTGGTTCAATAGCTTAAGGAGGGCCACAACTTTTCGACTAATTTTCGGTCAGGATAAATTTTGCGGCGCCCTCTGTTGCTCCCTGTAGATGCTGTTGCCAATTGAAGCCGCTTTTAAGGCGGGGTTTGAAGTCATGATCGCCATCTTCGAGCCAGTGGCATTGAATCGAAGAGGGTAAGTTGTAATCGGCAACTTCTGCAAAGCTACCTAATGGGTCGCGACTGCCTTGAATAATAAGCGTTGGGCAGGTCAGAGTGAGCAGGTGTTTAATACGCAAGCTAGAGGGTTTGCCGCGCGGATGGAATGGATAACCCAGACATAGGGCGCCGGCAATAGTGCCTTGCTGATAATAATCCTGTGCCAGCATACTGGCTACACGGCCACCCATAGATTTACCGCCGATATAAAGTCGTTGAGGGTTGAGCGCCTGCTGACAAGCTTCAATGTGCTGTTCAAAATCATTCAGTAACACCTCCATTTTATTGGGAGGCCGACGTTTGCCCATTTTGCGTCTTTCAATCATATAGGGAAATTCAAAACGCACTACACCAACCCCCAGTGCGCACAGTTTTAAACTAATAGCTTGCATAAATGGGCTATCCATTGGCGCACCGGCACCATGGGCAAATAGAAGCCAATGCGCTGTGGCTTTGAAAGGGTGATTAATCAAGCAGTTTTTCATTTAAATACTGTCTTGATCAGTGGGTACATCTGTGGCCAAAATCAAATTTATGGAGTGCTCTACTGGCTCAAACCAAATTAAAATCTCTTGCTTATGCAGTTGGTTGCGCAGATTGGATACTCGCTCAGGCAAGCTGATTTCCAGCTCGCCGTAGTCGGTGCCATCACGGGTGGCATATTCTTCTAAGAGATTCTGCAGGGTTTCGGTATTCAGTTGTTGGTAAGGGATAATCATAGGCAGAGACTAGGGTTGAATTTGGGTGGGTAAATAAGCGGGTTTAGTATTCAGTGTTGCCAAAGCGGGCTGTGTCTGTATTGCTAGGATAAAAGTTGAATTAACGCCCCGGAAAAAGCCGCCCCAGCAACGTTGGCAGAGCCGTCTCCACACGTAAAATACGTGGCCCCAGATGAGTTCCAGCAAAGCCGGCTTGTTGCAGCTTTTCTATCTCATAAGCAATAAAACCGCCCTCCGGCCCCACCGCCAAAGTAGTGGGTTGAGTGAGGTCTACTGGGCAGGGCGTACTTGCATAAGGGTGTGCTATTAATTTTAAGGTGTTGCGGCAGGTTTCTGGCAGCTCATCTTCAACGAAAGGTTTGAAGCGTTTGTGTAGAGTTATTTCGGGCATCTGAACATCCACTGCCTGTTCCAGCCCCAGCAGACACTGTTCACGCAGTTTATTTTCAGCCAGCGAGGGGCTTTGCCAGTAGGATTTCTCCACCCGATAAGTGTGTATTAAATGGAGTTGTTTAACCCCCAAGGCCACAACATGTTGGATTACACGCTTGAGTACTTTTGGGCGTGGCAGGGCGAGAATCAGAGTGAGAGGCAGTGGGAGCGGCGACGGTTGAGATAATTTAACCTCCAGCTCCGTAGTAAGTTTGCTGTGTTTTAGTACCTTTGCAATACCAATCTGCCCATTTAAGACCCCTACCCGAAGGCTATCATTTACTTTAACCTTAAGAATACGGTCGATGTGCCGATGTCGACGCCCTGACAGAAGCGCGCGCGTCGGTGTAATAAAATCATCGGTTTGTAAAATAATTAGGTTCAAAGCTAATACCGGTTAAATAACGGGGGTTATTATATAGCGATGAATTGCTCTATCGGAGCAATGAAGAAAAAAATTGTATTTGTCGGATTCCAGCGGTTGCTGGCAAGCTTCGGTTTTACCAGGTGACGCGGTGAGGAAAATTGCGGACAATAGCGCTATGAAATCACACCACACTCTGGATGCTCGTGGGCTTTTATGCCCAGAGCCTGTTATGTTACTGCACACTGCAGTACGCAAAATTGCTGCTGATGAAGTGCTGAAACTGTTGGCTACAGATGCTTCGACGCAACGCGATATTCCCAAATTCTGCCAGTTTCTCGGCTATGAGCTGATCGAGCATCGGCGACATAATGGCGAGCATACTTTTTGGATAAGAAAAACCCTAAGCTCGGACTAATCGCTTAGTCAACAAGCTCCGCAGCGGAAGCTTCAGGGCGCATTGACCAGAGAGGCGATTGCGGCCAGGGCAGCGGGGTCTTCGGCCTTGATTTTGTTGGCGATATGATGCTGGAAGAAATAGCGAAAGCCCTCTGCCTGTTGTGCTGCGTAGAGGCATTCATCACCCGGTAGTACGGGGGTGGTTTGTACATTGTCGTGGTCGATCAACATACCCTGAATCTCACCATCGGCAAACAGCCGCCAACTGACCACCTCAGAGAGAGTGAGATGTTCCCGGTTCGCGTCCATAAATACTGCATGGGTACCGATAGTGTCGGGAATTTCCTGTACCACCTCTTTGCCTTTACCACTGTCAAACTCAAAATATTCTGCAGCAGTTTCTAGCTCAACCACTTTATGGATAGGGGCTTCAAAGAAAATTTCCTCAATGCCCGGATCATAGTAGCCTTCAAAGCTGCCATCGAGGGGGTCACTGACCTCAAGGCAGGCGACGATGCCATCCAGCCAGGGGACCAGACCGACAATCTCGCCATTGGCGCGAAGCCCCCAGCAAAGGATTTTTAAACTGTATAGATCGGAACCACTGGAAGTATTGGAGTAGAGCATTTCCAAGCCGTCTAACTCCGGAGATAGACGTATAAATTGCTTATTGTTTGGCGCTTCAATAGGCTCGCCGGTGAAGAGGTCAACCACGTTGCTGGTATTGTGGTTGGTCATAGCACACCTCCTTGCAAGGCCTTTAGTAGAGCGTAGGCTCGGTGCTTACTTTGCTGGCAGCCTACTTGAATACCGCTGGAACGTATCCTGTGCCGGCTGAGGGAAGTCGCTTATCACTATCCCTTTGCCTAAAGGTATATTCTAGTTTGCGGAAATACAACCGGGGTTTTAGATCAGTTGATTCTTTTTGGAGTGCCTCAAAGGCGCCCTGGGCGTTATATTGAATCCTTTGCAGGCACTGATATAGTGCCTGCAAAGGATTGTAGTCGTAAAGTGCTGGGAGTTCTGTTGTCAATTCAAATGTCCACTTTAGAGCCAAGGGTGATTGCTGTTGAGCAAAACAAGGTGGCAGCCACAGTAGCTGCACGCATTTGTGCAGTGTTTGCCCATTGCTTTGCTGATCCGGAAGGTTTTAATACCCGCCTGCAGGGAGGGGCGAAGGAGCCTGTCTATTTGCCGGTGGATCGGAGTCACAGTTACCATTTAATTAAATTTACTCGAGATTATCCTGCCAGTGCATTGCACGAGGCGGCACATTGGTGCCTGGCGGGAGACCGTCGGCGCACACTTGTGGATTACGGTTACTGGTATCTGCCCGATGGTCGCACTGCGGCGCAGCAGCGGGAGTTTGAGTGCGTAGAGGTGGGGCCCCAGGCGCTGGAGTGGGTTTTCAGTCGCGCCTGTGGGTTGCGTTTTCGGGTTAGTGTAGACAACTTGCACAGTTGCCTTGGGCCGAGTATGGCTTTTAAACAAGCGATTTGTGATCGGGCCAGAAGTTATTGCCGCGGAGCTATGAGGCCGAGATCGCTACAGTTTGCCAAGGCATTGGCAGTGGAGTTCGGTTCTCGGCAGCTATGGGCGGCTGAGGGATATATTGTGGAGGATTTGGCGTGAGTAAGCGATTTGCTAGGGGCTGCTGTGAATAAACTGAACATTGTTGCCGATGAAAATATTCCCGCCTTGGAAGCCTGTTTTGGAGATATCGGTCATATCCAACGTGTGCCAGGGCGCAGCTTAACATCCGAGCAGTTAGATACCGCGGATATACTGCTGGTACGCTCGGTCACACAAGTAAATGCCCACTTACTAGCTTCGACGCCCATTAAGTTTGTCGGTAGCTGCACTATTGGTATTGATCATCTCGATACCACCTGGTTGGCGCAGCAAAATATAGGCTGGAGCGCGGCCCCCGGCTGCAATGCGAACTCGGTGGTAGAGTATGTATTTTGTGCCTTGGCGGCACTGGAAATTGATTGGCGTCGACACAGTTTCGGGATCATCGGTTGCGGCAATGTAGGTGGGCTGTTACAGCGGCGCTTGCGGCAGTTAGGCATAGCATGTTTAGTCTATGATCCTTGGTTGACAGAGAACCCTGATGCCGCGACGTTGGACGAAGTGCTGCAGCAAGGTGTCATCTGTTTGCACGCGCCTCTGGTCAGCGGAGGTCGGCACCCGAGCCTGCATTTGCTGGGTGCCGAACAGTTGCAAAAAATTCCCGCCGATGGAATATTGATCAGTGCCGGACGTGGCGCTGTAGTGGATAATAGTGCCTTACGGGCTCGCTTGGAACGAGGTAAACCGCTGACGGCGATATTGGATGTGTGGGAAAACGAGCCTGCTATCGATCCACAGTTATTGCAAACAGTAGCTTTGGGTACGCCACATATTGCCGGTTATAGCCACGACGGCAAACTTGCGGGAACCCGTATGATACGCGCTGCACTCAATCGATTTTTGCAGCTCCCGGTATCCGAGCCTGCCGATCAAACCACTGCTGAGCGACGACAACTGGAAGCCGATAGTGGAAAAGAAGGTTTTGCCGCGTTACGTTCGCTGCTGTTGCAAATGTACGACCCCCGTGATGATGATCGGCGCCTGCGAGAGGCGGGCAATATTCATCCGTCAATGGCCCAGGGTTTTGACCGGTTGCGACGTGAATATTCCCAGCGATTGGAATTTTCCCACTATCAATTAGCAGGGGAAAAGCTCGACTCACAACTGCGCAGCCAACTGGCAATTTTGGGGTTGCGATGCAGCTGAAAAAACTGGGGCTGATAATTAACCCCTGGGCAGGTGTGGGCGGTCCGGCGGGGCTCAAGGGCAGCGATGGCGCCGATACGCTAGAGTACGCATTGGCTGTCGGGGTGGAGCCGCAGGCGCAAAAGCGCGCGGCGCTGGCACTGAGAGCACTGCAGCCATTTTTCGATCAGTTTGAAATACTCTGCTTTGCGGCGGATATGGGCCAGACGGTAGCGCAAAAATTGGGGTTTCGGGTTTCTGTTGTAGGCAGTTATGCAGGTGAATATTCTACTGCTGAGGATTCCGAGCGCGCGGCTCGGCTGATTCACCGCGCCGGGGCCGATCTGATTATTTTTGTCGGAGGTGACGGCACTGCCCGCAATATGGCCAATGCTGTGGGAGAATCGCTACCACTCCTGGGTATTCCCGCTGGGGTCAAAATGCACTCGGCTTGTTTTGCGATCTCTCCTCGCGCTGGCGGTGAAATTTTACGCCGACTGATGACCGCTAAACTGGTGCATCTACAGCAGCGGGAAGTGCGCGATATTGATGAGCAAGCGTTTCGCCAAGGGCGGGTCAGCACCCGTTACTACGGTGATTTGAAGGTGCCGGAAGAAGGGCATTTTCTGCAGTCGGTTAAAAATGCTGGCCGCGAAGTGGAAGCGTTGGCAGTGGCCGATATTGCCGCAGAGGTAATTGAAGAACTGGAGCCCGATACACTCTATATCGTTGGCCCGGGCTCCACCACCTTGGCGCTGCTCAGTGAACTGGATTGTGTCGGCACACTGTTAGGAGTGGATTTATTGTGCAATAACCGGCTGCTAAAGCACGATGTCGATACCCAGCAAATTCGCCAGGCAATGCAGCAACATAGTGGTGCCGTTAAAATAATTGTTACTGCCATTGGTGGGCAGGGGCATTTGTTTGGTCGTGGCAACCAACAGCTATCGCCAGATATTTTAACTAAAGTTGGCCGCGATAATCTGCTGGTGGTGGCGACTAAAACCAAAATAACCGAGCTTGGCGGCAGGCCGCTATTGCTTGATAGCGGTGAACCGCAATTAGACGAAAATTGGAGTGGTTTCATACCGGTGATTACAGGTTATCGGGATACTATTTTATATCCGCTTTCTAATGGCGATATAAATTGAATATAGTTGCGAGAGGGGGCCGGGTCGCTACTTCTCTGATGTAAATTGTGATGAATATTAGAGCCGCTTTAAACCTAGAAGCCGCAGTTGAATCACGCAAGTCTACACAAGTTCTTGATGTACTTGGCAACTTTTAAAAAATTCGCCATGCACACCAATAACTTACAGAGTTTTTGCGCGCCCAACTGTGGCTTCTAGGCTGAAATAATAAAGGGTAAGTTTAGCCATACTAAGCGTTAAGTAGTGCGTTAGCATTAGCTGGCTAAATTTGTTGCATATTTTGCCAACGGTTAACGCTAGCGGAAAAAATATCGTTGTTTTTTTTTTGAGCCTAACTTATCGCTGTTAAAGCTATTCTGCGGAAAGCATTGATAGCGGTGTTAAATAGTATGGTTTTCATTTTTCTCGTTCTCAAATTTAGTGTTTTTAAGTCTGGTTTATTTTAGGCTTTTTTTAGGATTGAGGCTGGGGCCGTTGTGGGTCGGATAGGATTTGCGCGGCTGGCTAATTGGCTGAGCCAAACACTGATAAAAACGATAAGGATTGCCGCTACTTGTGTGGTGGTGAGGTGTTGATCAAGCAGTAACCATCCCAGTAAGACCGCTGCTATTGGGCTGAGAAAACCGAGCGTTGAAACCACAGTCGGTTCAAGGCTAGATAACCCTCTAAACCAGAGTACATAAGTAAATAGCGCACCGATTAAACCAAGATACATTAGGCCTAGTAAGTTAACGGATGTAAGTGTCGGCAACGCTGGCTCAAGCCACATCGCTGCGGGAAAGAGCAGCAGCCCACCGGCAACTACGAAACGCTGAGGATCGTCGCAGCGTTTCTGTCTCGCTGACTGAGCAAGGATTTGCTGTGATTGATGCTACGCTGGAAGCCCATGTGGCAACTCAAAAAAGGCTTACATCGGGTTTGTCGGCAGATGAGCATCATATGATTAGCGCTTTATTGAGCAAATTTATGCTAAGTCTTGAAGGTGAATAATGTCAGTATTCAGTTGTAGCTTTTATCTCTGCAAATGGTGCAGTAATCACCAATGCCAAATCCAGCGATTCCCGCCAGATACAGATCCCTTACAAACATTAGCCTGTAGAGCAGTATTGAAATTTATGTTCGTAAACTGACTGTCTCTGGTAACATCAGCTTCTTACAATAGGTAGAGATGTGTAAGTAATGGCTAAAAGCACGAAAAACAAACTATCTGCAGAAAATTTAATCAGATGCATTTACGATGTTTTCTCCCGTATTACAGATAAAACGACGACTATTAAACCAAAGCTTCCCCTAGTTCATTACCTTATGTCAGGTTTGGCTCTGTTTAAACTAAAATATCCATCATTGCTGCAGTTTGATAAACACCGTCTTGACCCTGCACAAAGTCACAATTTAAAAACGCTGTTTCATATCAAGCAAGTGCCTTCTGACACATCGTTACGAGAACGTTTAGATCAACTATCCCCAAAAACTTTACGCAAGGCATTTACACGTTTATTTGCTGAGGCTCAACGCCACAAGACTTTGGAATCTTATGCTTATCTTAACGGGCGCTACCTTGTCTCCATTGATGGTACCGGTTATTTTTCATCAAAGACGATTAATTGTGATAGCTGTTGTGTTAAAAATCATCGTGATGGTACACAAACGTATTACCATCAAATGCTGGCAGCAGTTTTAGTTCACCCTGAGAAGTCCCAGGTAATTCCTTTTTGCCCGGAATTTATTCAAAAACAGGACGGAGCGAAAAAAAATGACTGTGAGCGTAACGCCTCCAAACGTTTACTTAAGGATTTGAAGCGTGAGCACCCTCACTTGAAGCTGCTGGTCGTGGAAGATGCACTGGCTTCAAATGCGCCACATATTGAGCTACTACAGCAGCTGGGCTATCAGTTCATTCTTGGTGCGAAACCTGCGGACCATACTTGGTTATTTGATTGGGTTGAAGCTAGCCAATGCCATTACTATGAGCACAGGGATGAGCAAGGTTGCATTCATCAGTTTAAATACCTTAACAATGCCCCCTTGAATGAATCAAA
>JAHZJJ010000050.1 GCA_022600975.1 Gammaproteobacteria bacterium
TACAAACAGCTCTTGCATATCACAGCTGCCACCCTGCTCCAGTATAGTGTGTAGGAACTTTTCAGCGCTTGGGCGATGGAATACTCCATGCTGCTCAAATAGTGAAAATGCATCTGCTGATAGTACTTCTGCCCACATATAGCTGTAGTAGCCCGCCTCATAACCTCCTCTATAATCGCTTTCAAAAATATGACCGAAGCTGTTTTGAAAGCGATTTTCCGGGCTTACTGAAACCACGGCAACTTCGGATCGCACCTCGTTGAGCAAAGTTTGTATTTCTTCTGCATTGGCTCCCTCCGGGCGGCAGTGCAAACGTAAATCAAACAGAGCAAGCTCCAATTGGCGCAGAGTACACAGCGCCGATTGAAAATTCCTTGCCGTCAGCATTTTATCCAACAACGTTTGAGGCAGTGGTTCGCCGGTCTGGTAGTGTGCGGAAATCATGCTGATCACTTGTGGCTGCCAGCACCAATTTTCCAAAAACTGGCTAGGAAGTTCCACCGCATCGCAAGCGACGCCGTTAATTCCCGAAACTACGGCGATATCCACCTTGGTGAGCATGTGATGTAAACCGTGACCAAATTCGTGAAATAGCGTGATGACTTCATCGTGAGTCAACAGCGCCGGGGCGGTGTCGCTTGGCGGTGAGAAATTACATACAAGATAAGCCACGGGCAATTGCAACCCGCGTTCTGTATTCCGGCGCACACAAACACTGTCCATCCAGGCACCGCTGTGTTTATGCTCACGTGCATAGGGGTCGAGGTAAAAGCCAGCGATCGGTTTGCCGTCGCGCAGTAGCCAGAAGAAGAGCACGTCCGGATGCCAGGTCGCTACACTGTCGTCTACTTTGGCAGTTATGCCGAAGAGCTTTTCCACAACGGTAAAAAGGCCCTGCAACACCTGAGGAAATGGGAAATAGACCCGCAGAGCCTCTTGGCTGACAGCGTAGTTTTGTTGCTTGAGCTTTTCTGCGGCCCAGGCAATATCCCATGGATATAAATTATCCAGTCCCAGCTCTGTGGTGGCCAAGGTCTTGAGTTCGGCAATTTCCCTCTCCGCTGCTGGCTTAACGCGCTCGACTAGGTCTTGCAAAAAATTCAGCACCTGCTCGCTGTCCTCAGCCATTTTGCTGGCCAGCGACAGCTGTGCGTAGTTTTTCATACCCAATAGGTGTGCCTTCTCAGCACGCAGAGCGAGGGTTTCGGCCATTATCGGGGCGTTATCAAATTTATCGGCGTGGGGTCCGATTTCCGAGGCTCGGCTGACAAAAGCGCTCTGTATCTGTTGACGTAGTTGGCGATTCTCTGCGTGGGTCATTATTGCCAGAAAACAAGGCTCTTCCAGCGTCAGCAACCAACCGTTGAGGTCCCGTTCGGTGGCTGTCGCTTTAGCGTTGGCGATCACTGTTTGCGGCACTCCCGCCAATTCAGTGAAGTCTTCTATATGCAGCGTCCAGGCGTTAGTAGCGTCAAGAAGATTGTTGGCAAATTTACTGGACAACTCTGCCAGCCGTCGGTTGATGGCGGCGCACCGGGCCCGCGCCGATTCCTCTAGGCTAACTCCACCAAGATACATGTCACGCAGAGCGTGACGTATCAATTGTTTGCGTGCTTGCGGCCAGCGATTAAACTCGGGCGCCTTAACCATCGCCTTATACAGGGCAAAAAGCTCCGGATTTTGTTCCAGCTTGGTCCAGTAATCGGTTACCAGCGCCAGTGTGGCTTCATACGGCTCACGCCATGACCCACTAAGTACATAGTTCAGATGGCTCACCAATGAGAATGCGCGGTTCAGCTGATCTTGTGCCTCTTCTAAGGGCTCTAGGGTAGTTTCCCAGCCCGGTTGTTTTAGCCCCTGCTTCAACTGGTCGTGACATTGAGCTATCAACTGTGTGATCGCGCCTTTTGCTTGTTCAGGCCGGAGTTTGGTAAAGGGTGGCAGCAACGGAAAATTCAACAATGGGTTGATCATTGTTATACCTGTGTTTATACGAGGGTACCGCTATTATGGCGGATTAAAAAACTGAAGCTCTATTATGCCCAGAGAAACTCAAGATGTAGATGCTAATTGAAGCCCATCATCGGCTTGGTCACCCGCTTGATGAAGCGGTGATCTTGCTCAATGATGTTGTTCAGATATTTGACTTGCAGAATATCAATGAACAACCACCAGCAGCCAGCTAGAAGCAGGTGGATATTTATGTTTGTCAGTCCAGCAAGGTTGGCTCCGCTTTTGTCCATGACAACCTTCTCAGGCAGGCCATTGTCGCGTCGGTTCGTAATGCATGCAATAGGTTCTCACTTTGTCGGTTCCTCTTCAGTCATCGGCACTAATCTCGGCTGTAATAGCTCTGGTGTGTCGTCCATATCGGTGTGAAAATTGGATCTTTTCAGAAGACGTAAGGCCGACGAATTGCCCACTTGTTAGGCAAGTGAGAACCTATTGCATGCATTACGAACCGACGCGATAATTTCCGAATCCTGTATCGCCCCCAAAGTAGCTTGAAGCAGAGGCGCCGAAAAGCTCATTTCCTTCTAATGATAGTGACTATTCGATATCATCGTGGGATTTCTCCAGGCTAGTTTCGGCAAGCAGAATTTTAATAATGTCGTTAAATTGATTAAATGCGGCTTCAAAATAACAGCTTTTATCATTAGGTAAATCAGTGTAATCTTGCATCAATAGGATTCTTAGTGATTTAGTTATTAGTTTGCAAAACTATATCTACCGCTTTTGACCCTATCTTTTCAATGATAAACTTCTATCTTGTTGATTTAGTTGGTTTTGTTTGTCGTTAGAAAAGAGCCACACCCAAATACTTCTGTAAAGCACAAAAATCATCTAAAGGTGGAGATTTGATTAAGCGCACAGAAGAAGAACAAAAAATCGCTGATAAGCAACATGCTTTCTACAAAGGTGAACTATATAAGCGAGAACTTTCAAACAGTGAAGCCTATGACAAAGCAATTCTCTCATTATCTAGTGCTGGTCTTGCAATATCTTTAACTTTTATAAAATTTATTGTTCCGCTTGACAAGGCTGTACATTTGGTTTTTTTAAAAAGCTCATGGATTTTGTTTCTTTTGTCCGTCACTTTCGTTATCTGTTCATTCCTTGTTGGCAATAAGGCTATTCAGTTTCATCTGGAGTGTGCGGAGCAGTATTATATAGATGGCAAGGCGGATGCCCTGTGTGTCAACCTCAGCCCATACACTCGTTGTCTGGGATAATGTATATTTCAGGGTGACAACTACAGGATAAACTGATGCCTAAATCTTCAAGTAGCGTACCTGAAACTCAAGTGAAGCCTGAACATGCCTTAGAA
>JAHZJJ010000051.1 GCA_022600975.1 Gammaproteobacteria bacterium
ATGACACCAGTAAACGCAACGGTTTTTATAGGGTTTCTTCTCGTTTGAGCCGTGTTTTACTTTAGTGTTATCGCAGCACGCTCAACATTAATGGCTTTTTTTGAGAAGTGCAATTTAAAGTGTGGGGTTAGACGCCTAAAATTGATAGGTTGTGTAGAGAGGCTTCTATCTCAGTGCTCCTACGGAATCATGCATCAAGCTGGGGTGACGAGGTAGCCACTCCAAGCTGACGTGATCAAATAGGTTAAGAATTGCACCACCTCCGGTGCGCCCCTGTGCCGAGGGTGGCGCCGTTGATGAAAGCGAATATAGGAGCGAATCCACTGGATATACGTTGAAACGGTGTGCTTGCTATATCGATGCACAAGCATAAATTCGCAAATTGACTGCAAAAATGGAGATTTATACTCGCCAGCTCCTTTTCAGAGCTTGTAATTCCTGTACAATACCGAAAAATTTATTACTTGGGAAATACGCTAGCAACTTATTTTCTAAACTCCTCAGAGAAAGGGGGTAATAACACTTAAAATAATGAAGTTAGCAATCTCTTTTCGATTATTTTAAAAAGAGGTTATGCAAGTCCTCAATAACCTATTATTAACTTCTCGAGGAGGCAGCGATGAATTCGTATGGTTCTTATAAATCGCTTGTAGGTAATTCTATAAGTGCCATGCTAGCTGGCATCGAGATATATAATAAGCCTAGAATTGAATACAGAAATGAATGTTTCGTGATCTTATTACTCAATTCGTGGGAGCTTCTTTTAAAGGGTATATGCTCGAAGAATAAAGTTAGAATATTTAAACCGAAAAAGCGTGGGGAGCCCTATAAGACTCTTAACTTGTTGGATTCGCTGGAGTCTGCAAGGCCGTATTTCCCTCAAGGTATTCATTTCAAGGCGGTAGAAGAAAATATCGGCAGGTTAATGGATTATCGAAATAATGCGGTTCACTTTTATAATGATTCAAGTTTGGAGGTTGTGATCTACGGATTAGCGCAGACCTCAATAGTGAATTACAGGGATATAGTTTTAAATGTATTTGGCAAGGATATCTCCTCGGAAACAAATATCGCTTTGCTACCCCTTAGTTTCACAGTTCCTCCAGATCCAATTAAGTTTCTTGGCAGGCAATCCAAACATCCTGCACCTATATCTGAGTTTCTTAAAATTATTTCGGATACTACGAGTGAATTGGAAAGAGAGGGTATCGATACAGGCAGGTTTTTGACTGTATTTAAAGTTAACTTGCAGTCAACCAAAAAGATAGCCTCTGCTGACATCGTAGCTGGTGTGGAAAATGCTCCAGACTCTGGTGTGTTGCTCGTATCGAAGAAGATTGATCCCAACAAAACGCATCCGTTCACTCAGAAAAGGGTAATTAAAAAGGTAGGTGCCAAAGTTGATGGTGCGATAATCAATACCCGCAGTGTTCAAGCATTGCTTTGGAAGTATGATCTCAGAGTTGATGAGCATTATTGCTGGAAAAACGACAATACGAATACGTATCAATATTCTCATGATTTAGTGACTTGGCTCAAAAAACTTAAATCACAGAATATAGAACAAGCTAGGGATGAGTACTCCCTTCATATAAAAAAGAAGCGTGCCAAAGGTGGCAGCTAACAAGGCAATGAAATGGGACAGCCAAACCGCTGAGCGGCTTGTCTATCCCTTATCGCGGCGTTAGTACGTCAAGAAAGCTTGATGCATCTTGCAGGGTAGAAGTCCCCGCCGGGCAAGGGCTAACCATCCACCCGTATTGAGTGTTGCACCTGTGGCGGTGTGAGTAACTTGCCGTTCTAGCACGACTAAACGCCACCTAAACCAGCTATTCCCATAAAAACCGCAGTTGGAACACCCAACTCTGTACAAGCTCTTAATGCACCTAACAAATTTTATAAGGCTCTCATCATCCAAAAGATGATCACGAATTTTAAAGTTCGCCATACACACCAATAATTTACACAACCATTGCGCACCCAACTGCGGTTGCTAAAGTTACTGCTTTTTTGGCATTTTTTTATGGCCAAGTTGCAAATGTAGTGCAACTTTTTCACCCATTCCGTCGAGCGCGTAAGCTTCTCCAAACCCTTTTATATAGCGACCGCCACTGGGCTTTAATTCAAATAAATGAAAATCCAACAGATTTTGTAAATGCTCTACAACGGCACCAAATTTTTCGCGCATCTGTGCCATGCGTTCTGTCCACAGGGGTGCTTCACGATCAATTAGCGTTGCCTGTACATTAAAAGTGACACGCAGACGCGCAAAAGGCTGTTTGGTTTCCACTTCATCGGCATTAAAAATTATCGAGGCGTGGCTATTTGCCTTAAGGTTTGCCGTGTGTTCAGAACTATCACTGATAAATAAATAAAAATTGCCATCGGCCAACAAAAACGGTGCGGTGCTGGCGTGTGGTAGCGATTCCTTGGAAAGACTAGCTAGGTTCAGTAATTTACGTGAGAGAACAAACTCACGCACTTCATGAAGGATTTCGGCGCTTTTGTTCTCAGTATCTTCGGGCTTTAAAGCAGATTGCTGCATATTAATTTCCTGTGTTCAATTTTGGCTCACATTGAGCATTTTTTAGGCTATTTTTAAGTTTTTGAAAATGTTGTAATTGCTGTGGAATCAGCTGTCTCTGCTGGTCTCGCCCTAAAAATACTTTAAAAACGCACTGTCCATTTGCTGATAGAAAGACGATGCTGTGGCTTTCTGAACCGCGGTGTGGCTTGCTCACCAAGGCTACATCCGTGATGTCGTCTATGAGCAGATGGCCGTGAAATGGCGATTCGTGGTGCATAAAATTGTAATAGCCATGGGCAATAGTGCCTTTGGGAAAGTCACCCTTAAATTCAAAAATAGAGCCTTCACTTTGTACGATAACCGTTAGCTTTCCCCAGCTAGGCAGTGACTCTATGAGCTCTAAAACGCAATTGCCCATGGCAAGGGTGGCCATATCATCTGGCAAAGCACAGATCACCTCGCGCACATTGGTATTCAGTGCCTTTGCCATTTGTTCCAGCGTGAGATTGGGTTGATACTGTAATAACTCTTTAAGTTTTGGTTTCATTTTAACCGTCTTACCTATGGAGGTATGTTGTTGAGGTTACCGTGGATAGTTTAAAAGCTATAGTTGACAGAGAATTGAATATTGCGCCCAGGCATGTAGAGATCCTGAAACGCAACACGGTAATACTCATCCGTGAGATTGTTGAGCGACAGCCCAAGTTTTAGTGCTCCCATGTTGCCCCTTGCCGCCTCCCATGTGGCATAAATATCTGTCAGGGTATAGCCTGCAAATGGATCGGGGTACTCTGCTGTGGTTTTATTCTGGGCTGATGTATGGGTGGCATTAAGGCCCAGCTTTAAATGTTTTTGCAAAAAGTAATGGCCAATATTGAGTACCCATTTATCTGCGGGGATATTGTTTAAATGAGAGTTGTCGCTTAAATCTATACCACGGCTTTGGCCGTAACTGAGGCTCAATTCCAAATCGTTTAGCCAATAGCGACCAGCGAGCTCAAACCCTTCAATTTGTGCCTTGTCAACATTGAGGTTGGAGAATTTGGTTGGAAAGAAATATTTAGGGTGAAAGCTAATGGGTTGTAGCTCGATAAATTGGTCTATTTTATTGCGAAACACGGTCGCATCCAAAGATAATTGATCGCCACTCCACCAAAGGTCTGCAAATTGCCCATTGGCGCCAATGGTAGTATTGGCTGCCTCTTCCACGTTAAGGTCTGGATTAGGGATAAAATAACTGCAGGCGCCTCTCATACAAAAATGCGTTCCATCGGCGTAGAGTTCTTCTACATTCGGGGCCCGAAAAGCCTTGGCATAGCCGATGTTTAAATTTAACCAATCTGTAAGCTGATAGTCGAGGGTTATAGAGGGCGAGACAGCACTATTGTCATGCGGGGCATTTTGTTGGTTTTCCGCACGAAAACGATCGTAGCGAAGCCCGGGAGAGAGCTTTAGATTCTCGCTGAGACTCAGTGCTAATTCGGCGAATAAACCCAGCGTGGTGTGTTCAGCGTTAAGATCCGCTGGGCGCTCGTCGCCAGCGCGCAGGGTATCAATTTGATCCTGATAAACGTCGAAACCATAGGTCCACTGGCCGCCAAATCCTTCGCTGGTATTAACCAGTGCCAGGCCCGTGGTATCCACCTCGGTTTTGTCTTGCTGGTTTAGCGCAATGCGGAATTCATCGAATTTAGTTTGGTTCTGATACAGGGTGAGTCGGGAGCTATGTTTGCCAGCAAAAGCCTCTAGCCAATAATTTGCGGTGATATTTTGATCTGTGCTGTCTCGCTGAATTAAGGGTGTTTCACCCTCAGATACGCCGGGGTTGGATGGTGTTAGCTCATCGCGGTTATTGTGACGAAAAGAAACTTCCAGACGGTGGCCTTGTGCTGGGTTCCAACCCGCTTTGGCGAGCCAAGCGTTGTGTTTGCTGGCACTTTTTTCAAGTTTCTCGCCATTGCCAAGCGTTAGGTCGTCGCTATCGGAAGTGACGCCATTGATTAGATAATCGAGGCCTTGGTGTTGCCCGTCGTTACTGTAGGTTTTACCAAAAATGGCAGCGCTGGTTCGCCGGCCGTTACCGTTGCTGGCATATCCTTGCTTGAGGTAACCGCCTAACTGTTTTTCATCACCGAGCAAATCCTGTGCATTCTTAGTGCTGAGAGCCACCACGCCGCCGATGGCGCCGGAACCCCACAGGCTGCTGGCAGGCCCTTTTTTCACTTCTATTTGTTTAAGTAGTTCAGGGTCTAGTTGGTAGCTACCGCGGTGACCGGAATTGAAATTCTGACGCGCACCGTCAATGCTTTGCAGTACGCGCACTGTGGATAAACCACGAATATTGGGTGCCTGGTTGCCGGCGCGAGGGCCGCCTTCCACGGTTAAATTTGGCTCATATTTGAGTGCTTGGGCGATAGATTGCGGCTGCTGCGCTTCGATTTGAGATTGATTGATCAGCACGATGCCCATCTTCCCGCCATCCGCTAGCAGGTTGCGGTTTGCAGTAACCACCACTTCTTCCAGCTGACCTGTTTGCTGTTGCTGATTGATTGTTGCCATCTGCTGGGCCATAGCACTGTGTGTGGTGATAGCACTTGTCAAAGAGAAAATAATGGCTGCAAGTGGTTTAACTGCAAGTGATCTGAGTTCGCGGGTCATGAAGCACTGAGTCCTATCGGGATTTGTATAAAAGCAAAAAATTACATGCGGTATATCGCGCCATCTATCAGCCAACTGAGCTGTTAACGTCTTTTAGGTTGTAATTTCTCTATTGCATAGGCTCGTCTGTTTATGGATTAAACGCATTCGAGAAATCATGCTGGCCGCAGTATAACTTGAATAAATGAATATGCAAATAAGAATGATTAGCATTTGATGTTAGATTTAACCCTTGCTATGATCCGTTTCCAGAATGGCAAGAATGCTGTGGTAAAGGGGTGAGAGCCTCTCAACCGAGACGGTTAAAAAGCATGCAATTTAGGCGCGCGCCTATAGGCCAATAAGCTCAGCTTGCCAATGATTGATCGTTCATTCTCACTCACTGCAATTTAATCAGCTCGGATTCTTGTAATGGATCGCATGTTAAAAAAGTGTGTTATTTTTTTAGGATTGTTTCTTTTTTGCCACAGCGTCAGTGCCGCGCCTGAGCGAATCATCAGCGCCAGCCACTCAGTGACCGAATTGTTGCTGGCACTGGGAGGTGAAAAAAAATTAATAGCCGTCGATCAAGCAACGCGCCTACCGGCGACGGTGGATGGGCTACCCGTGGTGGGGTATTACCGGCAACTCTCCACCGAAGGCTTGTTGGCGCAGCGGCCACAGTTGTTGATTGGCAGTGCACAGATGGGGCCAGTAAATGTAATTGATCAGGTGCGTAGTGCCGGTGTACGGATAGAACAAATTCCCGAGGCACAAACTGGTGAGCAGTTGTTAAATAATATTGATCAATTGGCATCAATCATAGAAAAGCCAGCGCAGGGATTGAAACAATCGGTGCGTGATACTTTACAACGCTTGGCAGTGGATCGGCAAAAAATATCGCAACCGCCACGTATTTTATTTGTGCGCGCGCAGCAGGGCCGCGGCTTTAAAGCGGCCGGTGTCGCCACCAGCCCCAATAGCCTAATTGAGCTGACAGGCGGCGTTAATGCGGCAACCTTTTCTGGCTATAAAGCGCTGTCTGGAGAGGCGCTGCTGCAATTACAACCAGACTGGATCTGGTTTGCCAGTGGCCAGGCTCAGGCGTTAAATAATGGCGCTGAGCTGCTTAATTGGCAGCCGTTATTAAAATTCACACGAGCGGGAAAAACCCAACAATTTTTAGCGATCGATGATTATGCCTTACTCGGCGGTATTGGCCCGACCAGCTTAAAAGAAGCTCAAAAAATTACTCAACTGTTGGTGAGCCGGGAAAATGCGGCTACACGATAAAAGCCTCTTGCCAACACTGATGGCACTGCTACTGCTGGGAAGTGGTGTTTCTCTGGTGGTGGGAGCGATGAGCATTGGCTGGAAAGAGGCCCTAATGGGCCTATTGCACTGGCAATGGCCGACACTGTTGGCGAGTGAAGTTGAAGCACAGTATGCCCAGGTATTGGGAGAGGTGCGCTTGCCGCGATTATTGCTGGGGCTTTCAGTGGGCGCCACGCTTGGTCTTTGTGGGGCGGTGATGCAGGGCCTGTTCCGCAATCCCCTGGCAGACCCGGCGATTATTGGCGTATCTTCGGGTGCTGCATTTGGTGCGGCTCTGGCCTTAGTATTCAGCGGCTATTTTATCAGCGTGGCAGGCCTTTGGTTGCAGTCTTTTTCTTGGGCGTTGTTGCCACTGTGTGCCAGTGTTGGTGCCGGGTTTGCCACTTGGTTGGCTTACCGCTTGGGGAATCGTGGTAGATCTGTGGTGATGATGTTGTTAGCGGGTGTTGCCATTACCGCTGTTGCTGGCGCGGGCCTTGGGTTGCTGCAATATATCGCCAACGACTCGGCTTTGCGGGATATTGCCATGTGGCAGCTGGGCTCATTAACGGGAGCCAGTTGGAGTGCGGTAGCCTTATCCACAGTGGTATTGTTCGCTGCCGGTGGATTCTTGTGGCGTCGGCATGGAGAGCTGAATGCGTTGTTATTGGGAGAGGCAGAAGCCAGCCACCTGGGGGTGGATACGCTGCGGTTGAAGAAACTAATTATTCTACTTTCGGCCATAGCAATGGGTACAGCGGTATCCGTAGCGGGGCTTATTGGTTTTGTTGGGTTGGTGGTGCCGCATATAGTGCGTTTGCTGCGGGGGCCGGATCATCGTTTTCTATTGCCATACAGCGCCCTGACGGGGGCTATTTTACTGGTGCTGGCCGATATCTTGGCCCGTATTTTAGTTGCACCGGCAGAAATTCCGGTAGGCATTCTTACCGCGTTGCTCGGCGCGCCTTTTTTTATTTTTCTCCTGCACCAACAACGTCGGCAATTTGTTTAAGTGAAGTGAAGCTATGTTGCTGCAAGTTTCTCAGTTGGAAGTTGCTTTTTCACAGGCGGCTCCCCTTTTAAGTCAGCTTAATCTGCAGTTCAATCGCAGTGAGCTGGTGGTTTTACTCGGCCCAAATGGCAGTGGTAAAACTTCACTGTTGCGCACTTTGAGCGGAGAGTTGAAATTTTCTGGAGAGATTAAAATTTTCGGCCATACGCTGGCACACTGGCATCGTAATGAGCGCAGCCGTTTAACCTTTGCCCGACGTTTTGCGGTGTTGCCGCAGCACTCCAGTTTAAGTTTTGCATTTAACGGTGCCGAGGTAGTGCAATTGGGGCTGGCACCCGGTGCTTTGCCCCGCACAGAGCAGCAGCGACGAGTACGTTATTTTATGCAGCGCACAGGGGTATGGCACCTGCGTGAGCGGTTGTTTCCCGGTTTGTCTGGAGGAGAGAAGCAACGTGTGCAGTTGGCACGGGTACTGGCGCAACTAAGCCTGACAAAACCCGAAGAAGAAAAAATCTTACTGTTGGATGAACCCACTTCTGCACTCGATTTAAAGTACCAGCACCAAGTATTGCAATTGAGCCGTGAAGTAGCAGCAGAAAACACCCTTGTTGTGGCGGTACTGCATGATATTAATTTGGCTGCCCGGTATGCTGACAGAATAGTGCTGCTGGGGCAGGGCAGGGTACAAGCCGATGGTAATGCTACACAGCTACTGAATACGGATTTGATTGCTCAGGTCTACGGCTATCGCGGCCAGTTGGTGGATATGGGTGGGTATAAGGCGCTATTGTAAAAACAAAAAATGGTTAGCAAGTAAACTCTGTGGGCCATTTCTGGTAGTGGTAACTGTCTAGGTGAATAATATACCCAAAGCGCTTGAAATATAAGTTTTGAGGGGCAAGTCAAAACCTGATATATCATTAATCGAAACACCAATCACTCTTAAAAGATAATGCAAGAGAGTTTAACGATACTAACAACTTATTTTTTTACATCATTTTATCAATGCTTAAACAAGCTTGTAATACTGATTTGATCGGTATTGAGCTTAGCTTTTAGGCCAAATTTAAGCTTATAGGAAGATCTAGCTTCCCTGATTCAGGAAAGTATACCCGTTGTAACTTCAAAGTTTCAAACGCTACGGGCAGAGTAAATACTTCCTATCTTTTTCGAGGTCAAGTCAACATGGAAATCAACTTAAACCTAGCATCGCTACAAGACTTAGATTTAATTCTACCTTTTGTGAGTGCATATCATGCATTCGAGCGTTTAGAGAGTACGGCATCTGAGCGAGCTTCAACTATTCGAAAATTGTTATTGAACTCGGATTTTGGTGGCATCTGGCTCATATATTGTAACAATGAACTAGCGGGCTACATTGCGCTTTGCCGTGGCTACAGTATTGAATTTCAGGGGTTTGAGGCGTTCATTGATGAGTTTTTTCTTAGTGCTGAGTTTCGCGGCAAGGGTATAGGCACCCAGGTACTAGAAGCTATAAAAAAAGAAGCAAGTAAACTTAACGTCAAGGTTCTGCATTTGGAGGTAGCACGAGATAATAAGACAGCGCAGAAGCTTTATGTTAAGGCAGGGTTTCAAACTCGGGAAAAATATATACTAATGTCGAAGGAGCTTTAGGCTATTTCATTTATCGATTGTTAGGTAAACGCTGCAACCGAAGCTGCTAGGTAAATGCTTGCTGTCTATTGTTATGGCAATGAAAAGCTATAGGCTTAACCTCTGGTTGAGGGCACCAAAGGCTAAGCAGCAAGTGTCAGAGCTTGAGTTATTCGATTTTCATTCCCAGTTGGTGGGCTAAAAACGCCCATTGGTTGGTAAAGTCTTCCACTTGCATCCACATTGGCTTGCCGGCGCCGTGACCTGCGCGAGTTTCCACGGCCAGCCAAATAGGGTTGTCGCAGCCCTGATCCCGCTGGAGAGTGGCGGCAAACTTATAGCTGTGCCAGGGCACAACACGATCATCGCGATCAGCGGTAGTGATCAGTGTGGCGGGGTAGCAGCGCCCTTTTTGGGTATTGTGCACCGGGGAATAGGCGTAAAGCGCCGCGAATTCATCGCGGTTTTCGCTCAGGCCATAATCACTGGACCACTGCCGTGCATTGGCAGAAGCGGTATGGTAGCGCAGCATATCCAATACGCCGACACCGGGCAGGGCAGCCGCGAAGAGGTCGGGGCGCTGGGCTAGGGTTGCCCCCGCCAACAGCCCGCCATTGGAGCGGCCACTAATCGCAAGCTTTTGTGGCGAGGTGATTTTATTTGCAGTCAGCCATTCTGCAGCGGCAATAAAATCATCAAAGACATTTTGTTTTTTAGTTTTGGTCCCCGCTTTATGCCAGGCGGCGCCATATTCACCGCCTCCGCGCAAATTGGCAATCGCCAAGGTGCCACCCAGTTCTAGCCAGCCGGTAAAATGCGTATAGAAACGCGGCAGCAGTGCGGAATTAAAGCCACCGTAGCCGTACAGTAGAGTAGGATTTTTGCCGTCTTTTTTCAGATCTTTTTTGTGTACCAGAAACATTGGTATACGGGTGCCATCTTTGCTGGTGAAAAAATTCTGGGTCACGGTATAGTCAGAAAAATCTATAGGATATTTTGGAGATTTAACTTTTTCGGTTTTTCCACTTTGCACGTTTAAGCGATAGATGCTCGGCGGCGTAATAAAATTACTAAAGGTATAAAAGGTTTCTGCCTCTTTTGAATCGCCATAAAAGCCTGAAACTGAGCCCGCACCAGGTAGGGGCAATTCATATTGTGGCTCACCCTTTAAATTAGCTACGATCACTTGAGATTTTACGTCGTTGAGATAGTGTAAAACCAGGCGATCACCCAACAGATGGGCACTTTGTAGCGCATTTTTGCGCTCACCTACCAGTTCTCGCCAGTGTGCTTTTTGCGGTTTATCCACATCGATAGCGATGACTCGTTCCTGAGGTGCATCGACATTGGTTTTAAAGAAAAATGTTTTTCCGCGGTTGCCGAGAAAGCTATAGCGTCCATCCCAGTCATTTAATAATTTGACTAGATGATTTTTATTGTTAGCCTGCAGATCACGATAGTAAATACCATTAGCATCATAGCCATCGAAAATGCTAAAGATTAGATAACGGCCGTCTTCGCTTAGTTCTGCTGCGGGGTTGCGGGTTTTGTGGCCATTGATTTTGTAGATCAGCTGATCAGTTTTTTGTGCTTCGCCGAGTTTATGGAAATAAACTGAGACTTGCTTGTTATCATCCGCACTGCCATCTGTATTAAATGGATAGTGGCTGTAGTAAAAGCCGGATTCATCTTTGGCCCAACTGACGCCGCTGAATTTGATTCCGGTTAACTTATCTTGTAGGTCTTTGCCGCTGTTGAGATCGCGTACATGATAATCGGTCCAGTCGGTGCCGCCATCGGAAGTGCCGTAAGCCAAAAAACGCCCTTTGGGGCTGACCGTATAACGTTTGGCGGCGATGGTGCCATCCTTGCTTAGTTGGCGCGGATCTAGTAGCACTTCGGCTTTGCCGTTGAGATTGGAGGTGCGATAGAAGACACTTTGATCCCAACTGCCATCATTATATTGATAAAAAATTTTGCCCGCTTTTTTATAGGGTATACCGAAACGCTCATACTGCCACAGTTGGGTTAAGCGATCGTTGATTTTTTGCCAACCGGGCAGTGCTTGGAGTTTTGGCAGGGTGTATTGGTTTTGCGCTTTGACCCAGTTTTTTACTGGTTTGGAGTCCATATCTTCGAGCCAGCGATAGGGGTCGGCGACCTCGGTGCCGAAATAATCGTCCAGTTGTTTGCTTTGCGGTGCTTGTGGATATTTATCTATCGCAAAAGCAGAAACACAGGTAAGTATACCGCCGAGGAGTACTGCAGATTTTATATTAAATTGTGTGAAACGCGGTCTTTTCATGGCCGTAATCCGGGTTTGTTAATATGGGCAGATGGGCTAATCTAAAACATTTTCGTTGGTGATACCAGCGTATTGAGGGGTGTGATGAAGGGGCTGATACAGCGAGTGAAATACGCTAGAGTAGATGTGGCCGGTGAATCAGTGGCTGCAATTGATGCTGGTTTGTTACTATTATTGGGTATTGAAACTGAAGATTGCCGTGAAAGCGCCGACAAATTGTTGCATAAGGTCGCCCATTACCGCATTTTCAATGACCCCGCTGGGCGTATGAACCTTAACTTACAACAGAGCGGAGGAGGGTTACTGGTAGTGAGTCAATTTACTCTGGTAGCGGAAACCGGCCGCGGCCTGCGACCAAGCTTTAGTCGTGGGGCGACACCGCAGCAGGCGGAAACATTGTACGATTATTTTGTGCGTGAGGCCGAGGCTCAGTTGCCAGTGGTGGCCAGCGGCATCTTTGCTGCAGACATGCAGGTTTCACTTTGTAACGATGGGCCTGTAACCTTTTTACTGGAAGCCTGAGCGTGCTCTAGTAGTGTGTTTAATTGCCGATTACGCTGTTGGCGAGGCAGCGCAGCGAGGCTTGCCGCCGCGGGGTAAAATGCTGTCCAAGTGCGGTTGTTATCCTGATAAAGTTGTACAAAAGCGGGCACCAGCGAGCGATATTCCGCCGCCAGGGCGAGAGTGGCGTTATTGGCATTTTCGATTTGATAATGAAAACCCCCGGGCCAATTGGCAGAAAGTTTGCGATAGCAGCGGCGCAACTGACGCAAAGTACCGGCCTTGAGGGCACGTTTATTATTTGCATTTAGATTCGCTGAATAAATGTGTTGCAACTGCCTGCGTGCAACTAGCATTAACCCATTGACCTGCCGAGCGCGCTCTGGGTTGTTTGAAAGTGGCGCGGGTAACCCTTGCCGGCGGCGCCATTGAGGCAATGCAATTTGCGCCACAGCAGTGGCAAAATTTTCATTGAAACGTGTATCGCCGGCAATATATAACTGTCGATGTGCCAGCTCATGAAATAATAAACGAGCCAGGCGTTCAGGGGGCCAGTAGACGAAGCTCGATAACACCGGGTCATTAAACCAACCGAGCGTGCTGTAGGCGGGAACTGGGCCTAGATACACATCGAATCCATCGCGCCTAAGTTCTGCCGCTTTGGCATTGGCTGCGGATTTATCGAAGTAACCCCGGTAGCTGGTACAGCCGGCAATGGGGTAACACCAGCGTTTAGGATCGAGAGAAAATTCTGGCGCAGCGATCAGGTTCCACAGTGGATATGGCTGTTGCAGTTGGGTAAAACTACTGTAGGCGCCGCCTACCGGCAACTGCAATTCTGCTGCGGCATAAGCTCGAATCGATTGCACAAGTTGTAGTTGTCGGCGCAGTTGTGGTGGGGTTTCCGGCGCTTCGATAAGTGTGTTGATGGGCTTTCGTTCGGTGAGAATATACAGCTGGCCTCGAGCGGCCTGTTGATAAAAGCGCAAGGTCTCACAGCCGCTTAGAAACATTAATAATGCCAGTAATGTCGGTGCCCGCAGGAATGGTAGCTTTTTTTTCATACGCTTTTTCCTGTGTCGTTTAAACTGGGAATCAATAATATCGTTTGTTAATTAAGTTGATCCGGGAGTCCGGTATGCAACCTGTCGCTGCGGCTTTGTTAACCTTTGCCTTGGTATTTGGCGCTCTCTTTTGGTTGTGTTTACTATATACCTCTTTCAAACGTGCCATACCTCTGGGTTTACTGGCACTATTTGCGCCGCCATTGGCTTTGATTCTTTTGTATCCACTGCGCAAGCAGGAAAGGGATCTCTTTGTATTGGCGCTGGCAGCAATGATATTTTTTACCATATCCGGGGTGATTAATCGACTTGTTTATTAAACTCTTGGCCTAAAGTCATGCTCACTAATTTTTTGCTGCCAAAAGGCAATTATTGGTTTTTTTACTCATTTAGCTTGTCAGATTGTATCGTTGATTTTTGGTGGGAATAGCAAAGTTTGCGGGATTTTGGACTGGGGCTGAGGCTACACTTTACAGGTATTGGTTGCCAAATTTCGACACGAGCTTAAACTAGGTATACTCTCGTGCTTTAGAGAAGCTTCAGCAATCTGGAGCGCTCAGTGCAAGCATGCAAAAATTATGATCGATTTTCGCTATTCATATACTGTTGAGGTCAATGAGTTGATGAGCAAGAAAAAGTCTCCAAAGCGAAGATTCATTGCCGGGGCAATATGTCCGCGTTGTAGTGAAATGGATAAAATTGTCAATTATAAGTTGGATGAACAAAGTTATCGTGAATGTGTAGCTTGTGGCTTTAAGGATAAAATTCGCCTACAATCCACACCTCAGGAACTAAATACTCGAGTAACAGATAGGTCTATTGTGGCTGAAAGCCCAATCAAAATAATCTTTCCTTCCTCCAAATAGTAGCTTGCCAAAATCAAATAGGCTATAAAAACTTAACCTGTAAAGGGGCGGAGTATGCGTATTGAAAATTCTTTGCGTCTTCATTATCGAATGTTAGATGAAGATGACCGGGATTTTGTGTTTCAATTAAATAAGAATCCCGAGGTTATGCGCTATATCAATGGCGGCAAGCCGACTAGCCGTGAAGAGGTTGTCAGGGATTTTATGCCTCGTTTAAATGCTTATAAAGATGTAGATAAAGGTTGGGGTGTGTGGAAGGTAAGTGTTATTGCAACACAAGAATCTATTGGCTTTATCATAGTTCGGCCAATGAATTTTTTTTCTGATGCGCCAAGCTTTGAGGATCTTGAATTCGGTTGGCGGTTTTTACAGCCGAGCTGGGGCAAGGGTTATGCTACGGAGGCTGCGTTGCATATTAAAAAGATATTTTCTAAGCTGCCCGAATATAAATACATGAGTGCTATTGCGGAACCGGAAAATAAAGCCTCTATAAGGGTAATGGAAAAAATGGGTATGCAATACATTAAGTCTTACACGCATTGTGATACTCAGCTTGGGGAGTTTGATGTGGTTTTATACCGGCTTGAGCTATGAATTATTCAGGGTGTATAAAAATATATTTAATGTGTAGCCGGATTGGGGTCTTTGCAGTGTTAGATTGTTAGTGATAAGTTGGTAATACGGTAAATAAATAGAAAAAAATGCTACTATTTTGTGTTTTTACATCAGTCAACTTTGCTGTTGAATGGTGTCGATATTAAGAGGCTCGGAAGAATTTATAAAAAAGCCAGATTCAGCTGATTGTTCGAGGCAAACTAAAGCCATCAGTTGCTGATTGTATTTAGGCGCGCAACCTTATAAAATTACGGGTTTAGCGTTGTGCAATTCAAGGTTAACCCTAAAAATTAAAGCTCAGCGGCTGCATGCTCAGCCTCTCCTAGGTGTTGATGGGCGTTCAAAAATGCCAGAGTTCACCTCAGGTGAACGCCTTGCTAATACCGCTACCCATTGGCACTATCTCCGTGAGCTGAACAGCTCCGAGGTTGGTTGTTATCTGTCGCACTTTCGCGCAATTCGCAGTGCCTATGAAGCTGGGCTGGATCGAATCTGTATTCTAGAAGACGATGTGCAGCTGGAGGAAAGTTTTGGCAGCGTGCTGGCGGAATTGGAGCAGCTACCTACAGAAGTGGAAATAGTCCGCTTAATGGGGCTCTTAATCAGGAAGCGTAAGGTGGTGCAAGCCCTGAGTGATGATATCCACAAGCTGGTACGACCCAAGCGAGGCTGGTCTGGAGGGTTACCTAGTGAATCGTCGGGGAATGAAGAAAATCTTGGATAATGCCAGTCGTATTTATATGCCAATCGACGAGGTTTTCAATAATTTCTGGATGCTTGATCTTCAGCTTTATGGTGTAGAGCCCAATATACTTTGGGAAACTGAGCACCTTTCCAGTATCGTGAAATCCAAGTCGAGCAACCTTAGAATTGCTCCCTGGCGCTACTGGCTGTTCTCTTTTGCAAGGTTGTGGCGAAGGATTAAGCGGCATACCTACATGCTCCACCACACCAAAGATTTTTACCCTGCTCAAAAGCCCAAGGTGCGCCCCGGACGTACTGTGAGAATGGAGTAACCACAGATTCGCTCTGGGTGCACTGAGAATGGGATAGTAGCTGGCGGGGGTGCTCAGCAAGCAGCTCGGTGTTTAGAGGCAGCTTATTCGCTACCCTCTACCATATAGTCCACCGCAGCTTTGACTTCAGTTTCACTACAGTCCATACACAACCCCTTGGCGGGCATGGCGTTGAACCCGTTGATGGCATGTGTATAGAGCGTGTCGATGCCCTTGGTGATGCGGGGTGCCCAGGCGGCAACATCGGTATATTTGGGTGCGCCCGCCACACCGGCGCTGTGGCAAACTGAGCAAGATTTGGTATAAATGGCTTTGCCACTGCGCGCGGCACCACCAAGCTGTGCTGCCGCTGGCACCGCCGCTGCACAGGCTTCACCAGCCATGCAGCTTTCACTTGGTGGTGCAATGCGTTCGGCAATCTGCTCATCCAGTGTCTGCGCCAGCACAGCGCCAGCCGCCGCAACCAGTGCCACCATGCAACTGGATATCAACTTCATTTCTCCCCCTTTTGGCCGCTGTCTGGCCGGTAAAATTCCACATCAGTGCCGCTTACAGCCAGCAGTAAAGCGCCATTATATGCGTAGTTAGCAGTCTGTGCGAAGTGCAAAAGCTAAAATGTCGAGTGCTAATTTATTGGAAGCTGTCAGATTGACTGTTTTCCCAGTAGATGGGGTTTTTGTGCTCAATAAGTGCCGCCTTGTCTTGCTGCAGACCTAATACCCTGCTGATGCAATTTGCCCTATTTTCAGCAATCTGTATAATCCGCCTGCCTGTGGCTCCTCGGATAGCTCGTTTGGCCAGCAGTTTCCGCCCCTAGCTCAGCTGGATAGAGCGTCGCCCTCCGGAGGCGAAGGTCAGAGGTTCGAATCCTCTGGGGCGGGCCACTCTTTTCCCAGCCAATTGGGTTAAAATTGGCACACTTAAATCCAAGCTCAATTAAGCCTATTTTTGCGATGTTGCTTCGGCTCTTCCGGTGTACAGTTTGTCACTTGCGCGTGCCATTCATCCTCTGACTAATAAGCGGGTAAACCATGGTACTAATTGCCAAGCCCCCAGTGGCTCTTATCGGGCAAAGCTTAGAAAGTGTAGTATTGTGGCCGATGCTTATTACGAAGCTTGAATGCTCGTACCTTTGCTTTGAGCAGGTGCGATATTCTCATCGTAAGGGTTTACAGTTGTTTTTGCCTGTCTATTTTTTCATAAGCTCCACATTCAATTTTCTACTGAATGCCGCTGATTTTTATTAAGTTTTCTTTGCTTTTGTGCTAATCGTTTTTTTGAGAAATTTTAAGTAAAAAAATATCAATAAAAATGTCTAGTATTATCAGTAGAGATGCCGCGAGGTAGCCTATATTCCTTCCCCCGATCCTCTCTCCCTGTTCAGGTATAAAAATATTATGCCAAAGGCAGTTATGATTGAGTAAAAAAGAAAATCTGAATATTTATATGAAAAGCTAATAAGCTAACGCACCCTTAGCAAGGTAGAAAACCCTAAAACTAGCGAAGCTATCCAGGTTAAGATAAAAATTATTGTGGAAATTGGGGTGTAAATTCTATTTTTTAATGTCATTTGGTGAATTTCAGGGTGGCTTATTTTTGATCATGTAGATCCTAGAATCAAGTTTTGATACTGGCTATTATTTCAGGCTTTGTGGCCCCAGTATTCCTTTTTTACTTGTATGGAAACGCTGAAGTATCAATGACCACAAAGTTGGTTATCATCTTGATTTATCAGCAAGTAGTTTTTTAAGTATTTCTTTTTGCTCAAAAACTTGCGCAAATTCCTCAGCAGTTTGCCCGGCCTTATTTTGTTGTTGTAGGTTGCAGTCTGAATCTACTAGCTGATAAGCAAGCCTGAGTTCGCCGCGGAAAATAGCTGCCATCAGTGCGGTGTTGCCACGGTTGTCTTGCAGGCAGGGGTTTGCCCCGGAAGCTATCAGGTAGTCAAATGCTTCTCGCTGCCCATTGTAGGTGGCTACCATCAGTGCAGTATAGCCCTTGTGGTTCTGGATGTTGACCGGAACCCCCGCATCAATAAACTCCTTTAATACTTCGGTATCATTGATGCGTGCTGCGGCAAAAAAATATTTGATAAGTGATTTTTGCGAATTTTTAACGTCGTTTGCTAGGGCTTGGTTGCTTATAAAAGAGGCTCCAATTAGCCACAAAGAAAGTAACATGTAGCGCATAATATCTCCTTATTCCCCAGTTGATGGATAATACATTTATCAACTGGGGGAATTCTGTTGTAAAAAATTTAGTTAGATAATTTTTTCACACGATTTAAATTGCCATCTACTGCCTTGGTCAATTGGCTGCCAAATTCAGGGTCTGCCTGGTAAAAATGGCTTAGCATCTTGTGCTTAGTTGCATCGTCAGTCACTTTGTTGAGGTCGCCCGCTAGATTCTTCACTAGGTTGGCTTTCTCCTGTGTGCTGAAACTGCGATAGAGTTCGCCCGCCTGGGCAAAAGGTTGCTGTTTAGTGATGGCCTTTTGCTGGTAGTTGCCGTGCAATTTGCTTTCACTGTAACGCCCACGAGTTTCCTCCATGCGTGGTGCCCGCTTGCTGGGCTGATAATTTACGTCGTTAGTTTGATGGCCAGGATTGCCAACACCATCCTGATTCCAATTGTTTACAGCAGTTTTAGGGCGGTTTATGGGCAATTGCATATGGTTGGCGCCCAGGCGATACATTTGTGTGTCGGCGTAAGCAAATACCCGCCCCTGCAGCAATCGGTCTTCTGAGGGTTCAATACCAGGGACAAGGTTGGCTGGTGCAAAGGCTGCTTGTTCTGTCTCCTGGAAGAAGTTATCCGGTGTGCGTTTGAGGGTCATAGTACCCACTTTGGTTTCTTTGATATCCAACCACATTTTGGTGGCGTCGAGGGGGTTGTAGTCGAACTCATCCAGCTCGGAAGGCTTTAGCACTTTGATGTACAGGTCCCACTGAGGAAAGTTTCCATCGGCTATGGCCTGGTACATATCCCGGGTGGCATGGCTGAAATCTTTTGCCTGAATGGCCGATGCTTCTTCTGTTGTCAGGTTTTTGATGCCCTGACGGCTTTTCCAGTGAAACTTCACATAAGTAACATCACCCTCGGCATCGATCAACTTATAAGCGTGAACCCCAAAGCCATCCATATGGCGCAGATTGGCCGGTGTTCCGTAGTCGGAATAAACCCAAGTCAGCATATGGGTGGCTTCGGGTAGATGGCTGAAGAAATCAAAAAATCGGTTGGGGTCTTGTTGATTGGTGACCGGGGAGGGTTTTAATGAGTGGACCATATCCGGAAACTTTATCGCATCGCGAATAAAGAAAACGGGGAGGTTATTGCCCACCAGATCCCAATTACCTTCGCTAGTGTAAAACTTGGTGGCAAATCCACGGGGGTCGCGCAAGGTTTCGGGAGAGCCTTTGCTGTGTATCACCGTTGAAAAACGAACAAAAACTGGAGTAACTTCCCCTTTTTTAAACACCGCCGCTTGAGTTAGATCTGAGATGTCCTTGGACGCTTTAAATTCGCCATGAACGCCAGTGCCCCTGGCGTGCACCACGCGCTCGGGAATGCGCTCGCGAGCAAAGCGCTGCAGCTTCTGGATCAGCTGAACGTCTTGCAGTAGCACTGGGCCCTGTTCGCCGGCAGTATATGAGTTCTGATTGTCGCCAACAGGCGCGCCGTTGTCGCGGGTTAGGGTGGCGGCTTGGACACTGGTGGCCATTATGGCTGTTAGTAATGTGCTGTATGCAAACTGTCTCATGATATTGCTTCCTTCTCTTCTTTGTTGAATGGATAAATGACCCGTACTCTGTAGTGGAGCTAATGGCTTCTAAGCTTTAAAGGCATTGAAGCAGAGGGGAGCGGGGTTAAATAATTGAATCTCGCTATAGTGCTTATAGGGCAATCCAATCATTGGTAACTATGAGCGGTTCTGTCGCAAAAATTGCACTTTCCTCAGGTTTCCAGTAAAAAGGCAAACTGTTGCTCTAAATTTGATTTTAGGGTCTTGAGGTTTGATTAGTTTTAAGGTGCCCATCACCCCAAAGATGTAAGCCTGTACGCGATCTTTTTTTGCGCTATTCTGTTTCTTTCAGTGAGCTTGAAGAGATCATGCAAGAGCGTGGTGTCATGGTTGATCACGCCATACTCAATTGTTCGCTGCTCCCCGCGGATTGCAGTACAGGCGAAAAAACAAAAGCGCAAACTAACCACTTCATGGCGTATGGATGAAACCTACATCAAGATCAAAGGCAAAAGGGTTTATTTGTATATACCTAAATCGCTTGAGATTTAGGTATAGAAGATGAGATAAAAGCCTTCAAAACCCTTATCAAGTAAACTTTCCAAAGCCTAAATCTCAAACGTCATGGGTATAGAGACTGCCCATTTGATTCGCAAGGGGCAATTAAACCAAGAGGGTGCTTTGGCTTACCGCCAGTTCATGGTGCTCGCAGGCTAAATCTGTCTAAATACAGGGGGGGGTTGCTCGAGAAAAATTTTTGCGATAGAGCCGACCATAACAACTTAAGTGAAGAACAAAAAAGGAGCAACAATGGATAAGATGATTTTACTTCGTATAAAAAACCAGATTCTAGGTACATTAGCGCCTTCTAAAGTGGCAAAGGATCACGTAAAAATTTTTCTTTCACCGCGCAGATTTCCTCTAAAAAATTGGGAAGAAAATGCCGAACTGGAAGGCGAAAGGCTCTGTTTTGGCAAGGAATTTGAGGAGTGTCTTAGTGCCTTGCGTTGGGGAAAGGGTGGAGATAAACGAGTGTTGATTATGCACGGTTGGGAGAGCCGAGCCACCCAAATGTATACCCTGGCTCAACCTTTATTGGAACAGGGGTATGAAGTGATAGCTATAGATGCACCACGCCATGGTTTGTCCAAGGGCAAGCGGGCCAACCCGGTACAATTTGCCTCATCGGTGGTGGCGGCCTGCCGCGAATTGGGGCCGTTTCACGCGGCCATCGGTCACTCCATGGGGTGCGCAGGTCTAGCCATGGCTAGGGAAAAAGGGGCTAGTATTACACGCTTGGTGCTGCTGGCATCTCCGGCGAATATGCTCGATAACCTTCAAGCCTTTGCGGATTTCATGAAACTACCCAAAAAATGTACCGAAATTTTTATTAATGGTATAGGTATCACTGTAGGGTGCCCGGCAGACGAACTTGATGTGGGTAAAATGCTCTCCACAGGACAACCCGAAGTATTGTTGGTGCATGATCGCAATGATATCGAAGTACCATTCTCTTCGATGGCCCGTATTTATAAGAAGTTGTCCAACGCTCGAACTTGGGAATCTTCATCTTTAGGTCACAGAAAGCTGGTGCGTGACCCAGATATTGCAACGATTGTAGCGCAGTTTGTCGGCACCGGAGATATTGCTCGCACAACGTATGCTGATTCTATGTGAGCAAAGCGCTGAGGTTGGGCCTTTCCAGCTGGTTGAGAAATTCCTGGTTGCCCTCCGGCGAGCATTCTTCTAAGTGCATACTGACTTTATAAATTTTTAGGTTTTTTATCGTTGACCCACTCAAGTTTTCAGTGTGCAGGTCTGATCTTTATTTCAGTTTTACTGTTGCTCTTGTTGTCAGTGGTTCTATTCTAACTCACTGTTTCTTTTGTAGGGGCCATTATACCTTAAGCCAATCTGGCTTGAGTTCTGCAAATTTCGACATGTTCCTCGGTATGCCATATCCACTGATTGCAGCAGAAAATATTATGAGAATAAGATTTTCAAGACTATATGTCTGGTTCTTGCTATTTCGTGGATCATTGATGAATTGGGTACAAGCTCTCAGGTTCAAATCAGAAAACTCCAAAGCAAAACACATTGGGCAAGAAAAATTTGATAAAAATTCATTTACTTCATAAATTGATTAATTATGGTTAGGCAGCCCTGACCAGCCTGGGGAGGTTCGCGCTTTTCATGTGGAATGCTCCATGTTAGAGTGGCCGCGACTAGGAATATTTATTGGATTTTTAGGCAACATTCGAGAACTATAATGAGAAGAGTAATTAAACCTTTAAGTTATATAGCTGTAATTTTTGCATCCACCTTATCAAATTTAATATTTGCCAATACTCAGGTTATTCACGCCGGCGAGCTGTTAGCCAATCCAAATGATAAGCCATTGGTAAAGCAAACCATCATTATTCAAAACAATAAAATTGTTGATGTTAAAGCTGGTTTTGTCGATCCGAAAACTGTTGCTGATGATGCTGAATTGATAGACCTCTCAAAGAGCTTTGTTATGCCTGGGTTGTTTGATATGCATGTGCATTTGCAGGGAGAGCTAGGGCCTGACAATGATAGTGAAAGCCTGCGGATGTCTGCATCGGATAAGTTGGTCGCCAGTATACATTTTGCCAACAAAACACTTTTGGCTGGTTTTACTACAGTAAGGGATTTAGGCGGAAGCGCAGAGGAAATCTTTGCTCTTAGAGATGGTGTCGAAAAGGGCTACATTGACGGGCCCCATATTATTGCTTCAGGGCCTTCAGTTTCTGTAACCGGCGGGCATGGTGATGTCGATGGTATGAGCCCGGATATTTTAAAAATAAGAACAGTAGAGACCATTTGTGATGGCCCTTTTGACTGTCGCCGGGCAACACGCCAGGCCATAAAATATGGTGCTGATATTATTAAGATAACCTCCACAGGCGGTGTTTTATCGGATACCGATACCGGAACTGGCCAGCAGATGACTGACGATGAGTTGAAAGAAGTTGTCGATACCGCGCATGCGCTGGGTAGAAAAGTTGCCAGCCACGCACATGCGGCAGCGGGCATTAATGCTGCTCTCAGGGCTGGTGTAGATAGTATTGAGCATGGGAGTTATGTGGATAATGAAAGCGTAGCATTATTCAAAGAGAGCGGTGCCTACCATGTTCCAACTTTGTTGGCGGGGTATACAGTAGCTAATATGGCCAGATCTTCAGATTTTATGTCTCCGGCAATCAAAGCTAAAGCGATTCGTGTAGGCACTGATATGGTTGATAGTTTTAAGCTCTCCTATAAAGCAGGAGTGAACATTGCTTTTGGTACTGATAGTGGTGTATCAAAACATGGTGTAAATGCACAAGAGGCAATTTTAATGTATCAGGCGGGTATGCCGGCCAGAGAGATCATAAAGTCAGCGACAGTAAATGCTGCGGATTTGGCAGATTTAAGTGCAACACATGGAACCATTGGAAAAGGTAAAGTTGCCGATATTATTGCATTGGATAGTAGCCCACTGGAAAATATTGAAGAATTATTAGATGTGGATTTTGTGATGAAAAGTGGCAAAATCGTCAAGCAATAATATACAGCTTTAGTTGTAACTTGTAACCGAAGGCCTAGTCTTTCATAGTGATCGGGGATCGTAGTATGAGGTGGATGCTTTCTTGGATAACGCCGTAGTTGAGTTACTTTGGGAGCCTGAAGCATGATTGGCTGTTTCAAGTACAACAGCCAACGCGTAAACATATGAAACGAGAGGTTGCTGCATACATGAAGTATTACAACAATGAGCATATTCACTCAGCTAACGGTGATGAGACG
>JAHZJJ010000052.1 GCA_022600975.1 Gammaproteobacteria bacterium
ATTACTACCGCCTGACGCACACCTCGCTGGGCACCAAGTACCGCTTCAATCCCGCCTAGCTCAATCCGGTAACCCCGGATTTTTACCTGCATATCGTTGCGGCCCCGATATTCCAGCTGACCTGCCCCCTGCGCATCCATCACCCAACGCACTAGGTCACCACTTTTATACAGCCGTGTGTAGCCTTTTTCCCGATCCTTCGCGCTGGCAAATGGGTTGGTAATAAAGCGTTCGGCAGTTAAATCCTCCCGGTTCAGATAGCCTCGCGCGACACCTGCACCGCCAATATACAGTTCACCTACTGCACCAATGGGCACTGGGGTAAGTTGTTCATCCAATACGTAGACTTGGGTGTTGGCAATGGGTTGGCCGATACAGCGTTCTGTATCGTTAGCTCGGTAACGGTGCGCACTGGTAGAGACAGTATTTTCTGTGGGACCGTAGACATTAAATAGTCGAATACCTTTGTCGTTAAAGCGACGCAATGTCTCTAAGGATGGGGTTTCACCTGCAACAACCAGTGTTTTTAACGCGGGCCAACAGGCCGTATCCATTTGTGCTAAAACAGCAGGTGGAAAGGTTGCCCACTCAATATGGTGTCGCTCAGCCAGTTTGATCAACTGCGCGATATCAAGACGCTCTTCCTCAGTGCATAAAACACTGCGAATACCCAACAACAGATTCATAAACAGATCGGAGACACTGGCATCGAATGCCATGTCTGCAAACAGCAAACCGCTGTCGCATTGCTCAATCTCAAATATTTTTTGCTGTGCTGTTACTAAATGCACCACATTATGGTGTTCAACCATAACGCCCTTGGGCTGGCCTGTGGTTCCCGAAGTGTAAATAACGTAGGCTAAATCCCGCGGGCCGCTCATTGGAGGTAGATTATCGTCATCACCCAACCACTCAGGCTCAGCATCCACAGCTAAAATTAGCGGATCGATTGAAGGTTCTTCAGTGTCGCCAATACACCAATCTGACAGGCGCGCTTGATATTGGGATTGACACAGTACAATCGGCGCTTGGGTATCTTTCAGGATATAAACCACTCGGCTTTGCGGATATTCCGGTGACAAAGGCACATAGGCTCCACCTGCTTTGAGTACCCCCAGAATGCCCACCACCATTTCGATACTACGGTTCAGATACAAGCCAATTAACGTGTCGGTGCTCAGGGGTGCTTCCCTGTGTATTTGGTATTGTTTACGCAAGCCTTGCGCCACTGCATTGGCACACCCATTGAGTTCGGCGTAAGTCAACGATTCTTCTTCAAAAATTAGGGCGGTGGCATTGGGGTGCTTTTCTACCTGCTGCTCAAACAAGCTCACCAGCGTTTCAGCTTGTGGGTAGGCAGCTTGGGTTTGGTTCCAGTCGGTTAAGACAAGCTTTTTTTCGCTATCTAATAGCAACGGGATGCTTGCAAGTGGAAATTTGGGCTTTTGTATGCCCACACTCATCAATTGAATCAAACGTTCAATGAGCAGTTCAGCTTCTCTATCGCTGAAATACCGATAAGCATACGACAAGCGCAAATGCAAACTTTGACTTATAAAAAAATCTGTCAAACGTACTAGTAATGGCTGATCATCATACTTATTAAATACATATTCACCTATATTTGAGGATAATGCTGCCGTTCGAGTATGCTGTGAGAAAGCATCGTACACAATCACGATATCATGCAGATTAACTGCTTGATTATCATATAAACGGGCCAAATGATGGCTGGGAAAGCGTTTATGCTTGAAACTTTCTTTGATTGCCTGAGCCGCTTGAAGCACCAAGTCTTCGAAACTACTATCGCTTGATAACTTGACCGGAGAGCTAACGGGTACCTCATTTGCATGCATACCAATAACTGGTATAGCTTTTCTGTCTTCTCGCCCATGCACAGCTACCCCGAGCACAGGCTCAATTATATTTAGAGTTTTCGCGAAGTAATAGTTTACAGTTGCAACAATAATACTAAGAGGGTTAGTTTGATGTTGTTTAGAAAAAGCCTTAATAGCATCGCTAAGCTCTTCTGGAAGAGCAACATCAAGATAATTAGCGGTATGCTCGCCACTAGGTACAGGTGGGTAGAATGAAGGTAAGCAGGTCTTTTCCTTGCGGCTGACAAAGGATGTCCAATATTCTTTATCCTTTTTATATTGACTTGATTTCAAGTACTCTAGCTCGGCTAAAACCGCCTCGCGATAGGGTGGCAACTCGCTTAACCAGCTAACCGATATTCCTGATTTTAAACACTGGTATATTTGATGTAATAAATCGAAAGCGTACAGCATACCCATTCCATCATTAAAAAGATGGTGAAATCTCATAAACAGGTAATATTGCTGCTTACCAAGGTATAATACTGCGAATTGATGCCTCTCAGATTTAACATCATCATAAGAAAGTAGCTTATCCATCTGTTGCTGCATCCAAATACATGCGGATTCTCTAGGAGATTTTTCGTTAGTAAAATCACAGTACACTACCTCAGTAAACATCGTGTCTGCAGGACATACTTTCTGCAACGGCACACCATCAGTTTGAGGGAGTAATACAGTATGTAAACTTTCAATATACTGTTCCAAGCTTCGCCAAGCTTCTCTTAGCAACTCAACATCTGAAGCAACATCAAATGTCACCGCTTGATAAAACCCGACGTTATAAGTTGGGCTATTGGGTTTAAGAAGCTGAGCAAAATAAATACTCTCTTGAGCGGGGTGCAGAGGCAGCAATGCCATTTTTTTTTCGATACGGTTCATTACATGAATGGCACTTAAATAAGAGGTTAAGTCAAGCAACAATACGCCTTGTAGGCTTGATGGCATTTCATCAAGCTATTGGTTGGCAATATCTTTTCATTACTTTTTTAACGCCTGAGCATACAGGAGTAGATCATTCAGACAGGTCATACTGATTCAAGCCCGCATGGTTGCTGGGGTTGAGGCTTAATCAAGTGCCATTCGTTCATTACACTATCTTTATAGTGGTAAAACAGGCGGTGTTTTTCAAGCTAGTTGTCATCTTTTTTCATTTTCAAGCGACCTGTTTAGGTTCCTGCTTAAGCCTACCTGGGTTTAACGCCACTTCCCTGAGATGTTCCCATTTCCTTATTTCACCAGACCATCGCTGAGGGTTTTCCGCTTTTGCCTGTTTTTCGTTATGGAGGTAACCAATGTCAGAACCACGCCAATCCACTGCCGAAGAAAAACAAAAACCAATACGCCTCGAGGATTACGAAACCTTACTCGAACGCGCAGCTCAGCGGGGCGCCGAACACTGCCTCACCCAACTCGGTTTGGAGCAGAGCCATGCCGCAAATGACATCCGCGAACCGCGTAATTTACTGCATGCCTGGCGCGATGTCAGGCGTACTGCCCGTCAAACCCTAGTGCGAGTTGCTACCGCAGGATTGTTGGCGGCATTGATACTGGGCGCGGCCATTAAATTCAAATGGTTGGGAGGCTCATAATGCTCGAAACCTTACTGGGTGGGCTCCTCGGTGGCGCTTTCCGCCTCGCA
>JAHZJJ010000053.1 GCA_022600975.1 Gammaproteobacteria bacterium
CGGTTTGTTCTTGGAAAGCTGCCTTATGCCAAAACTGTCGAAGACATCGAGGCTTTGTTGCCGTGGAAGGTTAAGGCCACCTTTGAAAAAAATTCAGCTATTGGCTGATAAGGGAAGTATGTCGATTATTTGGCGCTTACAATGTACCTACAAGATAGGCGTCGTCATTGGCTATTACTTTCGTGGCTTTAGCTTTTCCAATATAATCGCTCATCCTTTAGGTTGTTCAATTAACCTACCTAACCTGCTCAATGCACCACTAGAAATTACAGATTTCCCCCTATGCCTTTAAATACTGCCTCCTCTCAATCCTCGGATACATTGATTGGCAAGCCCGAGATACCGGATCTCTCAGCCATACACAACTTTTTACTGTGCCCCACTCCAGATGCCTGGGTGGAAGCAGCCCTGAAGGCGCCGGAGATTATGCTGATAGATCATGCCAATTGCGAAAAGAAAGCGGCGGGTACTGCTCTGAACCTGATGTTTCGTTATCTTGACGACTTCGAGCTATTGCACAAGATGTCGCGCTTGGCGAGGGAGGAGTTGCGACACTTTGAGCAGGTACTTGCTCTCATGCAGCAGCGCGATATTAAATATTCGCATATCAGCGCTTCCCGCTATGCGGCCGAATTGCGCCAACAGGTGCGCACAGCCGAGCCGGGTAGGCTTGTGGATACGCTAATTTGTGGGGCTATTATTGAGGCGCGCTCCTGCGAGCGTTTTGCTCGTATTGCCCCAGAATTGGATCAAGAGCTGCAAAAGTTTTATTTGTCGCTATTAAGGTCTGAAGCTCGGCATTTTCGCGATTATTTATCGCTTGCTGAAAAGGCCAGTGGTGAGAATATTGAACCACGGGTCGATGCACTGTTACAGGTGGAGCGCACTCTGGTTCAGTCAGAAGACACTGTGTTTAGATTTCACGGTGGGGTGCCACAATAGAGAGGCATTGGTAATTGTTATAGTTTAATTTCAACGCAGCTAATCACACCGTCTTGCAAGAAGCTGTCAATATCCTTATGTAATTTTTCAAGCTGCTGTTTTTGAGTTAAATCGTTGTTTAAATATGGTTCTAGGGCTGAGGCCAGTGGCTGCCCGTTTATTAATGCTTTCAACAACTGCTCAGCCTCTTGGGTTAGGGAGCGAAAATATGTCAGTCGGCTTGAACCGCGGCCAATTAACCAAGTTGTTGATTGTTGAATCATATCCGGTGGTGTTTTGTCCTCTTTTAATGCCATCCAGATAGGGACGGCGTTAGTGGTTAATTGTATTAAATTTACACTGGGGTGTACTTCTAAGCACATTTTTGGCCATTGTTGTGTAGAGATGGCATCGAAGTTGTGTATTGTGAGGTATGGAGCCTCTTTAGCGTCAAAAGCAGTTTGCAGACAGCGCTCAAATAACGCTAAGTCAAATAGTTGGGAGAAATCTTTATAGGGGCTATTCGCCTTCAAAAAGCCTGGTAGTGCATCGCCGAAGTATCTTAATGAAGGGTGCTGGGATGGTTGCTGTACTATGTAGTATTGAGCCAACTTATGGAATTGTGCATCTCCAAGATACTTAAAAAGTTGCGGGAAATCATTGGTTAAGGTTTCGTATAACCGTATATTGTACGCACTACGGTAAATGCTTGCCCGCTGAGAGACGCTAAGAGTACCTTTGTCAGCAATCCACGACAATGAACCTGTGCAATCCTCATTATTTAAAATGCTGTTGAATAGCGAATGTTGCAGCTCAGAAAGTGACGACATGTGTGCGTCCCTGGGAAAGCGATTGTTTTGCTATCAGCCTGATGCTATTCAGCTCTGCAATTAATTCACTGAGGGGGGGGATATTGTCATCGCGTTCTAATAGTGTACTTATGGGCCCAAAGCGTCGCAATGCACTGGCATAGAGGGAAAAAACTGCAGCAGCAATTGGCTGGTCATGCGTGTCAATGAGATGGTCGCCGTTGTCAGTATGGCCAGCTAAGTGTATTTGGCGGATGTGGTGGGGCTCTATGCCGCAAAGAAAATCCTCAGGGTCGAATCCATGGTTTCTGGCGCTGACGTAAATATTATTAATATCTAACAAAATCTCGCAACCGGTATCATTTGCCAGATGGTTTAAAAATTCCCATTCGCGCAGTGACGAATCGCGATACTCCAGATAGGTTGAAACATTTTCTAGTACCAGCGGGCGTTGTAAGTAATCCTGTACTTGTCGCACTCGGTTGGCAACGTGTGTCAGTGCTTCTTCGGTATAGGGCAGTGGCAACAGGTCGTGGCTATTGACTCCAGCGATGCCGGTAAAACATAAATGATCTGATAGCCAGGCTGGTTGGACCTTATTGGATAGATAGCGTAGCTGTTGTAAATACTCCCAGTTCAATGGGTCCACGCTGCCAATAGACAGTGAAACACCATGCATGACCAAAGGGTAGCGTTCGCCAATGGCGTTTAGGTAATAGTGGGGCTTGCCCCCGGCCACCATAAAATTCTCGCTGACAATTTCAAAAAAATCCACTTCTGGGCTGTCACTAAGAATCTGTTCAAAATGTGGTGTGCGTAGCCCCAATCCAAACCCAAGCATTGAAGGGTTGGGTTGGGGCTGGGCACTTGTTGGCACATCGGGGCACATTAGCCTTGTTTACCACCTATATCGGTACACGCTTTAGCCGGAATGGCTACGAAACCCGTACCTTTACAGCTGCCTTGGCCTTTGCAGGCATGATCTGCGGTTTTGCAATCATTGTGACCTTTACAGACGTTAACGCCGGTACAGTGAACCAGGTCTACTTGTACAGTTTGGGTCGCTTTATCACGCACTGTGCCGCCGACATCCGCGCAGGCTTTGGCTTGCATAGCAACAAAACCACTAGCCTTACAGCTACCTTGCCCTTTGCAAGCATTGCCGGCAGTTTTACAGTCATTATGGCCCTTACAGGTGTTCACACCATAGCAATGTGCCAAGGTAACGGTTTCAGCAGCAACTGCCTGCGTAGGCAATGCGGCTGAACCCAGCAAACCTGCCAGTGCAATAGCCAGTGAAGTGCCGGTTGCAAACTTCTGAGTCTTCATAACTACCTCGAGTTCAATAACTGGGAAGCCTAAAGGTGCTACAATAGCTGCCATTATAAGCCTCGAAAGTGAAGCAGAAGTCCGTATCCGCGGCATTACAGTTGTTGTGTATGGCCTAGAGCTGGTCACACTAAACTGTGTAGGATGTCTGTAGTTTCCAGATTTCACAGCATATTTTTCAATCTGCCGAGAGACTGTTTAGATAACGGTAGTTGGTGAAATTGACATGTTCAAGTTTTGGTATGGTTTGGTTAACTACAGAGGTGTGAAATTTTTAAGTTTACAGTTAATGGGCGCTTGCAAAATTTGATTGTGAATTGACAGTTGTTTTGCAGAAGTTTATGTTGAGACCGATATTAGCAACCCTTTGGCTTATAGGTAAAATTGATCAATCTTTAGTCAAGTCATTCAACCTTCAATTAGGAACTGTCTGATATACCATAAATGGTATTTTTAGATCATAAATTGAATGCTTTTGCAGTACGCTGAACAGTTCAGGCTATTAAATAGAATAGAATGTTAAATTTTACTTATTTTGCAGAGAGTGAATTTATGAAGGTTATTGAACAGAGCAGGTTTTTCTCTGCCTATATTTTTATCACTTTTTTTGTGTTCTCTGCAAGCGCATACGCAACGCCAATTATTAATGAAAAGCCCTATACATTTACCACCTGGGACAAAAAGACTGCAGACGGTTTTAGTGGTTTTTTTGAGGTTCCTGAGAATCGCAACCTAAAAGACAGCCGAAAACTTTCCATAAAATATGTACGTTTTTCTGCTACTGGAAAAAAAGTGGGGCCGCCTATTGTTTACCTGGCCGGTGGGCCGGGTGGATCGGGCATTATGGCAGTGAATTATCGGTTTGATATGTTTATGGCGCTGCGCGAGTACGGTGATGTTATTGCCCTGGACCAGCGTGGTACTGGGCGCTCCAATGACCTACTTGACTGTAAATCAAAGCAAATTGTTCCGCCGCTAACACCCATTTCAGACTCCCAATATATTGATCACCATCGTCGCGCTCTACAGCAATGCCTTTCTTTCTGGCAAACTACCGGTGTCGATCTCACAGCCTATAACACTTTGGAGAGTGTCGGAGATCTGGAGGCTCTGCGGCAGCACTTGGGAGCAGAAAAAATTGTATTGTGGGGCACCTCGTACGGTAGTCATTTGGCACTGGCGGCGTTAAAGGAAAATGAGAACTCTATTGCTCGGGTTATCCTTTCCAGTGTAGAAGGGTTAAACCAAACTGTTAAATTACCATCCCGTACAGAAGTCTACCTGGATCGCCTCCAGCAGGGGGTTAACCAGCAGCCTGAAGCCAAAGCCGCTTACAGAGACATAGTGAGTTTGATGAAAAGGGTGCATGCCAAGCTGGACAAGCAACCATTAAAAATCCAATTGCTTCAAAGAGATGGCAGTAAACAAGATTATCTGTTTCAGCGTAGGGATATGCAGCTGATAGCCTCTGCATTTATTGCCGACCCAAAAAGCGCAGCGCAATTGCTTAGATTCTACCGTGCTATCGATCTCGGTAAGATGCCGGCCTTCAACCAAGTGCCTGCTCGTTATTTTCCAGATGGCTTTCTACAGCCAGGTTTGCCCATATCCCTGCGGCCCATGCCAACTGCCATGGATATTGCCTCAGGAATAAGCGAAGGGCGCAAAGCGCAGGTTTCTGTGCAGTCTAAGACAGCATTGCTAGGAGATTACTTGAACTTCTCATACCATTACGACGGCTTAGCACCAATGGCGCTGACTTAAGCTCTATCCTTTTGATATCTCTTGAGTTTTCTGGCCTGTACTCTTGAGTGCTGTAGCTTTTTATAGGGCTTTGGTCGCCTCTTAACTGCCCTTGGTTCGGCCCTGCCTGGTCGGTTACCAA
>JAHZJJ010000054.1 GCA_022600975.1 Gammaproteobacteria bacterium
ACACCTAAAGTTTTACACTTATTCATGGTCTTCTCCTGATTAACTGAGATAGTCGATAACAATTCTATCATGGCGCTTGATGACGCCGCTTTGAAGCGGGAGGAGACCATCTCATCAATATTAGATGCAAATCCTGGGTCAGTTTTAAGTGCAAATCAACATCGTCCCCAATAAGTTGTTGGGAATTAGTGTTGTACAAGAGATATATCCACGTAGCAAGCTGGCCCATAATACTTTTATCATTCAATTTGAAGATAAAAATGGATATGGTGGACTTATCAATATAGCTTTTGAGGATGGCAAGTTGCGGCCTTTAGAGTGCTCAACGGGTTTTGAAGATTGATTGTTGTGCACCTTTTTCTCATGGTAGCATGTGACAAAATTTAACCAGTTTGCCGTCGTAGGAATATACGGCTTCATCTAGATAAAAGTAACGGGCCAGCTGTACTTCATTCGGTTTGTAGGAGAATTGTCCATAGCTGGCTTTTTGCCCTGAGGTCAAAAAAACAACGGGCATATGCTCCCTCAACCAAAGTAATGCAAATCGCGAGAAACTTCATTGTTAGGGCTTACGCATTGACAACGAAAGACTATTTTCAGGTTAAAAATAAGCCAAATTCTGTTATTTTATTGATCACAATGTTATGTGCTTGATTATATATTGATCATTATTAGCGGCAAAGGCTCTCCCTATCATTTCTTATAAGAAAGAGTAACTACCTGACTTATAAAGAATTTATGCTGTCAATGCGTAAGTCCTAATTGTCTATTAATTCATAAATTTGTGGCTACCGAAAAAAGACTGATGCAAGAGGTCTATTAATTCGTGTTATCACTAGTTTATGGGTATACAGTCTAAAAATCGACTTAGGAGACAGTTTTTATCATGGGGCTCTTTGGGTATGCTCGCGCCTCCTCTAGCCAGCAATCTCTTGACGGCCAGGTAAAGTCACTCAAGCCCGAAGGAGTCAGAGCCAACCGGATTTTTAGTGACAAGGTATCCGGTAGTTATATAAACCGGGAAGGACTTCAGATGCTCCGCCTCAAGGTTGAGGAAGGGGATGTTACCCTGGTAAAAAATTCGACCGGCTTGGCCGCGACACAGCGGACATGATCCAGCTGATTAAGACGTTCGATGAAATGGGTGTGGCCATCCGCTTTCTAGACGATGGAATCAGCACCGAAGGAACCATGGTAAAGAGGGTGGTCACTATCTTGTCAGCGGTAGCCCAGGCTGAGCGTCAGTGTATATTGGAGCGCACCAACGAAGGCCGCGTTAGAAGCCAAGGCCAAAGTAGTTGACGTTTGACATGCGTACGAAATGGCCGATAACATGTGGCGCCTGGCCACTTATTTAGTGGCAGCTTCATGAGCAGTCGAGGATAAGGGCATAGATGAGTTTCCCTTCAGGCTCATTTCTGGATTGGAAAATATTGAGGTGTAAAGTGACCATACGCATGCTGACAGTGTCAGAAGTTCCAAGTGCGATAAAGAAATCGTTCGGCTCTACTGCTAACGGCAGTTGCAGTTTTCACAGAAGACTGGAAGATATACGGCCATTCAATTGAAAATGGATTAAGTAAAAGCAATACAGCCAGAGGCATGTGGGAGAAGCTGTCCACTATCCCTGAAATAGTTAGCGTAGCTTACGTAGATCAAGGTAGCGATAACGTTATCTCTTGCTATGACTCCGAGCACAAAATTGTTTTTATTCGTGCGGATAAGCACTATATATATTATCGGAATACCCTGGTGCTAACGTTCCGCTGGATCCGCGCGCCTTGCTATATCACGAGCTTGGCCATGCGATTCAATATCTTGTGGATGGCAAAGGTGAGTCTAAAAGGTTAAACGCTGAAGATTACAGTAAAACCTATACCGGAAAGCTGAAATCGACTTGGGTAGATGGTAGAAAAGTTATGCAATCTGGGCGAGGCGCGAAAACACAATTTCAGGCTCACGGTTACGCTTGTAACTTAGAGACTAATAATATGCGACGTCATGAGTGGAAGGTAAGTCGCGAATTGGGGTTGCCCACACGCTCAACCTATCTAGATATCCAGTTAGTAACGTAACGTGCACGAAATAACGTGTTGCGCACCTTTTTCTCATCGTACTTTGAGCCAAATTATTATCGTACTTTTTACCGCACTGCTATCGTAGGACCGGATCGTTATTAAAATCATCAAAACCTTCACCAAGTAGACTTGCCAAGACCTAAATTTCAAACGTCATGGGTATAGCAGTGATCTAAGAGCGCGTGCGGGCGAGTAACACCATGGGGATCCCGCTCTTGCAGGCCAAATTGGATCGAAACTGAGCTTAGCGTACGATAAGTTACGAATCTTGTATCACCCCCCTTAATACTCCGCCCCTTGGGGCGAGAATGTTTATTTTGGTAAATAACATGAGATACCATAACCTGAACAATTAGGGCTGGAGCAATGAAGAATAAGTTTAGTGATCATTGAGCCTAGGTTGGTTCATACTGCTACTGTGAGCAGTGTGTGGCAACCATTGAAATAAATTGGTTGCAGCTACGCGCTGTGCTGTTTCTTTTGGCAGGGCATCGAGAAAGGGCTTAAAGACTTCCACTCCCTCTTTAAGCCGATTAAAACGCCCCACTTTGTCAGATCCTAGAACAAACCGGTCTGGATATTTTTCGACCAAACTCAGCCATGTAGTGTTAGGTCTACCTTTTTCATCATAAAGATACTTAATCACAGCCCAGGATAAAAGAATATTGAGATTGTCGTATTTCTTTAGTAAGCGATCAACAATTTTAGCAAGCCCTTTAAAAGATTTTCTGCGGTTAATGGCGGCGCTCATTCCCGCATGGGCCCAAATAACAATTGTCTCTGGGCTGGCTGCTAAAGCTTGTTCCAGCTCCCCAAGGTAAATAGGCTTTTGCTCGCGAACAGAAGTAATATTGCTATGTAACATCACAGGAAGATGGTAACGAGCGGCTAATTTAAGCACTCTTATCAAGGCAGGGTGGGAGGCTGTTGGTTTTTCACCCTCTGTCAGTACGGTAAGTTCATCGTGCCGAGTAAAAACTTCCCCTATTCCTTGCCAAAACCCAGGGTCTCTTTGTAGTAATCTTTCTATATGTTCAACGGCATTTAAATCTGTGGGATTGAACCCGCTTAGAAAAGGAATGAATCTCCCTTTCTCCTTAGGTGGGAGGCTCATGATGGCATCGTAAACAATTTGGTCTGTGGCAGAGTACCAGTAAACAGGGGCGTCATCTCCGGAATAGTAACGCGGTCTTTTAGGCTCTGATGCAGCCCACTTTTTGGTTACAGGAAATCCTGTAACCACCACTGTGTCCACAGCTGCCTTATTCATATTGTTTAGCAGATTCTGGATGCCATCGGTGCGCTGTTGGGGGTCCACAAAATGTAGCTCTGCATCCAGAAATTGGTACTGTCTGGCGTAGGTTGCATAACTTGCCAGAAAGATTGAGCTGGCAAGTATAGGCAGATAGAGAAATCTGGTATATTTTTTGAAGTTAATTCGGGACACTTCCTTAGTCAACGGGTTTTCTGTTCCGTTGCTTCCTAAACCCCAAGTACGTTTCCCGGGGTTACTGAAACAATCGTTTGGCCTGGATCCTCTACAGTGCATTCTGTGTGGATCTCAATTACATCTTGCCGACATCTCTCCAGGTTGCCGCTCAGGCGGATGCAGCACTATCACAAAAAATGGGCACTCGGCACAAAAGTGCCTTGAGTGCGCACGGGATACGTCTGTCTGGGCTTTGCGTTTGAGCAAAAAAATAGCCGAATTTTGTAGGGTTTTTACTCTTCTAACAAGCCGATGCCCACCCAAAACTCGCTAAGTTGATGAGCATACCTGGCACGCAAAGATCCTTGAAGTTCCTATATATCGAGGCCAGAAGCAAAGCTTCACAAACAGGCCGGATATATGGCAGCAACCTTTCACTTTCATTTAGCCGGCGCTTTGCAAATAGGGAAGAGACTATATATGGACCCACTTCAGTGTCTAATCCAACCTAAAGCCCACACCCAGGCTGGGAGCCACATCGCCATCGACAAAGCTGACGCCCAAACTGATACTGCCATTGGGCAGTGCCTGGCTGTACATCACTGCAGCAGCAGTTTCCCCCTCCAAATGACCGACACCAGCGGCCAAACTACCACGACCAAGGCAATCGCGCCAATGCTCACATTCGGGATTGTCTATATTGGAGGCCGCAGCCATAGAAGCAACACTCATAGCGCCCATGGCATTGATGCGTTTATCCTGTTTTCCAAACCTTTCCAAAACTTCTCCATTATTGCCGCTGCCACCGCCGCTGCCACCGTTATTAAATACGGTATCGGTATACGCCTCCGCTTTAGCTAAAGTTTCATCGAGGCCGTCCTCAAACTGCCGTAAATTAACAGCGTCCGTTGCGCTCATTCCCGGCGCTATATTGACAAGACGGCGCTCGTTGCCGCTTGAACCAAAGGAGATGGTATTCGGCGCGTTGGCCACGGAGCCGTTACCGATAGCCACACTATTTGCACTGGTCGCCTGTGTATTGGCACCCAGGGCACTGGCGTTGGCGCCACTGGCAACCGCAGAATC
>JAHZJJ010000055.1 GCA_022600975.1 Gammaproteobacteria bacterium
CGTGTCTACCAATTCCACCACCTGGGCAAATTCTAAACTTGATCAATTCTGATCTTTCTTTTCCTCGTCTTCTTTTTCTTTGGCTTCCGGTAATTCACCCGCTTTTAGTTCTTCATCGACAGATGGAAGCGCTCCACTGGCGGATGGCAGGCTCTGCTGGGGCTTCTCTCCCTCATGGCTCGGCTCGGGAACGGATGATTCCTGTGCGGCAGGAACTGCCGGCAGACCACTTTCGTGATCAATCCCAGAATCGTAACTGGCCAAAAATGCCAAGCCAAAACTGGTAACAAAAAACACAGTGGCCAAAATAGCAGTTAGGTGCGACAAAAAATTACCGCTACCCTGGCTACCAAATACCGTTTGTGACGCGCCGGAACCAAACGAGGCTCCCGCTTCGGCACCCTTACCCTGTTGTAATAAAATCAGCCCAATAATACCCAGGGCGGTAAGAACGTGGACAATTAAAACCAATTTTTCCATTGTTCAATAAACCTGTGTTTTGGGCAAAAACTGCCCTGGGTCCAATTTGGACCGATTTATCCCACCGAGCAAGTTGCGCCGGCCAAACGACAAATATTTAAAAATTCTTGCGCTTCTAACGAAGCTCCACCTACCAGGGCACCATCGATATCTATTTCTGCAAACAAGGATTTGGCATTAGTGCTTTTGACACTACCCCCATAGAGTAGCTGTATCCTTGAACCTGCCTCACCCAATTGCTCACGGATAAAATGATGTACCTCTTGAGCCTGTTGTGGTGTTGCTGTTTTACCGCTGCCAATTGCCCACACCGGTTCGTAGGCTACCACCAGCTGCCGAGTCATATCCACCCCTGGCAGCTCAGCTACCGACTGCAGCTGCTTTGCAATAACTTCCAAGGTAAGCCCTTGCTCACGCTGTCGCAGAGTCTCGCCCACACATAGTATGGGTGTTAGACCTGCAATTTGTGCGGCTGCAAATTTCTGCGCCACCAATAAATCGGATTCAGCGCAAAGATGGCGACGCTCCGAATGGCCCACAATAACATAGTGGGCATTGCAATCTGACAGCATTGACGCAGAAACTTCACCGGTAAATGCACCATCTTTCTGCGCATTCACATCTTGTGCGCCAACTAATACCTTTGCGCCCAAACCAGTGCCTAATTGCTCAACCAGCGAGAGCAAATAGGGAAACGGCGGGCAAATCACGACGCGTGCTTCTGCCTCCGGTTGCCTCAATGCATCTTTGCCTTCCTCTAGTGCTGCGATAAAACGCCGCACAAAGGTTTGGGTACCATGCATTTTCCAGTTTGCTACTATCAGTGGTTTGCGCATCAGTGCTCCTTCCAAGGGGCGCAAATCTTAGCGAAATTGCCGCAGAGATTCAATCAGCTTTTGCCGATATTTTTCCAGTTTTTTAATAAACTTTGTTGTTGACTATAGGTTCTTGCGATTCGTTTAAACTGCGCTCAAACGAACAAGCGCTCGTTCAAGCGTTGCCAACTCGCTTCACCACTGCTGCTATTTTAGCGGCCAACTGTTGAACCTGACTGGAGTCCTCACCCTCCACCATCACCCGAATTAGTGGTTCCGTACCAGAGGGCCGCAACAGCACCCGGCCAGCGCCCGCCAAATTCGCTTCTGCGGCATTCATCGCAGCTGCGACATCTGCGTGGTCAAGCACTCCCTCACGAATGTTCAAGCGTACATTGATCATGTGCTGGGGCAATCTCTGCATAGCTTGACAGAGCTGGTGCAGCGGCTGTTTAAAATCACGCATTGCACGCAGTGCTTGCAGTGCGGATACAATACCATCACCGGTAGTGGTAACGTCCGCGCACACTATATGGCCCGATGACTCCCCCCCAAGGCTCCAATTTCTCTCGCGCATCATTTCCAGCACATAGCGGTCACCCACTTTGGCCCGAACAAAAGGAATATTGCGGTCTTTCAACGCTAGCTCTAGCCCATAATTGCTCATCTGGGTGCCAACCACACCACTGCAGCCACCAAGACGCTCCTGCCGATGCATGGCGATAACAAACAACAGCTGATCACCATCAACCACTGCGCCCAGCTTATCCACAAACAGCACTCGATCACCATCGCCATCAAAAGCTATACCTAGGTCGGCACTATGCTGCAACACTGCCTGCTGCAATTGTTGCGGCTTGGTAGAGCCACAATTGAAGTTAATATTGTGGCCGTCCGGCTCATCCCCTATCGCCACCACTTTAGCGCCCAGTTCGCGCAGTACTTTGGGGGCGATATGGTAGGTGGCGCCATTAGCACAATCCACCACCACTTTGAGACCCTTGAGAGAATAGCCCCAGGGCGCCGTTGCTTTACAGAATTCAATATAACGACCCGCCGCATCATCGATACGCCAAGCTTTACCTAGATTTTTGGCCGTAGTCATTGGCAGCTCTAAAGCGGCTTCTATTTCCAGTTCGAGCTGATCAGGCAGCTTGCTGCCCTTGGTGTTAAAAAACTTAATGCCATTATCCTGATAAGGATTATGTGAAGCACTAATCACAATGCCCGCCTGAGCACGAAATGTTCGTGTCAGATAAGCTACAGCTGGCGTCGGCATAGGGCCCATCAAACCGACATCAACACCGGCGTTGATCAACCCTGATTCCAGCGCAGCTTCAAACATATAACCAGAAACACGAGTATCTTTGCCAATTAGGATACGACTGGGTCCATTGCCGTTATGAACACCCAACACCTTACCCGCCGCGTAACCAAGACGCAGCATAAAATCTGGGGTTATAACTCCCTCCCCAACCAGACCGCGAATACCATCCGTGCCAAAATATTTTTTTTCCATATCAATTAAACTTCTATCAGCATAAAATTTCTCTAACGTTCGGTCTCATCCACCAATTGCTGCAAACGCAGTGCATCGACAGTAGCCGCCACATCATGCACACGCAAAATGCGAGCCCCGCGCTGAGCCGCCAGCAACGCCAATGCTAGGCTACCGGGCAACCGTTCATTCAGCCGACGCCCCAGTAGTCGGCCGATCATAGATTTACGAGACAACCCCACCAGTATGGGAATATCCTGCGGCGCCAAGGTTTTCAGCTCCCGCAGTAGCGCCAAATTGTGTCGATCAGTTTTACCAAAACCAAACCCCGGATCAAGCAACACTTTGCCACGCGCAATTCCAGCATCCTCACAGACTTGCAGCCGCTGTTGCAAATAGCTGCGAACCTCCGCAACTGGGTTATTATATTCTGGCCGTTGCTGCATGGTATCCGGCTCACCCTGCATATGCATCAGACACACTGGCAAACCGCTAGCTGCTGCCGCTGACAGTGCTCCGGGGCGGGTAAGTGCACGCACATCGTTAATTAACCCAGCGCCTGCTGCTGCCGCTTCGCGTATGGTTGTGGCATTACTGGTGTCCACTGAGACAATCACATCCATGCGCTGAGCTATAGCCTCAACCACTGGCAATACACGATCCAACTCCTCCTGCCCGCTCACCATCAGTGCCCCAGGCCGCGTGGATTCGCCACCTACATCAATAATAGCGGCACCCTCTGAACACATCTGGGCTGCACGCCGCAGCGCTAAATCCAGGTTCAAAGTACCGTCACTATAGTAGCTTCCACCATCGGAAAAGGAGTCGGGAGTGGCATTGAGCACGCCCATAATTTGCGCTCGGCTGAGATCGAGCACATATTTATCGCAGGATAGCCGCATGGATTAAAGCTGTTTATGGTTGTGAGCCGAATGGCACAAACGATGACCGCCCAAACCCAACCTTCGGCTGGGCAGGGCTTTGTACATTAACGATTAATGGTCACTGACAGGGTCATCTAACAGATTAGCCTGATCGCCGTTGGGCTTTGGCTGCTCCGGCTTTTTATCACCTTCATCTGCGCTGGCACCACTGCCGCCATCACCTTTGTAATCATTATCCTGCCAATCTCGAGGCAGACGGACCTTGCGTCGGGCCATCAAGTCATCAACTTGATCAGCATCCAGGGTTTCGTATTCCATCAGCGCATCTTTCATCGCCTCAAGAATATCTCGGTTGTCTTCCAACAGCTTCTGGGCGCGTTCATAACAGGCTTCAATGATACGGCGCACTTCCACATCAATTTCGTCCGATGTCTTTCCCGACACTGCATTACCACTACCCGGCTGGCCGCTTTCGTCTTCACCATAGTGCAACGGGCCAAGCTTCTCAGACAAACCCCACTTGGTAACCATATTTCGCGCTAATTCGGTCGCTCGCTCAATATCATTAGAGGCACCAGTGGTCACTCCATCGACTCCGAGGGTCATCTCTTCTGCAATCCGACCGCCAAACAAAGAGCACAGTTGAGATTCAATTGCACGCTTGGAAATACTGTATTTATCTTCCTCTGGCAGAAACTGCGTAACACCCAGGGCACGACCGCGAGGAATAATCGTGACTTTGTGCACCGGGTCATGCTCGGGCACCAGGCGGCCAATAATGGCATGGCCCGCTTCGTGATAGGCGGTATTAATTTTTTCCTTCTCGTTCATCACCATGGATTTGCGCTCAGCGCCCATCATGATTTTATCGCGCGCACGCTCAAAATCTTCCATTGTGACCTTGCGCTTATTTGCGCGTGCGGCAAATAGTGCAGCTTCATTGATCAAATTGGCTAGGTCGGCTCCGGAGAACCCAGGTGTACCGCGGGCAATCGTCTGCGCATTGACCTGCTCGTCCAGCGGCACCTTGCGCATATGTACTTTAAGAATCTGTTCTCGCCCGCGGATATCCGGCAGGCCAACAAAAACCTGACGGTCAAAACGACCGGGGCGCAACAGCGCATGATCGAGTACATCGGGGCGGTTGGTAGCAGCAATGACAATCACACCCTCATTACCTTCAAAACCATCCATCTCGACCAAAAGCTGGTTTAAGGTCTGTTCGCGCTCATCGTGGCCACCGCCAACGCCAGCGCCTCGGTGGCGACCAACCGCGTCTATCTCATCGATAAAAATGATACAGGGAGCTTGCTTCTTGGCCTGCTCAAACATATCCCGCACCCTTGACGCACCCACACCAACGAACATCTCGACAAAATCAGAGCCAGAAATAGAGAAAAACGGCACCTTAGCTTCGCCGGCAATCGCCTTGGCAAGGAGTGTTTTACCGGTTCCCGGCGGGCCCGCCATCAATACACCACGAGGAATATTGCCGCCGAGACGCTGAAATTTGGAAGGGTCACGCAGAAATTCTACCAATTCCTGCACATCTTCCTTAGCCTCATCCACTCCTGCCACGTCGGCAAAAGTGGTATTGATCTGATCTTCCCCCAACAGCCGCGCTTTACTTTTGCCAAACGCCATAGGGCCAGAGCGGCCACCGGCGCCGCCCTGCATCTGACGCATAAAAAACATAAATACAGCGATAATAAGCAGGATTGGAAAGCTGGCCACCAGTAACTGCTGCCAGATACTGGCAGTTTCCGGTTCGCGGCCAACAAATTGCACATGGCTGCGAATCATCTCGTTGGTTAACTCATTATCAATAATCTGTGGTTGAACGGTTTTAAAGTGCGACCCATCATTTTTTTCGCCAGTAATTACCAGGCCATTAACCACCACATTTTTAACCTGTCCAGACTGCACATCTTGGACAAAAGCAGAATAACTTACGGACTCATCCCGTGTTTGCGGTTTGAAGTTCTGAAAAACCATCAACAGCACCGCTGCGATAACCAACCACAACACCAGATTTTTTGCCATATCATTCAAAGGATTTGTCCTCTTGCCATTGCCCCAGCCCTCAAAGTATAGGCGGATCGAGCACCGACCCGTATCCGGCCGGTCAGATCAACCATTCTATCATAACCCCAGATTGAGCGGCCGCCGCTAGCGCGCCCAATCAATCTCCGCGAAAGCCTCGCGCCACCACATACACTTCCCGTGAACGCGGCCGTGAGGCTCCGGGCTTCCGTGTCACTACGCTGGCATAACTGCCGCGTAGGTCGCGTATCAAATCGTCAAACCCTTCGCCTTGAAACACCTTAGAAACAAAGGCACCACCGGGCTTCAGTACCCGACGCGCCATGTCCACCGACAGTTCTACTAGATACATAGATGCGGGCTGATCTACCCCACGTACTCCACTCATATTGGGGGCCATATCGGAAATCACAAGATCTGCGCCATCTTCGCCTAATAATTGCTGCAACTTTTCCATCACCGAAGCCTCGGTAAAATCCCCTTGAACAAAATCAACCCCCGCCAGCGCATCCATCGTTAGAATATCCGAGGCTAATACCCGCCCCTTGTGCCCGACCAATTCTGCCACAACTTGTGACCATCCCCCTGGAGCCGCACCCAAATCGACTACGGTCATGCCCGGCCTGATCAAACGGTCCTTTTTTTGTAGCTCCTGCAGTTTGTAACTGGCACGGGAGCGGTAACCCTCCTTTTGCGACTGTTTCACATAGGGATCATTAAAATGTTCACGCAGCCAACTATGACTGCTCTTGGATCGGGACATCAGTTACAATACACCACTGTTAAGAAATAATTGGTAGGGGTCATTGCGCTTTGGCAACACCCAGCTTTGCTCTGCGGCCGGGGCAAACGCCCACTGACAAGCTTGCCTCTGTTTTCTGCCTCTCTCTTTCCATCACGGAGCATTGTATGCCTTTAACCGCCGACCGCAAAAAAGCGTTGCGCGCCCTCGGCCACAACCTTAAACCAATTGTCACGATAGCTGATAAAGGCCTTTCAACCAACGTCTGTGCAGAGCTGGAGCGCGCTTTGCGGGATCATGAGCTAATCAAGATCAAGCTGGCCATCGTCGATCGTCAGTTGCGCCATCAATTAGTTGGTGAAATATGCACACTTCACGGGGCCGAACTGGTACAGCAGATTGGCAAGGTGGCTCTGGTCTTGCGCAAAGCTGACAAGCCCAACCACAAGCTTTCCAACCTTCTACCGTAACACCCTTCTAGAACCAACAACCCTTACTCACCCGCCTGGCGCCAACCTTTTTCATGACCCATCGGCTATATAAAGAGCTGCACAACAGATGAATTGGCACAGGGGGGGGCTTACCAATACACTTTTATGGTCTTCGCCAAAAATCCTAAAAACCTCAACTAAAAAACTCTACAACTATACAACTAGAGGGTGAAGAGCTGCTGGCCTTTGAGAAGTATTCACTTTGCTAGCAAGCCAAAATGAAAACCTACAATGGCACCTTGCAGGTTGAATGAGGCCCTTATCTCCTTGTATTTTATCGGGCCATCATCGTTGCCCTCATTTGACAACCTTGCTAAATGACGCTATCAACCCCAACTTACTGAGTACCAACCAATTTTTCAAAGTAATAGTGGCAGCCCATGAGTAAAGAACCGTTCGACAATATCAATATTGTCTCCCAAAAGATACTAATCAATCCCAAAGCATTAAAGGCGGCGCTGCCCATCTCCGCTGCCGCCGAGGCCACGGTAATTGCCGGCCGTGCGGCAGTACGGGAAATTCTGGAGCGCAGAGATCCGCGTATTATCGTGGTCATCGGCCCCTGCTCGGTACACGATGTCACCGCGGCAATGGATTATGCCCGGCGCCTCAAGGCACTCTCCAACAAGGTCGGTCACAGCCTGCTTATTGTGATGCGGGTCTACTTTGAAAAGCCCCGCACCACCGTCGGCTGGAAGGGGCTAATCAATGATCCCTACCTCAATGACTCATTTAAAATTGAGGACGGTTTGCATATAGGGCGCAAGCTGCTACTGGATATTTCCGAGTTGGGGCTACCCACCGCAACCGAGGCGCTAGACCCAATTTCGCCACAATACCTGCAAGATCTTATCTCTTGGTCCGCCATCGGCGCGCGCACAACAGAATCACAAACCCACCGCGAAATGGCCAGTGGCCTGTCGTCCGCGGTAGGATTTAAAAACAGCACCGATGGCAGTCTCGAAGTGGCCATCAATGCACTGCAATCCGTTTCCCACCCCCACCGTTTTCTGGGTATTAACCCCGACGGTCAGGTGGCGATTACGCATACTACCGGTAACGCCCATGGCCATATTGTGCTGCGTGGTGGCAACAACAAGCCCAATTACGATTCCGTGAGTATTGCTATGTGTGAACAAGCGTTGCGTAAGGCCGGAATTGTTAGCAATATCATGGTCGACTGTAGCCATGCCAACGCCAATAAAAATTATCAGCTACAACCGCTGGTGGTGGAGAATGTAACTCGTCAAATCATCGACGGCAATAAATCCATTATTGGCATTATGGTGGAGAGCAACCTTAAGGCGGGCAATCAAAAGCTCTCCCTAGATCCTGGCAAACTGGAATACGGTCGTTCAATTACGGACCAATGTATAGACTGGGAAACTACAGAATCACTACTGCTCAGCATGGCCGAGCAGCTACAACAACCTCTTGCGGCTCGGCTTACTCCCTAAGACATAGCATACTGAGCCGTAAAAGATTATTCGATTTCTTTAATCCGCAGCGAGTTGGTATAGCCACCGACATTCAACCTCTCACCCTGTGTAATTAAGATACGCTGCCCTTTTTCTAGATCGAGGCGCGTACTTAATACTTTGATCACTGCATCGCTCATGTGCCCCAAAGGCACCGCTATCGGATCAAAATCAATGGATTCCACACCGCGTAATAACATTAATTGGCGGGCTACTCGCGGATGACGGGTGAGGGCAAAAATTGGCAACTGCGTTGTTGCCCGTGACATAAGACGCGGGGTGCGGCCAGATTCAGTAAGTGCAACCACCACCCTTAGATTTTCTACCCGCGCCGCCGTTTCAATGGCAGCCTGAGCAATGACTGTGTCTATACTCGCCGAAGCACTGGGGGAGGAAATCGCCCGCGCTGTGGTGCCCAGATACTGCTCTGCACCTACAATCACCTCAGCCATAGATTCCACCGCGGCAACAGGAAACTCGCCTGCGGCCGTTTCCGCCGAAAGCATCACCGCATCTGTACCATCAAGTACAGCATTGGCCACATCCAACACTTCTGCTCTGGTCGGAGTGGGATTGGTAATCATAGATTCCATCATCTGCGTCGCGGTAATCACACCACGGTTGAGCGCGTTGGCGCGATCGATCAACTTTTTCTGTACACCTACCAGCGCTGCATCGCCAATTTCTACCCCCAGATCGCCTCGTGCCACCATGATCGCATCGGCGGCCAGAATCAGTGCATCCATCTGTTGCACATCGGCAACTACTTCCGCTCTCTCAACCTTGGCCACTAGCGCCGCTTGACTGCCGGCTTTGCGTGCAGCGTTGCGTGCGGTTTCCATATCCGCAGCACAACGAGGAAAACTCACTGCAAGAAAATCCACATCCAGCTCAGCAGCAAGCTCAATATCCTTATAATCTTTTTCAGTCAATGCCGGAGCTGAGAGGCCGCCACCCAAAAGGTTCACACCTTTATTGTTCGACAGCTTTCCCCCTTGTAGTACTCGGCAGAATAATTTACTCGACGTGGTTTTAGTAACCTCAAGGCGAATTTTGCCATCGTCGAGCAACAACACATTGCCAACCTTGCAATCCTGGATCAGCGGCGGGTAATCAACTCCTACCCGCTCCAGGTTGCCAGCGTTTGCCGGGCAATCTTTATCGAGGATAAATTCACTGTCGCCTGCTAACAAAATACTGCCACCGGCAAAACACGCAATGCGGATTTTAGGCCCCTGCAAGTCGCCGAGCACGGCCACCAGTTTATTTTGTTCAGTTGCCGCGCGACGCACCTCAGCCACCCGCCAACGATGGTCATCGGCACTGCCATGAGAAAAATTAATCCGTACCACATTGACTCCCGCGCGAATAATTTCATCTATAACAGCGGGATTGTCTGTTCCGGGGCCGAGAGTAGCGACTATCTTCGTGTGACGTTCCATATTTACCTAAAGTGAAAACGTAAAATATAATAATTAAATGCCATAAATCACTGCAGTTGTCTTATTGCCAGCACGCTGATCAAACTGAAGTGTCAAGCAATTTCTGTTTGCTCGCTTCGCAATTGCAAAGCTTTAGCCATAGCCAGAGTAGTATCTAGCATTCGCAGGGAAAAACCCCACTCATTGTCGTACCAGGCCATAACTTTCAATAAGTTGCCGTTGACTCGAGTGTGGTTACTATCAAAATGACTGGATGCACTGGTGTGATTAAAGTCCGCAGATACCAGTGGTTGATCACAATAGGCCATAATACCATTACTTTCCGCGGCCGCTTGGCGCATCAGCTGATTGACCTCTGCAACTGTAGTTTTGCGTTTAACAACGAACTGGCAGTCTATCAAAGACACATTGTTAACCGGTACCCGCACTGCCATACCGTCCAAACGGCCCTGTAATTCCGGCAACACTAAACCAACCGCAGCGGCGGCACCAGTTTTGCTAGGAATCAAATTCTCCGCCGCAGCGCGTGCACGATAAATATCCTGATGCATAGCATCCTGAGTATTCTGATCATTGGTGTAAGCGTGCACCGTAGTCATAAAGCCTCGCTCAATACCCACACTGCGGTGCAGCACCTGCACTACCGGTGCCAAGCAATTTGTTGTACAGGAGGCATTGGAAACGACCTTGTCGGCTTTGCTGAGCTTATCCTCATTGACCCCGTAAACGACCGTCCGATCCGCATCCGCAGACGGAGCAGAAACCAGTACCGCTTTGGCTCCAGCCTGAAGATGTGCTGAAGCGGCTGCTTTGGAGGTAAACAGGCCGGTGCATTCGTGTACCAAATCCACTCCCAGATCGGCCCAGGGCAGCTCAGCTGGATTGCGCTGCTGGTAAACTTGCATTCGATCTCCATCGATCAACAGTGTATTACCATCGACATGCACCTCACTATTAAAACGACCATGGACAGTATCATAACGAGTCAAGTGCGCATTTGACGCTATTGGTGCGAGATCATTAATAGCTAACAGTTGAATATAATCGCGATAACCCGATTCATAAATCGCACGAGTAATATTCCGACCAATTCTACCGTAGCCATTAATAGCAACTTTTATCTTCATAGATACAACCTGCAACTTTTCAGTGATTAAGAATTGTTTGGCAACCACCCCTTTACATTGATACGCTAACGCACTGCCAATGCGGCCATTGCTACCGCCTGTTGTGCTCGTCGAGTAATTTCCAGCCAATTTTTTTCTGCCAGCAAGGCTTGGGACGCTATCCAGGAGCCGCCAATACAAGCTACATTGGGCAATGCCAGATAACTTGCGGCATTTTTCAGACCTATTCCACCAGTGGGGCAAAAAGTTATCTGAGCCAGCGGGCCCGCGATGGATTTAAGCATTGTTGTGCCACCTGCCGCTTCGGCCGGAAAAAATTTTTGACAACTATAGCCACGCTCCCACAAGCGCATCACCTCAGATGGCCCCGAGGCCCCAGGCAGTAGTGGGATAGGGGAGCTCTCTGCGGCCTCAAGTAATAAATCGGTAGCACCGGGGCTAACTGCAAATTGCGCCCCTGCCTCTGCCGAACGCTGCATATCCGCCGCATTTAATACTGTACCGGTACCCACAGTAAGATGCGGCAGTTGCTTAGCAATAACTTCTACCGCCGCCAGTGCCGCTTTAGTGCGGAGGGTGATTTCAAACAATTCTAGCCCTCCAGCTGAAAGCGCCTGTGCCAGCGGAACGGCGTCCTCTAGTCGCTCAATGACCAGCACCGGCACAATACGGGCTTGGCTCAGCAAATTTGACAGTTGTTGTTGCATAGCTCTTTCGCACTTTATTCCATCCAGCACCCGTTCAGGGTGCCCAGTAAACCGTGACCGGTGTATTCTTTTGTTTAAGAATACTGCGCACCGGCATTATTCGTTCGTCATTACCTAAGTACGCTTGGCGATACACTTGTAATTTCTCTTCACCGGTGAACAGTAATTTAATCTCTCGGGCCTGTAATATTGCTTCGAGCGTCAGTGACATCCGCTCAGTAAAAGACCCCGTTACTGTACTCTTACGCGCGCTTATGGGTACACATAAACGGCCGGATTTTAGCTCCAGCGCAACTTTTAGACCCTCCGCCTGTGGAAACAACGAAGCGGTGTGGCCATCATTACCCATACCCAAAAGGCACAAATCATAGGGCCGTACAATTTTCCTGTACACACTTTCGCAAGTGGCCCATCCCTCAGAGGCCGTAATACTGGCATTTTTCATTCCCAACAGGGATGCCTGAGCGGCAGCGCCTTGTAGCAGCGTACTATTAATAAACGCATAATTACTGCCACTTTGTGTTTTATCCACCCAGCGCTCGTCCACCAATGCTATCTCCACCTGCTCCCACGGCAGTGGCCATTCACTAAGTGCCCGATACACCGGTTCTGGTGTACTGCCCCCGGAAACCAAAAAACTCGCTCCTTTGCGCGCACAGATCGCCGCTTCTAAACTGTTGGCACAAGCGCTTGCCAATTCTTGAACTAATTGGGCTTTGCTAGCAAAAAAAACTTCTTCGACCATGCCTGCTAATAACCCACTGTTGCACTAGACTCGTAACTCGGCCATGAACGGCCAAATTGCATTAATACACGCTTAAGGTAAGTTTTCATTGAGCATTAAACCAATGGCGGTTATCTCGCGCCAATAGTTCATCGGCAGCTGTTGGCCCCCAGGTGCCAGCGCGATAAAGTTGGGGTTGATCCTTGGCTTGCCGCCAATAATCTATAATCGGATCTACCCAGGCCCAGGCTGCATTTACCTCTTCACGATGGATAAATAGTGCCGAATTATTTTCAACCACATCTAACAGCAAACGCTTATAAGCATCACTTTTAAAGCTATCATAGGTGTCAGACAGAGTGAGATTAAGTTCCGCTGCCTGTAGCTTTATGGCAAGGCTATCCATTTTTTTTGCCATCAAAACCAGCTTGATACTCTCTTCTGGTTGCAGCCGAATCACCAACCGGTTGGGCAGTACCTCACCAACCTGTTGGCCATAAACTTGATGGGAAACCTTTTTGTACTGAATAACAATTTCCGCACAGCGCTTTTCCATGCGCTTGCCGGTACGCAAATAAAAAGGCATACCCGCCCAACGCCAATTATCAATATGTGCTTTTATGGCGACAAAAGTTTCTGTGCCACTATTAGCCGCTTTAAGCTCTTCCAGATACCCCGGCACCAGCACTTGATTCAGATTGCCAGCCACATATTGGCCACGCACAATATGTTTATCCACCGCTGTGCCCACCATAGGGCGCAACGATTCAAGCACTTTGATTTTCTCAAGGCGAATATTACGCGCTGACATACTATTGGGGGATTCCATCGCAATTAAACATAATAGTTGTAACAGATGGTTTTGTACCATATCGCGCATAGCACCGGTTTCATCGTAAAATCCGGCACGATTTTCAAGGCCCACAGTCTCAGAAATACTGATCTGAATATGGTCAATGGATTTGGCATCCCACAAACATTCAAATAGCACATTACTAAAGCGCAAGGCCAACAGGTTTTGAACTGTTTCCTTACCCAAATAGTGGTCGATACGAAAAATGGATTCTTCGGGAAAATAAAGCGCTAATTTAGTATTAATTTCATTGGCAGTCTCAGCGTTATAACCCAATGGTTTTTCAACGACTACCCGCGAATGAGCATGGATCAACCCTTTCTCCGAAAGGGTTTCACAACAACGGGAAAAAATAGCCGGAGGAACCGCCAAATAAAAAATACGCACACGCTCTGTAACAGAAGAAAAAACATCAACTAGCAGATCCCAGTGTTCATCGGGCGCAGTTATATCCAGACACACTACCCACAAAAGCTGACTGAACCTCCCCCACAAGGTATCGCAGTATTCATCAGCCTTCAGGTGTATCTTGAGGGCTTCGCGGGCATTTTCAACATAGGAATCCGCATCAGCTTGCTGTCGGCAAACTGGCAAAATACGGCTGTCTTCTGCCAAATCCCCATCTTTAAAAGCGCGATACAGTGCCGGGATCAACTTGCGCAATGCAAGGTCACCAGTGCCGCCAAACAGCACCATATCAAAAGAAGTAGCCATAACTCTCCACTCTCTGTGCCCTACGCCGTAAATCGGTTCTAATGAGCCTATTTACCCTACTTACAGTGCTGCATTAATATAGGATACTACCGCCACTTTCGGCACCATTGACTAATGCTCGCATATTGGTAAACAGGTTGCGCCCCATACCCACTGTATTGGCAGATAAATCACATTCGGCCAAAGGGCGAGCGGCCAATTCTTGTTCACTGAGATGCAATTGTAGTACTCCCGCTTCCGCGTCTAGTTCAAGCATATCGCCATCGCGAATTTTCGCTATGGCGCCGCCATCTGCCGCCTCCGGTGAAAGGTGAATAGCCGCCGGCACTTTGCCGGAAGCACCGGACATGCGGCCATCAGTCACCAGCGCGACGTGATACCCGCGATCCTGCAACACGCCAAGTGAGGGTGTTAACTTATGTAATTCGGGCATACCGTTAGCTTGTGGGCCCTGGAAACGCACCACGGCAATAAAATCCTTTTCCAGTTCGCCAGCTTTGAATTTTTGCAATAATTCATCCTGATGATGAAACACTATAGCCGGTGCCTTCACCTTTAACTGTGCTGTCTTCAAGGCCGAAACTTTGATGACGCCATTACCCAAATTACCTTTTAACAACTGCAGGCCACCGTGGCTGGAAAAGGGTTTTTTGACCGGACGAATAATCTCCAAATTGCCCGATTCTGCTGTTGTCGGGCGCCAAACTAAAGCGGATTTATCATTATTTAGGAAGGGATCGAGGCAATAGGGTTCAAGGCCGCTATCCCCCAGCACGGTATACACATTGCGATGTAACAAGCCCGCACCAAGCAATTCTCGAATTAAAAACTGCATGCCGCCGGCAGCGGCAAAATGATTAATATCAGCAGTGCCATTGGGATAAATATGACACAACAAAGGTACAACCTCCGATAAATCGGCCATATCCTGCCAGTTTATTTGGATGCCCGCCGCCCAGGCCATGGCAATCAAATGCAGGGTGTGATTTGTCGAGCCTCCTGTGGCCAGCAAACCAACAATGCCGTTTACAAATACCTTTTCACTGAGAATCTTGGCAATTGGCGTAAGTTGGCTAGGCTCGGTAATTTTTACCAACTGGCTCACTGCCGCGTCATTGAACATCTCGCGCAATTCGGTGCCCGGATTAACAAAAGAGCTGCCCGGTAACTGTAAGCCCATGATTTCCACTAACATCTGATTGCTATTGGCAGTACCGTAAAAAGTACAGGTACCTGGGCTATGGTAGGAAGCGCTCTCCGCAGCGAGTAATTCCTCCCGTCCCACTTTGCCCTCCGCATATAACTGCCGCACCCGCACCTTTTCGGTATTAGCAAGCCCGCTGGGCATCGGCCCTGCGGGCACAAAAACAGCGGGTAAATGGCCGAACGACAGGGCCCCGATCACTAGCCCCGGAACAATTTTGTCGCAAATCCCCAAATAGAGGCCACCATCAAACATATCGTGAGAGAGTGCAATGGCAGTTGCCATAGCAATCACATCGCGGGAAAAAAGCGATAATTCCATACCCGCGCGGCCTTGCGTAACGCCATCGCACATGGCCGGCACACCACCGGCCACCTGTGCTGTTGCGCCGCAACGCAACGCAGCCTCTTTAAGCTTTTGCGGATAGCTGCCATAGGGTTGATGTGCCGACAGCATATCGTTGTAAGCAGTGACAATCGCCAGATTAGGGCCGTGTCCGGAAGCGATTAACTGTTTCGTATCAAAGCTGGTAGCGGCAATAGCATGGGCCAAATTGCCACAGGATAACCGACTGCGGGAGCGCTCTGCATGCTGCGACTGTTTTACTTCTGCCAGATATTTGGTACGCGTTTCGAAGCTGCGCTCAATAATGCGCTCAGTAATTGTCTGCACCTTATTATTTATCGGCATGTTTAAACCACTCTGTTTAACCATTGGCAGTCTGTGGCTGCAAAAAGCAGCCAGGCTTGCAAGCGCAACCATCTCCAATTACGGCGATTGTACCCACAAATTATCGATTTCCCGGATCACCTCAAGTAACCCTTATACCTAATCGGCACAAGGTTAAAGGCCAAGGAATGGATATTATGTAGTAAATTTACAAAATTTTCCAGGCCCGCTACACCATAAAGCACCCTAACTTCGGTGTAATGGTCTGCATGAGCACAAAATTACCCCTTTCTAGGGCTCTAGTCGCTCCAATGCGGATCAAAAGTCTAACCTTTCCAAGCTGGCAGGCAGTTTTATCTTGTAGTTTTTTAACGGGAATGAGAGACGCCAATGTCAATTTCAACCTTAAGATTGGTAAATTCAAGCTACCCAATGAAGCAAGAGCAAAGCCCAAGGCCTTCCACTACGAGGGAATCATTTGATTCTGCCAATAAATTGGATGATAGAAATTGCGCTGTTAAGCTTTACCTTCCTGTTAGGGTAAGGGTTAAGTTATAGGCTATCAGTTGTTCGAATGGAGCCTGCTTGATGGATACTTCCCAACACTATTTTGCGCTATCGGACGTGCGTTGCGCCAGTTGCGTGAAAAAGATCGAAACGTCGCTTTTGTCTATTGCTGGCGTGACGGATGCCTATGTTAATTTGGTAGATAACACCTTGGTCGTCAAAGGCAATGTTGAGGTAAGCATACTGATATCGATCATTAAGTCTGTCGGTTATCAGGCCACAGTAAAGGCCGCCAATCAGTATCTTCTGTCTGTTCCAGCCATGCATTGTGCATCTTGTGTAGGAAAAATAGAGGGTGCATTAACCTCTTTTACTAACAAAGAGGCATTGACGCTCAATCTGGCTGAAAAAACCGTTAGCATCAACGATACCGTTGATCTTCCAAAGGTTATGGATGTACTGGAACAGATGGGCTTTCCGGCCATTTTGCTCAGTGATGACCACAGCAGCCAACAACAGCGTGAACATGCCCAAAAACAGCATTACCAACATTTGATAAAGCATTCTGTAATGGCGTTAGGTGTTGGTATTCCCTTGATGATGTGGGGTTTGGTTACAGGTGAAATGAGTGTAGATACTGTGCCTCAACAACTAGGCTGGGGTGCTGTTGGCATCGTGACGCTGCTGATACTGATTTTTTCCGGCGGACATTATTTCCGTGGGATGTGGCAAGGGCTAAAAAAAGCCAATGCCAGTATGGATACACTGATTGCAATGGGTACCGGTGCGGCTTGGTTGTACTCAATGGTTGTGGTGTTATTCCCTAACCTTTTACCGATAAATGCCCGGCATGTTTACTTTGAAGCATCTGCCATGATTATAGGCTTAATAAACTTGGGGCAATCCCTTGAGCTGCGTGCAAAAGGTAAAACCAGTGAAGCCATTAAGCGCCTTATCGGACTACAACCAAAAACTGCCCGTGTTCTACGCAAAGGCGTTGAAGTTGATATTGCCGTAGAGCAGGTGAAGTTAGGTGATCATATTCGTGTAAGGCCTGGTGAGAAAATTCCTGTTGATGGTTGTGTGATAGAAGGCAGAAGTAGTGTGAATGAAGCGATGCTTACGGGCGAGCCTCTCCCTTCTAAAAAATCAGTGGGTGATTTTGTGAGTGCAGGGACTGTTAATAAGAATGGTACATTTGTATTTGTGGCAGAAAAAGTCGGCACTGAAACAACCTTAGCTCATATCATTGCGTGGGTTAAAAAAGCGCAGAATACAAAAATGCCCATAGCCCGCTTGGCCGATAGAATTTCATCGGTATTTGTGCCATCTGTTATGGGTATCGCATTGGTTACCTCACTGATTTGGTTGATGGTGGGGCCTGATCCTAAAGTGCCTCATATGCTGGTGGCAGCGATCACTGTGCTTATTATTGCCTGTCCTTGTGCGTTAGGTTTAGCCACACCTATGTCTGTTATGGTGGGTGTTGGCAAAGCCGCTGAGCTGGGCATATTGGTGCGCAAAGGGGATGCTTTGCAAGAAGCCAGTAAAATAACAACAGTGGTTGTAGATAAAACAGGTACAGTGACGGAAGGTAAACCGGCTGTTGTTAGTGTTGAAGCGTGTAAGGACTGGACTGAGCAAACACTGCTGCAAATGGCAGGCAGTTTAGAGGCAGTATCAGAGCACCCTCTTGCTGAGGCGATTGTTACCTTTTCTCATGAACAACATGCGGTTTTGGCACCTGTCCATGATTTCGTGGCCATAACAGGGAAAGGTGTAAAAGGTTACGTTAACAAGCAGCTTGTACTTTTAGGTAATGAGGCATTATTAGTTTCAGAAAATATTGATGCGTGTTCCTTAACTCAAAGCGCCAAGGCTTCAGCTGAAAAAGGCCAAACACCTATATATGTTACTATTGATGGGCAATTAGCAGGATTGATTTGTGTAGCAGACCCGCTGCGAGACGATTCTATAGCAGCGATTAAGCGCTTACATCGACTGGATATTCGTGTCTCAATGTTAACAGGGGATAATGCGCTGACAGCAAAATCCATAGCAAGTGCTGTTGGAGTTGATACGTTTGTTGCTGATGCTCTCCCTGAGGACAAAGCGCAGTACATACGTCAGTTACAGCAGCAAGGAGAAAAGGTCGGTATGGTGGGTGATGGCATTAACGATGCACCCGCACTTGCTCAGGCTGATGTAGGTTTTGCTATTGGTTCCGGCACTGATGTTGCCATTGAGACTGCCGACATCACGTTAATGCGTTCATCACTCCACGGTGTGGTCGATGCTGTTGAGCTTTCCCAAGCGACGCTACGTAATATTAAGCAAAACCTCTTTGGGGCTTTTATTTATAATTCATTAGGTATTCCTGTGGCAGCCGGTGTGTTGTATCCCTTCTTTGGACTTTTATTAAATCCCGTTGTTGCAGGGGCTGCTATGGCATTGTCCTCTGTCACTGTTGTTTCTAATGCTAATCGGCTTAAACGGTTTTTACCGTCTTACACTTCCGGGGCTGTAAACTGAATATTTCTAAAGTAGCCAAATTGACTGGGTTGACGGCAAAAGCCATTCGCTATTATGAACGTATTTCATTGATTGCACCGGCACATCGGCTGGAGAATAGCTACCGGGAGTATAACCGTGCTCATATCAGAGAACTATCTTTTGTCAGTCATGCACGAGAGCTTGGTTTTACCCTGAAAGAGTGTGCTGAGCTGTTAGATTTATACCGAGATCAAGGCAGAAAAAGCCGGGACGTAAAGTGTTTGGCGTTGCAAAAGATTGTGGATGTAGAACAGAAGATTGAACAGTTAACAGCCATTCGCGATAGCCTGAAGGCGTTGTCCAATGATTGTGATGGCAATGATTTATCTGACTGCCCTATTCTTGATCGTTTATCGTTAGGCTCTTTTGACACAAGAACGCAATCTCAGTAAAACCCAGAGCTGATGTGGCTAAGCCCGATTTCGCAGGAATACCAAGGTATTTCAAGTGACCGCAACAACGTCAACAACAGCTCTGGGTTTTACCCTTCGGGTAACAAGAAAAGCGGATTTCAGACTGCATTAAGCAGAATTTGACGTAGATAGCCACACCTCCATCTGCTTGCCTTGCTGAAAAGGTAGTGTTCAGAGGGTGTTCAAAATTCTGTGTCACGGTGAGCAAGGCTAACACGCTTCAGCTAAGGATTTGCCAGACGGTACGGGGCAAGCAGAAAAGAATAGCCAAAATCCTGTCAAGTGATTTTTTGAATTTTTTGTCTATAAGCGTAAGTAGTTACGGTAAAACAATAATTATTTTATTCGAGCGATACCAACCTTTTACTGAACAAATTCTCTGCGGCTACTCGGGTTGATTCACAGTTTCATAAAATCTATATTGACCATCGGCAAGTATCAAATAAACAGGATAGGGTGTTGCTTGCTTATTATTAGCGCTGCCTTCTTCATACATGCCCGGGCTTAATGCAGGCATTCCTGGCACCGCCAATCCAATGCTATTGGGCGGAGGGTCACTAAGGAACTTACGCACCAATCGCGCCGGAACATGGCCTTCAAATACATAAGAATTATCAAAGACTCCAGTATGACACCCTTGCATACCATAGGGGATACCCCATCTTTTCTTCACCTCAGCAACAGCTTTAGAATTATCACTTATCACATCAAAATCGTTTTTCTGCAAATGATCCATCCAACGTTTACAGCAAAAACAAAAAGTATTTTTATATACCTTCATAACCTCTTCATTTGGTTGCACCACCTTATCATTATTTGAATTGCCAACTTCCTTCAATTGTGGCGCCTGAGCACAATTAACTAAAACGAACAACAAAAAAAAGTATACATTTAATTTATAAAACTTTTGCATAGTGCACCGCAAAGTAATCATTTTCATCAATCCAAGTGCAACAAGGATCAAACCCTGCCTGCTCTAGAAGGCGATAAAATCCACGCTTGGTATACTTGTAACTACTCTCTGTATGTATTGTTTCTCTATCAAAAAAATTAAAAAATTCCCCAGCAATACATACTTGCTGCTCTACCAGGCTGACCAAGTGCATTTCAACGCGCTGCTTCTTCTCGTGGTAAAACGCTTGATGAGAAAAATTCTTTAGATCAAAATTACCACTCAATGTATTATTAATTCTAAGCAATAAATTTTTATTAAACTCTTCTGTTACATGTTCGCTATCATGATAAGCACGATGCAAAATTACCGAGTCTTTTACCAAATCTGTACTAATCAATAGGCCATCATTAATAGACATTTGCTGATTAAACTTCTTTAAAAGCGCTACTGCTTCTTCCGGGGAAAAATTCCCTATGGTAGACCCTGGAAAAAATACAACTCTGCGCTGGCCTTCCCCTCTCATATTCACCATATTTTGCATAAGTAAAGGCCAACATTCAGATTGGGTAAAATCTCCCACAATTGGCTGTATATTTAACTTTGGCAATTGCGCTGTTATAGTATTTTTTGCCGACATCAGTATCTCAGATGAAATATCTATTGGAATATAGCTAATAGGTGTTTGCAGAGCCGTAAGTATACACATGGCTTTTGTACAATTTCCTGCACCAGGTTCCATAATTACTGCATCTGGACCAATGAACTCTGCTATCTCTGCAAGGTTAGATGAAATAATATGCTCCTCGGTACGAGTAATATAATAGTCATCCAATTCGCAAATTTTTTCAAAGATTTGTGACCCTTTTTTATCGTAAAGATATTTGCAGGGTAAGGTTTTTTTATGCTTACGCAAACCTTCCATAACGTCTTGCAAAAAGGTATCATCCACTTCAGAGTTATACTCTGGAGTCATTAAAACCATATTCATACTAATCTTCCGCTAAACGAATACCGCTGAACTGCCAGGATTGATGGGGATAGAAAAAATTTCTATAACTGATACGAATATGACTTAATGGTGTTATACAAGAGCCACCCCGCAATACCATTTGGTTGCACATAAACTTTCCATTGTACTCCCCTATTGCATCAGCATTGGCACGGTACCCTGGGTATGGAAGGTACGCACTGCCAGTCCACTCCCACACACTGCCAATAAACTGGGGTTTATCTGTTATTTCAGCATAGGGTTGATAATTTCCCTTCTCCAACATATTAGCGCTAACAAAAGCATCTGAAGTTCTGTGTAAGCATGCCGCTATTTCCCATTCAAATTCAGTGGGCAAACGTTTTTGGGCCCAGCGGGCATAAGCGTCGGCCTCATAAAAACTCAAATGAAAAACTGGGTCCGCTGGATTTAATTGTTGTAGCCCGGCAAGTGTAAACTGCCACCATACCCCCTCTCTATGCCGCCAATACATTGGCGCAGATACTTGGTTGCACTTTACCCAATCCCAACCATCAGACAGCCAATGACGAGGCTCTCGATAACCACCATCTCTTATAAACTCAAGATATTCGCTATTACACACCGTCCTTGAGGCTACTTTAAAATCGGCAACAAATTGCTGATGCGGCGGCTGTTCATTATCAAAGCAAAACTGTTCTCCATCACTGCCTAACGCATAGTTTCCAGCGCCAACGCTCAGCCAATTCATCGATGTAACCGCACTGTTTTTTTCTTCTCTAACAGGCTCTTGTAAATAACAGGGCATCAAAGGATTTAATGAAAGTGCGTGCTTAATATCCATAAGTAGCAATTCTTGATGCTGCTGCTCATGATTGATGCCCAATAAGATTAAGCTGGCAATATGTTCATTAAAGGAAGGTTTTTCTATTAATTGCTGTATCTGTTGATCTACAGCATCGCGGTAAGCAAAAATTTGATCAATACTAGGGCGTGATAAAAAGCCACGCTGAGGGCGGCTGTGTGCACTGCCAAGGCTGTTATAATAGGAATTGAAAAGAGTAGGATAACTGGAGTCAAAAATACGAAAGTCGACGAAATGGGGGCGCAAAATAAAAACTTCAAAAAACCAGCTAGTATGTGCCAGATGCCACTTAGTTGGGCTTGCATCCGCCATCGATTGCAACTGCATATCCTCTGCAGTGAGCGGATCTGCTAAATTTTCTGTTTCCAACCTAACGTGTTGGTAGCGCGCTAATAAATCTGTACGAGCTTCTGATGACAATTCTCGAGAGATGTCTTTCGACTCTTCTCGCGCATCCAAATTCATTTGCGGCCCAATCAGCTTGCTAGAATCTATTGATGATACCTATATCTCGCTTAATTCCCACAGTAAAAGCATGACTAAAAAAGATTTTCGCGTCAAATTTTTGCAGTTGCATTGTGCGTTTTTCCCTATGTAGGTTTATACGCAATATCCTCGATAGATAAACTGTATTGTATTAGTTCAGATGTGATCTGACAGTTACTCCCTATAAATCAAAACCTATGCCAACACTAGTGCCTATATCACCATCGACAATACTGGCACTAAAGTTAAAACTACCGCTGTTGTTTAGCGGGCGATTATAGCCAATAGCCGCAGCTGATTGACCTTCCAAATGTCCAATGCCTACTGAAATTCTACCGCGGCAGCTGCGCCAATTTTTACAATTGCTAACGCCTGCATTAGCTGCAGAACCCATTGCCATTGCCATGGCTCCCATAGCGTTAATACGATGACTCTGTCTGATGATTGTTTTGTGAATTTCACTCAAATCCCCGCCGCCGCCACCGCCACCGCCATTTGCGAAAACCTCATCAGTATAATCCTTGGCCTCCTGTAACGTTGTCTTCAGACCTTCATCCATTTGTCGGAAATTAACGGCATCCGTCATATTCACTCCCGGCGCTATATTCATAAGACGGCGCTCATTGCCAGGGGCACCTATAGAAACTGTATTCGGTTCGGTAACTATCGAACCAGCACCCAATGCTACCGAGCCCATACCATTTACCGCTGAGTTGGCCGGTGCCGGCAGATCAACTATAGCGCCGTTGCCTATAGCAACACTGTTTGTGTTCGTTGCCTGAGCGTTGGCGCCCAGAGCGACAGCGCCTTCACCATTTGCAGTGGCAAAGTTACCCATAGCGACAGCAAAATTTGCCGTAGCGACAGCATTATTCCCCTGAGCAGTAGCGCCCTCTCCACTCGCACTGGAATTAACACCTAGGGCAGAGGAATTTATACCGCTAGCTGAGGCACCACTGCCGAGCGCCAAAGTATCAATAGCACTAGCATCAGCGCCGCTACCTACAGCGGTACTAGAAGCTGTTGAGGCACTGGCATTGGTGCCCGCAGCAAAGGCATCAATTGCAGTGGCACTACTACCACTGCCAATCGCGGTAGTGTTTGCAGCACTAGCAATGGCCCCATTACCCAGTGCAGAAGCATTTTCATCACTGGCAACAGAGCCCGTACCCAAAGCGGAAGCATTCAAACCATTGGCAGTGGTGCCACTACCCAGAGCAACCGCGCCGACAGCACTGGCATCGGCGGCGGTACCTACAGCAGTACTGTCTGCCAAGGCACTGGCATTATTGCCCGCAGCGAAGGCACCGATCCCAGTGGCACTGCTACCACTGCCAATCGCGGTTGTATTTGCAGCGTTGGCAATAGCACCGGCACCCAGAGCAGTGGCATTGGCATCACCGGCGGTGGCCCCACCACCTACCGCAGTGGCAAGGTTTGCCAAAGCGACGGCACCATTACCTTGCGCTACGGCGTCTTCGCCACTGGCGATGGAACCCGTACCCAGGGCTGCAGAATTTAACCCGCTCGCGGCAGCGCCGCTGCCCAAGGCAACGGCACCGGCAGCGCCGGCATCGGCATTGCTGCCCACGGCGGTGCTGTTTGCCAAGGCACTGGCATTGGTGCCGGCGGCAAAGCCATCGACGCCCGTGGCACTACTGCCACTGCCTATGGCGATACTGTTGGCGGCACTGGCAGTGGAACCGGCCCCCAGAGCGGTGGCACTGACATCGCCAGCGGTGGCCCCGCCGCCCACGGCAGTGGCAAGATTCGCTGAGGCGGCAGCGCCATTACCCTGCGCTACAGCGTCTTCACCACTGGCAGCAGAACCCGTACCCAAAGCGGCAGAATTTAATCCGCTTGCGGCAGCACCGCTGCCCAAGGCAACGGCACCGTCGGCACTGGCATCGGCATTGGTGCCTACAGCCGTGCCATTGATTAGCGCGCTGGCAGTATCACCCGCGGCGAAAGCTCCCGCTCCGGTGGCGCTACTGCCGCTACCAATAGCGGTGGTGTTAGCAGCGCTGGCGGTGGCATTGGCACCGAGGGCGGTAGCAAAGTCCGCCGAAGCGGCGGCGCCATTACCTTGCGCTACAGCGTCTTCGCCACTGGCAACAGAACCCGTACCCAGGGCGGCAGAATTTAATCCGCTCGCGGCAGCACCGCTGCCCAGTGCAACCGCACCGGCAGCGCTGGCATCGGCATTGCTACACACGGCGGTGCTGTTTGCCAGGGCACTGGCATTGGTGCCTGCGGCAAAACCATCA
>JAHZJJ010000056.1 GCA_022600975.1 Gammaproteobacteria bacterium
CCCATGATTTCTACACCATCATAACCGGCCTCGCGCGCCAGAACAGCACAGCGTACATAATCATCGATTTGCTGCTCAACTTCACTAGTGGTTAATTCTCGGGGTGTGAAGGGATTAATGGGCGCCTTGAGTGGAGAGGGGGCAATCTGATTGGGGTTGTAGGCATAACGGCCGGCATGGAGGATTTGCATGCAGATCTTTCCATCGGCGTCGTGCACGGCGGAAGTTATTTCACGGTGTTGTTGAGCTTCTTCCGAAGATGTCAGTTTGGCCGCTCCCATGGCGACACAGCCCTCTTCGTTGGGGCCGATACCACCGGTCACTATCAAGCCGACACCACCGCGAGCACGCTCAGCGTAAAACGCTGCTAAGCGTGGAAAGCCGCCTGGGTGCTCTTCCAAATTGGTGTGCATCGAACCCATCAAAACACGATTTTTTAGCTGGGTAAATCCCAGTTCCAGGGGTGACAGCAGATGGGGATACGGATGACTCATAGAGATGATCTCTTAATTGCCCGTCAGCGGCGTGAAATTACGCAAAAGTCGGGCCAGCTGATGAATAATAAGGTTTAGTCTGTTGTGAATGAAAAAGAATAACAAAGAGCTTTTGGCGGGAGTAGTGGCCATTTCGATCAGATACCTTGGCCGATATCGGTCGGTTGTACTCCGGCTGTGCACAGATAAAGCGCGAAGGATTGGCAAGGGTGATATAAACGTTGAAATAGTATGGAGAGCAGCGCAGAATGACCAACTTGCTAAGGTTGTTATAAAATTTTCGTTACAATTCACGGTACCTTCAGCTAGGTGGTGCATAAATATGGCGACAAATTTGTTTGATTTAGAGGGCAAAATTGCACTGGTAACCGGTGCCAGCCGTGGTATCGGCGAAGCGACAGCCAAGTTATTGGCAGAGCAGGGTGCTTATGTACTGATATCTAGCCGCAAGCTACAAGGTTGTGAACGGGTTGTCGATGAAATTAAGGCTGCCGGCGGCAAAGCAGAGGCCTTGGCCTGCCATATTGGCAATATGGAAGATATCAAGAGTGTATTTAAACGTGTCCACAAACAATTTAAGCAGTTGGATATCCTCATAAATAATGCGGCAACTAATCCTTATTTTGGGCATATTCTCGATACGGATTTAGCTGCTTTTCAGAAAACACTGGATGTAAATATTCGCGGCTATTTTTTTATGTCGGTTGAGGCAGGGAAGTTGATGCGCCAGCAGCGAAGCGGTTGTATCGTCAATGTGGCTTCTATCAATGCTTTGCAGCCGGGCACAGGTCAGGGTGTATATTCACTTTCTAAGGCAGCGGTGGTCAATATGACCAAAGCTTTTGCTAAAGAGTGCGCGCAATATAATATTCGGGTGAATGCACTACTGCCGGGTTTGACTGAGACAAAATTTGCCGGTGCATTGTTTGAGCACAAAGAGATTTATGAAAGGATCATAGAGCATATCCCGATGCAGCGTCATGCGCAACCACAAGAAATGGCTAACGCAGTATTATATTTAGTTGCAGACGCGTCCAGTTATATGACGGGAGAATGCCTAGTGATAGATGGTGGCTGGACCGCTTGTGGGGGAATAATGGAATAACCGTCTCCGCGGTCAATTGTTATCAAGTAAATCTAAAACACCTTTTTCTTTTAAAACTCGCATGCCAAGTCTCTGTTCGGAAACACCTGGACGTAAACGATAATCAAATTGTAGGTATTGTCCGTACTCTTGTGCTTCAAAATGCCTGAAATCAATTAATTTTTTAGCTACACGGTGATCTTTGATAATTTCAATTTGGTGCGAGGACAAAATAAACAAGCAGTTTTTCTGATGAGCAAATCTTTGCACCAAGGCTAAGGTTGCATCGAAAGCATCCTTTACGTTGGTACCCTTAAATGGTTCATCCATGAGTGACACAACGCGGAAACCTTGTGCAATTGCTTTGGCAATTGCTTTAACTCGCAACACTTCTGCCTGAAAGTAACTAATACCTTTGTGTAGATCATCTCTGATTGATATAGTACTAAAAAGCTTTTGCACAGGGCTAAAACTGCAAGCTTTTGCGGGTACACCCCAGGGCAAACGGATCTAAATCATACAGCTGTAAACCCAACAGTTAACACCTTCATGAGGTAATCGTTGTCCCAGCCGGCTTTCAATCGTTTATTTTTGACGCCCAGCTTCAAGCTTTTCTCGTTTTTAAGCAGGTTTAAGGCGATTTTGTTCATCATTGCGATGTTTTCACCAGCATGTCCTTGTCGCAATCTGTTTTGGTCCTCATCAAAACTCACATCCAGCTGCCAATGCAGCTTGTTTTCGACGTGCCAGTGGCTGCGAATTGCATGAGCAATGAATTCAGCGCTCTTATCGCCATGACTAGTGACATAGTAACGTCTCTCTGTACTGCTATGCTCACCTATCGTTCGGGTGCTTTCGACCATGGCAATGCCTTTTGCTGTTTTCCATTTAGGGTGGCGCTCGTGCAGCCAGCCGATATCGGTATGCAACCAGACATTGCGCTCCTCAATGCGCCCATGATCGCCATCAATGCCGCGAAACATTGTGTGTCGAGCGCTGTTAAATTGCTGATCAACTTGGGCATCTAAAAAACATTTAACATCGTCATGAAATTCACCTTGATTAGCCTTAAGTGCCAAAACGTAATTAGCTTTTTTGTCGATAATCTGCTCGGCAATTGTATGCTGGCAGCCCATAGCATCGGTAGTAACGGTCGCTTCTTCAATATCTAGAAGTTCAAGCAGCTTAGGGATTGCGGTAATCTCGTTCGATTTATCCGATACCTTTACCTGGCCAAAACAGAGATTGTTTTTAACCGACCAAGCGCTGACCAAATGAATCGCTGGGTTGCTATTGGCTTTGTCCAGCGTTCTACGCATGACTTTACCATCAATGGCAACGATATCATCTTTTAATTCTCCGAGACGTGTTACCCAGCGGGTAAAGGCTTTGGTGAACCCCGAGGGGCTGAGACGGCTGAGCACATCATTAAAGGTGTCATGACTGGGTATGCCATGGGGGAGATCTAAAAATTTCTCAAACCATGATCGCTTCGATTTCCCATACTCTGCAATGGAGCAAAAATCATTACAGCCAGAAATAATGGCGCAGATAGATATAGTGATGATGCTCGTTAGTGAATGCAGCTGAGTACGCCTCATCCTTGGGTCGGTTAGGTCGCCAAAGGCTTGAGTGATGGTGGTTTCTTTCACAGGAAGTACAGCCAAAGCGGCTTATATTCCATGATGAGTGAAATTGGTCAAGTATCAAGTACAAAATTGATCAGTTTAGACCCGTTTGCCCTGGGGTACACCCATTCCTAGATGGGCAAGGTAAAGCGCTGTTCCTACAGCCCGCAAGTAAGTAGATTTACCTGCCATATTTGGTCCTGTTAAAAAAAGTAAAGGCTTTTTTGGGTGTAGAATCATGTTGTTCCCTATAGCATTTTCAACCAGAGGTTGCACTAGCTCTTTCGCTTGTATATGTGGTGCGCCGGGTTTGATATCAGGGAGTATAAATCCATTATTTTTAGTGCAGATTGCCATGGCCATTAATGCGTCTATTTCATAGGTGAGCAGTATCAATTTGCGGATAGAATGCATTTCCTTTAATCGAAATGTTTGGTCAAGGCGAATAGTTTGAAGAACCGAATAGCTTCCATTCTTGGGGCTTTTAATTTTAGTAAGTTCGTCGCGTGCCAAAATAATTTTAATCTCATCTAACAGCGATAAAATTTCTCCAGAAGATGAGAGTTTAGGCATATTTTTAATTAATTGGCGCAATAATTTTAGCAGAGTGCATGTAAATTTAACACCCCTCACGATGCTAAAGTAAAATTTTTCATAATTAAACCAAAGTGAAAATGCTTCTATAATAAATTCTATTGGGTTGGTGCTGTTCACCATAGGTAATGCCCCGCCTATATAAGTATCGACATTCTTCATTACGATATTCTTAGGCAAGTTTTCGAAGCCAAGGTGATGTTCATTCATGTAAGTTATGGATAGTTGCACAGATAGAATTTTTTCTACAGTAGAAAATGGCTGCTCCATGCGTTTGCGTAATGCTTTTGATCCTCCATTTGTGCGGGTATGGTCGCAAAAGTTGAAAAGAGATATTTTATTGGTTTGGGTTGAAAAAATATTTAAATCATCGAGTGTGTAAGGATCAGTTTCCATTATTATACTTTTATTTTGTTACATTATACGTAAGTTAATGATTGTAGTAGAGTGATTGCTTTTGATTAAATCATAAAAATAATTAAAGGGTGCGGCTCTTTTCTAACAACAAACAAAACCAGCTAAATCAACGAGATAGAATTTTTCTATTGAAAAGATAGGGTCAAAAGTGATAGATATAGGTTTGCAAACTAATAACTAAATCACTAAGGACCCTATCGATGCAAGATTACACCGATTTACCTAATGATAAAAGCTGTTATTTTGAAGCCGCATTTAATCAATTTAACGACATCATTAAAAGTCTGATTTCCGAAACTAGCCTGGATAAATCCCATGGTGATATCGAACAGTCACTATCA
>JAHZJJ010000057.1 GCA_022600975.1 Gammaproteobacteria bacterium
GCGCCGGCACCAGGCGTTGAAGAAGCACTAAGGACACGCATGGGTGAAGCCGCGTTGCGCGCCGCTCATGCGATTGGCTATGTGGGTGCGGGCACGGTGGAATTTTTGCTCGATACTGACGGCGCCTTCTATTTTATGGAGATGAACACGCGGCTGCAGGTGGAGCACCCTGTAACGGAGATGATTACCGGCGAAGATCTGGTGGCCTGGCAGCTGGCCATCGCCGCCGGCGATTCACTGCCACTGGCGCAAGAAGAACTACATATCAGCGGTCATGCACTGGAGGTACGTATCTATGCTGAAGACCCTGACAACAATTTTCTACCGTCTACCGGCAAACTGATCCGCCACCAGCCACCACAAACCAGCAATTCTGTACGCGTCGATGCCGGGGTGCAAAGCGGTGATGAAATCAGCGTTTACTATGACCCGATGATTGCCAAATTAATCTGCCACGGGCGCAACCGCAAGGAAGCGCTAGCCAAGCTTGATCGCGCACTAAAGCAGTATCAAATTGCCGGAGTGCGCCATAATATCGATTTTCTGCGCCGGGTAATCAACCATCCAGAATTTATCCAGGGTGGCGTCAGTACGCATTTTATCGAAGTAAACGAAGCACAAAGCTTGCAACAGCAACAACCCTTAACACCGATAAAATGCGCCGCTGTGGCGACCTTTCTGGCGCGGCGGGAGCTACAACAACTGAGCCGCAGTGCACCCCCATTGGACCCGCAATCTCCCTGGCATACAGGCGACAATTGGCGCAGTAACCTTAGTGCCGAACGCAGTCGGCAAATCCTGTTTCACGGTGAGGCCATTGAAGTCAATTTTACCACTTGCAACAGACAAATTTATTGGCGATGTAATGCCGCCAACGGTGCAACTTGTGGCGAAGTGGCGAGTTTTGACGGACGGGATTTTGTACTGGTCGATGGGCGCCGGGTAAGCTACGCCAGCGTTGAAAACGGCAGTGAAGCAAGCGTATTCATCGATGACAATCAAGTGGATTTCAGTTTACTAGCAGTCGATATCGGCGAGCATGGGGAACAGGGTCTCGGTCTCGATGCGCCGATGAATGGCACCATTGTAGCACTGTTGGCCGAGGCGGGGTCGCAGGTAGTAAAAGATCAGCCGTTACTGGTTATGGAAGCGATGAAAATGGAACATACCCTGCGCGCGCCTGCGGCGGGCACCGTGCAACAATTTTTATGCGCCACTGGTGAATTAGTGGATGGTGGCAGCTTGTTGATTGATTTTATCGCTGAGGAGCAGACACAGTGAAGCTTCCAAGCTTTGTGAAAATGGTGGAAGTGGGCCCGCGCGATGGACTGCAAAATGAGCAGCAGCCGGTTTCAGTCGCGACCCGCGTTGCCCTGATCGACAAACTGAGTAATTCCGGTTTGTCGATCATTGAAGCCGGCAGTTTTGTCAGCCCCAAATGGGTACCGCAGATGGCCGCCAGTGAAGCGGTGCTCGGCGCAATTGAGCGTAAAAAAGGTGTTACCTACAGCGCCCTTACCCCCAATATGCAGGGGTACCAACGCGCGTTGGAAGCTGGAGTCAATGAAGTGGCCGTATTCGCTGCCGCTTCGGAAACTTTTAGTCAAAAAAATATCAACTGCACTATCAATGAAAGTCTCGAGCGCTTTCGCCCATTGTTGCAACAGGCCCGGCGCGACGCTATTCCGGTGCGCGGTTATGTCTCCTGTGTGCTCGGTTGCCCCTACGAAGGTAATATCAGTGCCGACAAAGTAGCTGAAGTTAGCGCTATATTACTGTCCATGGGTTGTTATGAAATATCTCTCGGCGACACCATCGGCGTGGGTACGCCTATGGCTGTATATCAATTGTTGGAAAAACTGACTACCAAACTGCCTGTGGAAAAGCTTGCGGTGCATTTTCATGATACCTACGGCCAAGCCCTGGCAAATATTTATGCGGCATTACAAGCTGGTGTAGCAGTTGTGGATGCCGCGGTGGCAGGCCTTGGTGGATGCCCTTATGCCCCCGGAGCCTCCGGTAATGTCGCCAGTGAAGACGTGCTTTATATGCTCAATGGTCTGGGTATCGAAACCGGAATCGAACTCCGCACGCTTGCGGCTGCGGGAGACTTTATTTCCACTGCCCTGGGACGACCAAGTAACTCTCGAGTGGCGCGAGCTATAAGTAGTTGAAGAACTTTTTAATTGTAAAAGCTGTGATTTAATGCCCTCGATGCAACCTACTTTACTGGCGAAAACCTGATATTATTTGCATCGATTGATTTATGGTTGCTCGTTGCAATGAAAATTTTACGATTAATTCTACTAACTTTCACCGCATTACTCTTAATTGCCGCTGTGGTGTTGCCCGGCTTTATTGGCCCTGCAGTTGAAAAAATCTGGCAACAGCAGTTGGCGCGCTCTGCCAATGTGGAAGTTGAGGGTTTTCAGCGAAACTGGTTTGCCTCTGAGGCACTGAGCCACTTGCGTGGCAAAAAGGGAATTACAGAGCTGCATAGCAATATTCAACACGGCCCGGTGCTGTTTACTGAGTCCGGCCCGCGCCTAGGTTTTATCTATGCTAAAACACGGCTTAGCGGGCAACAGTTGGAACCAGCGTTGCGCGAGCAGTTGGAAACTTATTACGGCCCGATTACAGCAGAGCTGAATAAAAGCCCGTTATTAATTGAAACGCTGGTGGGTTTCGATCGCCGCATTATCAACAAACTTCAGCTGTTACCCATTGAACGCAATGAGGGAAAGGAACAGATAAGTTTCTCCGGCATGATGCTGCTATTGGAAACCGATATTTACGGCAAACAACTGCTGGGTAGTTTTGAGCTGGGGGAGTTTACCCGGATGCAGCAAGGCCGGGAGCTTTTGCATTTTTCCTCTGCCAAGGGTGAATACCAGTTAACCCCAGCCGGTAGTGGCGAGGCCACAATGAATATGCCACTGCTACGCGCTAAATCTATTCATGGACCTTTAGAATTACACGACCTACAGCTCAGTTATTACGCCGAACGCCTATCTGCCGGTGTATTAGATATTGTCACAGATTTACAGATCCCCGAGATACAGGCCTCCATACCCATCACTGCCCTGCAACAGCAACTAAGCTTGCCGGGTATTAGCCATGCAGACTTACATCACTACCTCTATACCCTGTTACTAACACCCGCGCCAAAACGCAATTGGGTACAGATACTGCAGCGGCCTTTACAGTTACAACAGCAACTGGACACAAAATCCACCACCGGGCCCACACAGCTACAATTAGACGTTCATTGGCAAGGCATGCCCAGAACTTTGCGCCGGAACAGTCAGCAGCCCTACTTTTGGCTCAATGCCCTCTCTGGCAATATGCAGCTTAACGCTACAGAACAGACACTATTAAACTCACCATTGGGTTCTCAGGCGAAGACCTTGCGCAATTATGGTTTATTGCTGGAAAAAAATGGCAGATTGCAAATGAACCTTAATGTAAATAAAGGCAATTTGAAAATAAATGGTCAGGCACTGCCAGCAGACTTATTTATTTTGGCTCTAAGTGGGAAGTTTTAATTGGGAGTGTGGGTCTGCATATGCTAATGAACTCATTCCCAAATAGTGAGATTAAGCTATACCCGTAGCGTTTGAAAATTTGGAGTTACAGCGGGAATATCTTCTTGAATCTGGGAAAATATTTCGCTATGGTCGGCTCTATGAAAAACTTTTGGTTGACAGATGATCAAATCCAAGAGCTGCGCGAGGCTCACAGAGCAGAGTGTAATCGCCGTGCAGCCTACAAAATCAACGCGGTTATTCTGCTTGGCACAGGTTGGAAGTTAAAGGCAGTTCGAGAAGCATTATTGCTTGATGACGAAACGTTAAGATCTTATATAGATAAATACCGGTCAGGTGGCATTACTGAATTGATAAAGACCAACTATCAAGGTCGCACTAGCCATTTAAGGATTCACAACAGGCCAAGCTCAGTAAGGAACTGGAAAGTAATATTTACCTCACGACGCATGCTGTTATTGAATATGTTCAAGAGACTTTCGAATTCGAGTATACACCCAGCGGCATGCGGGATCTCCTACATCGTTTGGGTTACGAATTCAAAAAGCCTAAATTGGTACCTGACACACCAAATCGAGAAGATCAGGAAATATTTGTAGAGCAATATGAGCAATTCATGAAAGAAAAGCCAGATGATGAGGATGTATTCTTCATTGACGCAGTGCACCCAGAGCATAATACGATGGCGGCTTATGGCCGGATAAAGCGTGGCCAGAAACGGAACTTGCAGACCAACTCCGGTCGTCAGAGGTTGAACTTGCATGGCGCAATCAATGCTGAAACCTTCGATGTTACCGTCATAGAATCGGAAACAGTTGATGCAGAGTCTACTGCTACCTTGTTGGAAAGTTTGAATCAGCAATATCCTCTGTCGGGCCGACTACATATTATTTGATAAAGCAACTTTTCTTCTGTAAATTCTCAGTTAGCTGACAGCCGGTTTTCACATTGTTAAATACTTCTTTCCTGTCTGCCATTCATCAGAGATTTCTATCGCTACCGCTGAAACTAAACGCAAACATGAGTCTTCGTTA
>JAHZJJ010000058.1 GCA_022600975.1 Gammaproteobacteria bacterium
AAATATATTTTGGGGTGAAAGAGCAAAATGGTGTGAGCACGGCATGGCCGCACCAAGGCAAGAAGGTTTTGATAACACCTAGCCGGGTAGACAGGGGGGTTTAAGCTTCAATCCCCTAGCGTGCAACCCATTATTTTTTAGGCGCCTAACACTTCATCTTTAATTGCACTTTCCCAAAAAAACTATTACCGTGCTAGGTGCTGTGGTAGCGCGCACCTTAAAAACCGGTGCGAGCAAGCAAAAAGAGATAGAAAAAAAGTACAAGAAACCTAGTAAAGCTGTATAGAAAACTTAGAACAGACGTATAAAAAAATACACAAATGCAGTCGCTCAACCCGCGAGGTTGTGAACAACCCAAACCCTCGCGGAAACTAAAAAACCTAAATGCATGAAGAACCACCGTATGATCGCGTGACCTTAACATAGGCGCCACCCCCCGGTGCGACAACACCGAGAGATGGCTAACCCCGACAGATAAGTAGATATCTAGCGAGGCTATCTTGGATGATACGTCATTCACACGCTCGTCTTCAATAAAGTTGTTTTTAAGGCCGAGCAATGCCGACCACTCCCGCCTCTGTTGCCGGAGTGGGTTTTGGTGTACCGCGAAAATTGGTGTGGTTCTCTACTTCAGCCGCGGCCCGCCCATTTCTCTTATTCCTCTTATTCAAAATTCAAACAAATTCACTGTGTAGTTTCTCATACGGATTACGCCTGCGGCGAGCGCAGTAAAGTGGAAACCAGCGTTTCCCCAAAAATATTTGGCCACAGGCTTTTTTTAAGGAGCAAATAAACATGCTGGTAATACCTTGTAAATTATTTCAACACATTCAACTGGGTGGGCTTTTTACCGTTACGCCGGTAAGCATGGAGGGTGACATTGTAGAGCTGGAAATTGTGGCATGCGATGGTGGTCAACTGAGTAAATCTAAGCAGTCTTTGCAATTAGCAGACAGAGCCAGGCCACAAACCGGCAATGAAAATGTTCAACCCATTTCTGATTCGGAGCCCTCTGACCCTCCGGACGATGGTTCAGGTTCTCTGCACTGAAGGGTAAAAGGTAAGCCTGGCAAACTTGCCCGAGCGGTTTCGCAAGCGCTGGCATTTCCATTGTGGCAATACGGTGATGCCAGCGTTTCTACCAGACTGGCTAGGCTGATTGTTGTTGTACCTATTGCTTGGGGCCCCTGTAAACCTGCTCAGTTGAGAAAACTTCTAACCGCCACGGGCGGTTGAAAGTTTCCGCTCGAACCCTCCATAAAATTTACAAAACCACACGTAAATAGCAGCGAGCCCCAAAAAAATGGAATCATTCAGTTTGTTGCTTTATGACCAAAATGGAACCATATCGCCATATTCAGCGATAGCTGATCGATAAATCACAAAGCTTATTAGGGCTTTCCCAAGCATAACGGTGGCCGATGCACCGAATACCGTTTCAATGAGCTCTTCCGGCAATGAATGGAGGTTGGTGAATATCGCTCGGGGTACAGGTGCCACCGATGCTGTGAATTTTCAACAATACAATGAGGGGCTGAATCAAACTTTGGATAGCGCGATTGACTATGTCGATGAAGCCATTGCTGGGGTTGAACCCAACAATGGTTCTGGTGGGTCAAATAATACTGATGAGTTAAATGAGATCAATCGGCGCTTGGGCCAACAAAGTGACCGCATTAACGTGATGGGAGCAATGAGCGCGGCGGGCATGGCGACGGCGGCCAATATTGGTCAGCTCAAGTGTAAAAAAAGGCGCGATTGCCTTGGTCATGGCAGTTTTGCCGTGGGTGCCGGCCATTACGAAAATGAAATCGCCGGAGCGGTAATATACAGCCAGCCACTGCCCCGGGGCCGCATTAGTCTGGGGGTGAGTTTTGCTGATAACGATATGGCCACCAGTGTGGGTATGGGGTTTGATTTTTAACCCATTCGCGCTTCCGCTTCGAAGTGACAGTCTGGGCAATGCCAACGCGTAAACAAGTTAGCTGAATTGGCAAAGGCGGCAACAGAACAGCAGACGGTCGCTCTCTGGCATGGGCAAGCTATTGGGGGTACAGCTTGGCCGCGTCAATTTTTCAGGATGCGTGACCCACAGATTTTACTGACGAAGCTTAACTATATCCAATAATTCTGGGCTACTCAGTAGTTTAAAAAGCGATAAGCATCTGCCGACTGAGCATTGTTTTACAATGGATTGTTGTCTTTGTTTCGTTGTGTAATGACAGTGATCCATGAAAGTTGGCCTCGGAGCTGGTGGGTTATGTATCGCTAACTACATATCTTACTATTTCCCGCCAACTTTCTTCTTACTTTTTAGGCAGCTAAAAGGTTGAGTCTAAATTCTATACGTTAATTGAGGGCCATTCATCCAAGAGAGATTTGCAACCTCTGCTACTTTTTATTTGCTAGGTTTATGTTTAAGATGGTTCTTAGGGGAACTAGTATTGTGATGGAGATGGTGAATACTATGAAAATGACCAAAGACCTAAAAGACCAAGTAGAATGGATTGTTAAGAAATTTAACTTAAAAAATAAAACGGATTATAGATGTAGATTTAGACGAGGTTTCGTATATTTAGATAGAAGCGACCAGTATGGAGGATTTGGCCCAGTTAGCCGATTAAAATATACTGGAAAATTAGATGATTGGGATTTTGCAATATTTAAGTATTCTTCTGAATTCTATGCTGAAGGAGAGATTTTTCCAGGGGGAGAGCTGCTTGATGGCACGATTGATGGGGCTTTAAAAGCGGGGCTAAAAGCATACCCTTGATGTTGTAATCAAAAATCACCTCCGCAAACCTCTTGGGTTAACTGGAGGTGTTCAACTCCTGCCCCCAGCCGCCAAATTCCGTAAATACGAAACTTGTTCAATTGAGAAACTTTCAACCACCATGAGCGGTTGAAAGTTTCCGTTCTAACTATTAATAAAATATATAAAACCGAAAAAATAGACAACAAATCCCAAAAAATCAGGGTTATTCAGTTTGCTGTTTTACTGCCAAACCTCAGCCAGTGGCTTTGATGCCGCTGTAGTAGGCCGACTGGCTGAAGAGAGTGGTGACAATGCTGTTGCCTTGGCTATCAATAGTCTTGTCAGCGGAGTTTCAAGTCTTGCTGTAGGGGCTGGCAGTATTGTCAGTGGGTGCCGGCTAAACAATCATGAGGGATCCCCCAGCTTTGCTGGGGAGGCAGTCAAAGTTTGACATTTTCGGAAATCCCATAGTAACTCCGAAGCGTGAGCCGCCAAGCACCACGTTAAGGAGATACTATGAGACAAGTAAGCAGTTTAAATCACACACGTTGGGAGTGTAAGTACCACATCGTTTTTATCCCGAAATACAGAAGGAAAGTACTTTTTTGCCAGCTTCGTAGAGAACTGGGTGAGATATTTCACAGATTGGCGGGGCAGAAGGAGAGCGTGATTGAAGAGGGACATTTTATGCCGGACCATGTACATATGATGATATCGATTCCGCCGAAATACTCGGTTGCACAAGTGATCGGATATATTAAGGGGAAGAGTGCAATTCATATTGCGCGAGTGTATATGGAGCGCAGGCGAAACTATGTTGGTCAACATTTCTGGGCTAGAGGTTATTTTGCATCCACTGTTGGTCGGGATGAGCAGGTGATTCGTGAATATATTAGGAATCAGGAAAAGGAAGATCGC
>JAHZJJ010000059.1 GCA_022600975.1 Gammaproteobacteria bacterium
GAAATTCAGAACGAACTGGATAATAATGCCCAGAGCATTCTCGGTTATGTGGTGCGCTGGGTGGAGCAGGGAGTGGGTTGCTCCAAAGTGCCTGATATCAATAATGTCGGTTTGATGGAAGACCGCGCGACTTTGCGTATTTCCTCTCAGCATATTGCCAACTGGTTACGACAGGGTGTATGCACCGAAGCACAGGTGACAGAAACCATGCGGCGCATGGCTGCGGTGGTAGACCGACAAAATACCGGTGATCCTCACTATCAAAATATGTCTCCCGATTTTGACGATAGTATTGCCTTTCAGGCGGCCTGCGAGTTGGTGTTTAACGGTTGCGATCAACCAAACGGCTATACTGAGCCGGTATTACACCGCCGTCGCAAAGAGTTTAAGGCCAGGCAGTGTCAGCACTAGGCGCCATACAATAGTTTTTTTGCCATGTAAATTTTCTGAAATGATCTGAATTATCTGGTCCCATGGGATAAATCGATGAAAATCAATTGCGATATGGGCGAAAGCTTCGGGCGCTGGACATTGGGCCAGGATGCGCAGGTCATGCCCCATATAGATATGGCAAGTATCGCCTGCGGTATGCATGCTTCAGATCCGCTGGTTATGAGCGAAACCGTTGCGTTGGCAAAGCGACACCAGGTCACTATTGGTGCTCACCCAGGTTACAATGATTTACAGGGTTTTGGCCGTCGCCACATAGCGCTTTCCAAAGCTGAACTCAGCGCATTGTTTTTGTACCAGCTGGGCGCATTGAGTGCGCTATGTGAGAGTCAGAATACGACCATGGAGTATGTAAAGCCTCATGGTGCTCTTTACAATACGATGATGCAGGAAGACGATGTTTTTATCACCCTACTTGCTGCATTGCAAGGTTTTGATGAAAGTTTGCCTTTTGTGGTGATGGCGACACCCGACACGGAACACTACATCAAACTGGCCAAACGCTATAATGTATTGTTGTATTTTGAAGCTTTTGTGGATCGCGCTTACGATAAAAACGGACGCCTGGTTTCTAGGGCGATGAAAGGGGCAACGTTTATTGATTTAAAAAAAATTCAGCAACAGGCACTCCAGCTTATAGAGACCCAATCGGTAACCACTCTTCACGGCGACATTATTGCGGTGCATGCGGATACCCTATGTATTCATGGAGATAGTCCTTTAGCTGTCCAAGCAGCCTCTTGGCTTCGTCAGGCAATTGATAGCCGCTAGGAATGAAAATAGCAGCGGTTAATGAAAATACGGTGATCGTTTACATTGCCGATCAAGCTGACCCTCAAACAATAGTAGATATTGCTTGCAAAGTGCGGCACATTAAAAGCACATTTGGTCCACTGATTATTGATATAGTGCCATCTTACACGTCCATTTTGATCGAATTTAATCTTGCGCAAATCCCGGCTAAAGCTTTTCACCAAGCATTAGTTGCACTTTGTGCTGAGAATTGCGATAAGTTTTCTTTAAATAAATCAACGGAAATTATTGAGCTGCCGGTTTACTATGGCCGAGAAGTTGCTTTGGATCAAAGGGAAGTCTGTGCTTTTACCGGCTTGAGCGTTGATGCATTGGTGAACCTTCATTCGGCAGTTCGGTATCGTGTATATGCTATTGGGTTTTCACCGGGGTTTGCCTACTTAGGCCATACCGATGAGCGTTTGATGATGCCAAGGAAAACTACTCCAAGGACACGAATACCGGCGGGGAGCTTGGCTATTGCCGATAGACAAACGGCTATTTACCCTAGGCAATCACCAGGGGGCTGGCAGGTGATTGGCCGCACCCCTCGCGCTATCATTGATTTGAGGCGAGAAAATCTCACTTTGTTTGAAGTGGGCGCAGAGGTTAGGTTCAAACCTATTAGTAAAGCGGCTTACCTGGAATTGGGGGGCAGCTTGGAACCGCCTGTTGGTAGGCTGGAGACGCCATGACGCTGACGGTTTTAACCGCGGGTCCACTCAGTTTATTGCAAGATCCGGGCCGGCGCGGCCACCAACATTTAGGTGTCAGTTGTGGCGGGCCAATGGATGAGCACGCTTTTAATTGGGCCAATCACCTTTTGGGCAACCTGTCCAATGCGGTTCAAATTGAAATCACCCTTGGGCCTTTTCGTTGTCGCTTTGATCAAGCTACCGTCATTGCGTTAACGGGTGCTGATATGCTGGCCAAGCTTAATGGTAAGCCAATATCTGGCTGGCAAAGTCATTGTGTGCAGGCTGGCGATCATCTTGAGCTGGGTGTTGCAACATCTGGGTTGAGAGCTTATCTTGCCGTGAGTGGTGGCTTTCAAACTGCCACGGTATTGGGTAGCGCAGCCACGGTTTTGCGCGATCAACTAGGGGGGCGAGATGGTTCCGGAAAGCCACTTGGTATCGGTGATACCATTGAATTTCCAAGGCCCCAGATACACGGCCAAAAACAGGTACCCGCAAAGTATATTCCAAGCTATGCGCGCAGTATTGAAGTGGCTGTGATTCCTGGCTATCAGTATGCGCACTTTACCGTTGCGGCTCGAGAGCGTTTTTTTTGTTCTATCTATACGGTTTCCACTCAAATTGATCGAATGGGTTATCGATTGTCCGGGCCTTCTATAAACTATCCGGAGCAGACGCTTTATTCAGAAGGTGTCGCCCTCGGGTCGATACAAATTCCAGCAGATGGTCAGCCTATTGTATTAATGCGCGATCGGCAAACGATTGGTGGCTACCCTAAAATAGGTTGCGTAACCGCTAAAGATTTAAGCCGTTTGGCCCAATGCCTTCCTGGCTCTAGTGTTCAATTTTATAAAGCCAGCCTTGAGAGTGCGCAAAAGGCATGGCTTGGCAGCTTTCATTATTTTAATAAATAGAGGTAACTTATTAGCTTTGGAAAAAAAGTATTTTGTTAATAACGCTAGCGCCAGTAGTTTTAATTGGTCCCTAGTGATGGGGGCTGCTTTTTTGATGGCAACTTCGGCAGTGGGCCCCGGTTTTTTAACACAAACTGTGGTATTCACACAAACCCTTGGTGCCAGTTTTGGTTTCGTTATTTTGTTCTCTATTCTCCTCGATATTTTAGTGCAAACTAATATCTGGAGAATTATTGTTGTTGCTAAAAAGCGAGCCCAGGATATTGCCAATGTACTATATCCTGGGCTCGGTTATGTGATTGCGGGAATGGTTGCTCTGGGTGGTCTTGCCTTTAATATTGGCAATATTGGAGGGGCTGGCCTGGGGGTTAATGTACTGTTTCCGTCGCTCGATCCGGTCACAGGCGCAGCCATTAGCACTGTAGTGGCGATTGCTTTATTTTTGTTTAAAAGCGCTGATCGGCTTATGGATAGATTTGTCATATCAATGGGTAGTATGCTGCTTGCAATGATGTTTTATGTATTATTTTCTACTGCGCCACCATTAAGTGAGGCTATCTATCGTGCTGTATTGCCGGAAAAATTTAACGCTCTAGCTATTGTAACCCTGGTAGGGGGGACGGTTGGTGGTTATATCTCGTTTGCCGGTGCGCATCGCTTACTGGATGCCGGAGTTGTTGGAGAGGAAGCACTAACACAAGTGAATCGCGGTTCTGCGTTGGCGATTAGTGCGGCTTCACTTATACGTATCATTTTATTTCTAGCTACTTTGGGAGTGCTCAGTCAAGGCATCTCTTTAGATGCAGGAAATCCCGCTGCTTCCTTGTTTCTACAGGCTGCGGGAAATCTGGGTCATAAATTATTCGGCCTAGTGCTCTGGGCGGCCTCTATTACCTCGGTGATTGGTGCAGCTTATACCTCAGTATCCTTTTTAAAAACGTTACACCCGGCAATTGGCAGGCATTCACGCTCCGCTATTATCGCTTTCATCCTAATGTCTACGATAATTTTTTGTGTGCTAGGCAAACCCATAATGCTGCTTATTTTGGCCGGCGCTGTGAACGGATTTATTCTGCCCATCACCCTGAGTGTTATACTGCTTGCTGCACGAAAAAAATCCATTGTTGGCAATTATCAGCACCCTATGTGGATGTCTATTTGTGGTTGGTTGATCTCTCTGTTGATGGTGGCCATGAGTTTGCACGCTTTATGGTGGCTACTTCGACCAATGATCGGCAATGGGTAAGGGGCATTGGTAGCGTTGGGCTGCAAGCTATACTGAAAAACGTTAGGTGGCGCTGGAGTAGTTATGGAAATCACGGGACATCACACTTTACAAAATCTCTTTGCTCAGCTTGGACTGGGTGCAGAACAAGATGAAATAGAAGACTTTTTGGCCCGCCATCATTTGGCAGATGGAGAGCTGTTACTCAGTGCCGATTTTTGGTCCGAAGTACAGCGCAGCTTCTTATTTGAAGCCATTGCAGAGGATTCTGACTGGTGTGAAGTGGTGGATGAGCTAGATGCACTGCTGCGCCATTAATGCCAATGGCCTCTCCAGCGTTGGCATTATGGCTGGGCACTGGTCCAAGTATCTGTTTGTCGCTGTCTTGGGTATAATGTAATGCTTATTATGCCAATAATGGTTGATACATTTTTTAGTATGGGAAAGTATGGGAAAATCGCATTTTCGCCTTGCACTGTTGCATCCTCGCTACTGGTTCACTTGGTTTTCGTTTGGCCTCTGGTATCTGTGCGCTCAGCTTCCCTATGGCTGGCAATTAACACTCGGGCGTCTGCTCGGTCGACTTATGTTGCGTTATGCCCATAGTCGGCGGCATATTGCTGAGTGCAACCTTGCACTGTGCTTCCCAGAATTGTCCGCGCGGGAGCGCAAACAACTGCTGGATCAAAACTTTTCCTCCTATGGCATTGCATTAATGGAGACCGGCATGGCCTGGTTTCGCTCATCTGCCTGGCTGCGCAAACGGTTTTCTATCGAGGGCTTGGAGTACTTACAGGCACCGCAACTGCGCGGCCAGGGTGTGGTTATGATCGCGATGCACTTTACCACGCTGGAAATTGGTGCAGCTTTTATGGCGATGAATCATCCAGTAGATGGCATGTACCGCGCGCATAAGAATCCGGTCTATGATTACCTGCAGCGTAAGGGTCGCGAACGCCATGGAGAAGATGTGGAGGTTTACCAACGCAAGGATGTGCGCGGCGTACTGCGCGCATTGAAGCGAGGGCGTGCCGTCTGGTACGCGCCAGACCAGGATTACGGCATTGGTCAAGGGGTCTTTGCCCCGCTGTTTGGCCAACCTGCAGCGACGGTGACGGGAACCTCCCGGTTTGCTCGGGTGGGTCAAGCGCAAGTGGTGCCGTATACGGTGACCAGAGACACACAAATCGGCCATTACCGGGTGAAAGTTTACCCGCCACTGACAGAAATTCCCTCCGGTGATGAACTACGGGACGCAACTTTGGTCAATCATTTCGTGGAAGCGCGCATGCGGGAAAATCCAGCGCAGTATATGTGGGTGCATCGGCGCTTTAAAACTCGACCGTCAGGTGCTGAGGAAATCTATGGTGCTGCGGGCAAGGGGAGAGCATACCAGAAGTGTGGCACAGGCTAGGTGCGCTCGATACGCTGGCTTCTTGAGGTTGCCCTCAGTAGTATATGGCGCTTTCAAATTTTCGGCGGTTTTAGCCGCTATGTGATATTAAGATCATTGGGGAGTCGCGATGATTTCTGGCAGTATGGTGGCACTGGTCACACCGATGCATGAGGATAATAGCCTCGACTGGCAGAGTTTAGAGCATCTGGTGGAATGGCATATAGCTCAGGGCACTACTGGGTTAGTGGTTGCAGGTACTACTGGTGAGGCCGCTACTTTAACCTTCAGTGAACGCCTCGAAATAGTTCGTAAAGTGGTGCGTCAGGTGGCTGGCCGAATTTCTGTAATTGCTGGCACTGGGGCTAACTCTACTGCTGCAGCAATTGAATTGACCGCAACCGCCGCCGAGGCAGGTGTTGACGCCTGCCTACTGGTGACCCCTTATTACAATAAACCCAATCAGGAAGGCTTGTACCAACATTTTGAAGCCGCTGCCAAGGCCGTTGCCATTCCGCAAATACTCTACAATGTGCCCGGGCGTACCGCTGTAGATTTATTGCCTGGCACTATTCAACGCTTGTCTGCTAACTCAAATATCATTGGCGTAAAAGAGGCTACCGGAGATCTGCAGCGGGCTCGCGAGTTGATGGCGCTAGTGCCTGAGGAGTTTGCTGTATATTCTGGCGATGATGGCACCGCAATGGAGTTTCTTTTGGCTGGTGGCCATGGTGTTATCAGTGTGGTTGCTAATCTGGCTCCGGCAGTGATGACACAGTTGTGCTCCGCAGCTCTAGCTGGTGACTCAGAGGGCGCCCGGTTAATTGATCAGCGCCTCAAAGCTTTGTATCTCGCGCTAACTGTACAGTCGAATCCAATGCCGGTAAAGTGGGCACTGCAGCAGATGGGGCTTATCAAAAATGGCATGCGTCTGCCGCTAACAGCGTTATCGGCCGAGCACCACACGCTGGTGCACACTGCGTTACGCACCGCGGATTTACTTTAAACTGCGGGCTTATTGAGAGGTTAATAAAGTTGGCTAGCAACTTAAAAACATCGAATTCCAAGGGCCGAAAGATGAAAAAAATATCCGCCGGAGCTGCTTTGTGCATCGCCGCTGTTACTTTCAGTGGTTGTAGCATGTTTGGCAATGAAGGTTATTTTCGCGATCGTGGTGACGACTATCAAGTTGCCAATAGTTTGCCGGCGTTACAGCTCCCCAAGGACATAAGCAGTAGGCAACAGGAAGAGCTATATGAAATTCCACAAGTCGGCGATGATTTGGGTCGCGGCAAATTTGAGGTGCCGCGACCCCAGGCGTTATCATTGAATGTGGGCACTGATCGAGTTAAGATCCAAAAGCTAGGCAATCGGCGCTGGGTATTAATTAATCAGCCAGCGGACGAGGTATGGCCACAACTACATTATTTGTTACGCACAGAAGGTTTGACCTTAGATGTCTCCGATGCCAATCTGGGGATTATGGAAACCGTCTGGTTGACGTTTGGAGAAAATCCTGAGCGTAAAGATAAGTATCGTCTACAGGTTGAGGCCGGGGTTCAACCGGATACTACGGAAGTGCATGTACGCCATATTTCGGCGTCATTGGACGAATCGGTGCAACAACAACTTAATTGGCCAGAGCGCTCCGCCGACCTAGAAAAAGAAAACTGGATGATTGATGCAATGTCCAGCGGGCTTGCCGAAGAAGTTAGCGGTGTGGCGACTTCTCTGGTAGCCCATTCGATAGGTGGCGCCGAAGTCAAGGTGCGGCTAGAAGAGCCGGTGGGGCACGAGCCGTTTATTTCCATGAGCCTGGCTGCGGAGAGGAGTTGGGCAACCGTCGCTCATGCACTAAATATGGGTAGCTATCGTCTGCATCAGGAAGATGTGGATAATGATTTCTTTTATGTAACCTTTGACAGTAAGCGCGAAATTTTACCCGAAGATAAAGGTTGGTTTTCAAGCTGGCGTTATAGCGATAAAGTTGAAGAGGATAACCAAGCCAAGTTGGCTGAAATAATTACTCTAGAGCAGCTGCTATCAAATATTGATGCAAATAGTGATGATAAGCCGGTACTGTTTGAAAATCTGCGCCGAGAGGGCAATGTAGCCGATATGGAAGTCCCCGGTTATCTCGTAGTAGTACGTGATGTCAATAAAGTGGTAGAAGTGCGTATTCGCGATGCTCGCGGCCACCAACTGCCTCGTGAGGAGGCCTTGAGCCTGCTTCAGGCTATTCGTCAAAACCTCATCTAATGAGCTTACATTTTTCTTCCCTGGGTAGTGGCAGTAAGGGTAATGGCACCTTAGTTGCAAGCCGTGATTATTGCGTACTGGTGGATTGCGGCTTTTCCATTAAGGAAACTGAGCTGCGCATGCGGCGATTGGGTATGTCTCCAGATGAGTTGAGCGCTATTGTGGTAACTCACGAGCACGGTGATCATTTGTCTGGTGTGGCACCTTTAGCGCGTAAATACCGTTTGCCGGTTTATCTGACGCCCGGTACGCTGAGGGCGCGAAACATTGGCAAACTGCCAGAGTTGAGGCTGATAGAAGGCTATCAACCGTTTGTATGCGGCGATATTGAAGCGATCCCAGTAGCGGTACCTCACGATGCGCGAGAGTCAGCGCAATTTGTATTTCGTAGCCGCGGTATCAGTCTCGGATTATTGACAGATTTGGGCACCGTGACTCCTCATGTAGAGGCTCAGTTTGGTGGTTGTGATGGGCTGGTGCTCGAAGCTAATCACGATCAGCAGATGTTGGCCTCAGGACCTTATCCGCCATCATTAAAGCGTCGGGTGGGCGGAGCTTATGGGCACCTGAACAATCAACAGGCCGCTGGATTTTTACAGCGCACAAATTGTGAGCAATTACAGCATTTGGTGGTAGCCCATATCAGCGAAAAAAATAATACTGTTGCGCTCGCCCGCGAGGCCTTGTCAGATGCAACAGAACAGGTTGTTAATAGTATTTTTGCCTGTCAACAGCAGGGTTTTAATTGGCTACAGGTAGAAAAGAACTGAAAATTTTATACGCCCTGAGGTACAATAAATATTAATTTGTATATTTCCGGGCTTTTGTGAATTGTTTGTATTTTAGTTAGTTTATTGAGGACTTTGATGGAAAAGCGTGAAGAACTTTATCGTGGTAAAGCAAAATCTGTTTATACCACTGATGATCAGGATCGCCTGATCTTATTGTTTCGCGATGACACATCGGCATTTGATGGGCGCAAAACCTCCCAGTTAAACCGCAAGGGGATGGTGAACAACAAGTTCAATGCTTTTATTATGCAGAAGTTGGAGGATGCAGGTATTCCCACTCAGCATGATAGAGTTATTGCCTCTAATGAAAGCTTGGTAAAACGCTTGAATATGGTGCCAGTAGAGTGCGTAGTACGCAATATTTCTGCAGGTTCCATTTGTCGTCGTTTGGGCGTAGAAGAGGGCAAAGACCTAAATCCACCCACTTTTGAATTCTTCTTAAAGAATGATGAACTGCACGACCCAATGATCAACGAATATCATATAGCTTCATTTGGCTGGGCTGAGCCTACCCATGTGGAGAAAATGAAAGAGCTCACTTTCAAAGTTAACGATATCCTTAAGGCGCTATTTTTGCAGGGCAATATGTTGCTGGTGGATTACAAACTCGAGTTTGGTTTATACAAGGGCCAAGTGATTCTTGGTGATGAATTCACGCCCGATGGTTGCCGATTGTGGGATAAGGATACCCGTGAGAAACTAGATAAAGATCGTTTCCGCCAGGATCTGGGCGATGTAGTGGAATCATACGAAATGGTGGGTCAGCGTTTGGGTGTCAGCTTTGACTAATGCTCGCTAAGGGCATCATCTGTTGATTCAAAGACAGCTTGGTTTCAAGATAAAACTTCAGAGCCAATTGAGTGCATTCATTTGATCCAGAAGAATGGCAGTGCTGTGAAATGTGGCCAGCAGATCATTGTAAAACCTCGCATTCAAACCAAAGGCTCGGATCAGACTGGTCACGACTATTTGCTCAAAGCGAATAGTCAGGCCCACTACGCAAACGACAAATCAAAGCAAACTACCTGTACGCGAGCATCCAGAACGGAGGCATTGCAATAAACCCATAGCAACGAGCGGTTCTCGCTAATAAAACGATTCAATATTATACGCTTGTTGATTGTTGCGAAAAGACGGGGTAAAGCATAAGGGCGATGACTGTTTCATCGAAGATCGAAAGCTGTAATAAGCGGTGGCTGGACATGGCAAAGTGTGAGGGCAAGAGAATTCATTGATTTTTCGGATAGCTGATGAAGCTAGCGTTGGTGAGATTGCAGCTATTTGCGAAGAGAATGGTGGCGCTTTATTGCATTTTACTGGAAAATAAAATGGCCATATATATCCATAGCGTTTGAAAATTCGGCTTTACAAAGGGCCATTTTTCGTTGAAATTGGAGAATATTTTAGCTATGGTTGGCGCTTATGATAAATTTTTGGCTAACCGATGATCAAGTTCGTGAACTACGCGAGGCCCGCAGAGCCGGGCGTAATCTCCGTGCCGCCTACAAAATCAACGCGGTTATTCTGCTTGACACGGGCTGGAAATTAAAGGCGGTTCGAGAAGCATTATTGATTGATGACGAAACGTTAAGATCTTGTATAGAAAAATACCAATCAGGTGGCATTGCGGAGTTGATCAAAGCCAACTATCAAGGTCGCATCTGCCACTTAAGTGACGCACAACAGGCCAAGCTCTGTGAGGAACTGGAAAGTAATATTTACCTTACGACGCATGCCGTTATTGAATATGTTCAAGAGACTTTCGGATTCGAGTATACCTCCAGCGGCATGCGGGATCTCCTACATCGTTTGGGCTACGAATTCAAAAAGCCTAAATTGGTACCTGGCACACCGGATCGAGAAGATCAGGAAATATTTGTAGAGCAATATGAGCAATTCATGGAGGAAAAGCC